>NZ_JBEZEB010000002.1:0-284757 GCF_040648615.1 Catellatospora sp. NPDC049111 | reverse complement strand
CGCCCGCACCGCGATCCTCGCCCGCACCGCGATCCTCGCCCGCACCGCGATCCTCGCCCGCACCGCGATCCTCGCCCGCACCGCGATCCTCGCCCGCACCGCGATCCTCGCCCACCGCGATCCTCGCCGCACCGCGATCCGCGGGGCGGCGGAGCCACCGCGCCCCTCAGGAGATGCGTTCGGGGCGGATGCCGCGGCCGACCAGGCGGGCCGGGATGGTCTGCAGAATCGGGAAGCGCTGGAAGAGTTTCAGCGCGCCGGGGGCCTTGATCGTGGCGTCGGCGCGAAGCACCGCGCCGACCAGGCGGCTCTGGGCGATCCGCTGGGCCCGCTGGGTGACCCGGGTCGGGAACATCCGGCGCTTGCGAACCAGATCGAGATCCTCGGTACGCAGCCGGCCCGTCTTCAGTTTTGGCCCGAGCAGCCGGGCCGTCGCGACCGCGTCCTGCACCGCGAGATTCACCCCGACCCCGCCCACCGGGCTCATCGCATGGGCGGCGTCGCCGATGCACAGCGCGCCGGGCACGTGCCACGTCTCCAGCCGGTTGACCTGCACCGTGAGCAGGTGCAGCTCGTCCCACGAGCGGATCTCGCCGACCCGCTGCGCGACCATCGGCGCGAGCCCGGCCACCCGGCGCCGGAAGCCGTCCAGCCCTTCGGCCTGCAGCCGCGCGTAGCCGCCCTTCGGGATGACGTACCCGCACTGGTAGTAGTCGTGCCGGTCGATCATGATGAGGATCGCACCCGGCCCGACTCGCCCGAGCAGCCCTTCCGGATCCCCGGGCTCCCGCGACATCCGGAACCACAGCACGTCCATCGGCGCGCCGAAGTCCACCGGCACCAACCCCAGCTTCTCCCGGATCACCGAGGCACGGCCGTCGCAGGCCACCGTCAGCTCCGCGTGCACCCGCACCGTGACCCCGTCCGGGCCGACCGCGGCGACCCCGGTGACCCGCCCGCTCGGGTCCCGCAGCACGTCCACCGCCTCGGTCGAGCGCAGCAGCGTGAACCCGGGCAGCTTCGCGGCCTCGGCGGCGAGCAGGTCCAGGAAGTCCCACTGCGGCAGGATCAGCAGGTAGTTGTGCGGCTTCGGCAGCCGGGTGAAGTCGCCGACCCGGTACGTGCCGTCGTCGAACGACACGGCCACCCCCGGCTCCCGCCGCCCCGGCAGCGCGGCGATCGCCTCACCGAGCCCCAGCTCATCCAACACGTCCAGCGTGGATGGATGAATCGTGTCCCCGCGGAAGTCCCGGAAGAAGTCCGCATGCTTCTCCAGCAGCACGACCTCGATCCCCTGCCGTGCCAGCAGGAACGCCAGCATCAACCCCGCCGGCCCGCTCCCCACCACACAGACCCGCGCCCTGAACTCCCGCTCCGCCACGCCCCGCTCCTCATGATCGCGACGATCTTGCACGAACTGTTGGGGATATGTCCGTTACGAGTGTGTCGTACCCACAGCCCACGCCAGATCGTCGCCCGAAGGGCAAGCTAGGAGAGGTTTTTGGCGATGACGGCGGCGAGGGCGCGGAAGGCTTTGCCGCGGTGGCTGATGGCGTCCTTCTCGGCGGGTTCGAGTTCGGCGTTGGTGCGGGTGTTGCCGTCGGCTACGAAGATCGGGTCGTAGCCGAAGCCGCCCTCGCCCCGCGGGGCGCGCAGGAGGCGGCCTGCCATTTTGCCGCTGACCAGGTGTTCGCGGCCGTTCGGGGAGGAGCCGGCGCCGGGCAGCACCAGGGCGGCGGCGCAGACGAACGCCGCGCCGCGGTGCTCGTCGGGCACGTCGCCGATCTGCGCCAGCACCAGGTCCAGGTTGGCCCGGTCGTCGCCGTGCTTGCCGGACCAGCGGGCGCTGAACACCCCGGGCATGCCGCTGAGCGCGTCCACGGCCAGGCCCGAGTCGTCGGCGACCGTCGGCAGGCCGGTGTGCTTGGCCCCCTCGCGCGCCTTGATCAGCGCGTTCTCCGCGAAGGTCAGCCCGGTCTCGGGGACCTCGACGTACGGCGGGACGTCGTCGAGCCCGACCAGCTCGACCTTCAGCAGCTCCGGCGAGCTTGCCAGGATGCGGCGCAGCTCGTCGAGCTTCTTCACGTTGCGCGTGGCGAGCAGGAGCTTCACCGGCGGAACACCTCCAGCAGGCCGGCCGCGTCCAGCGTGGGCAGGCCCAGCGTCTGGCGCTGCAGCGTGGTCAGCGTCTCGCAGCCCGCCACGCCCAGGTCGAGCAGGGCGTTGAGCTGCTTGCGGTCGAAGACGCCGTCCTCGCCCGTGCCCTGCACCTCGACGAAGTCGCCGGTGCCGGTGCAGACCACGTTCATGTCGACGACGGCCGTCACGTCCTCTTCGTAGCACAGGTCCAGCCGCGGCTCACCGCCGATGATGCCGACGCTGACCGCCGCGACCGAGCGGTGCAGCGTGGTCTCCACGGTCTGCTTGCGGGTCAGCATGTTCTTGGCGGCCAGCCAGCTCACCGCGTCGTGCAGGGCCACGTACGAGCCGGTGATCGCGGCGGTGCGGGTGCCGCCGTCAGCCTGCAGCACGTCGCAGTCGATGACGATCGAGTTCTCGCCCAGCGCCTTGAGGTTGATGCAGGCGCGCAGCGCGCGGCCGATCAGGCGGGAGATCTCGTGGGTGCGCCCGCCGACCTTGCCCTTGACGCTCTCCCGGTCAGACCGGGTCGTCGTGGCGCGCGGCAGCATCGCGTACTCGGCGGTGACCCAGCCCTGGCCGGTGCCCTTGCGCCAGCGCGGCACGCCCTCAGTGACGCTCGCGGTGCACAGCACCCGCGTGTTGCCGAACTCCACCAGCACGGAGCCCTCAGGATGCATACTCCAGTTCCGCGTCAGCGTGACCGGGCGGAGCTGGTCGGCTACACGGCCGTCAGGTCTGGTCATGCGCCCACCCTATGGGGTCAAACTTCGTACCGGGCACCGGGGCGGACGATCTCGACGGGTCCGGCGAACGTGGCGGCGGCGTTGTTCAGCGTCTCCGCCTCCGAGCCCCACGCGGTCACCAGATGCGTCAGCAGCAGCCGGCGCACCCCCGCCTTGGTGGCGATCTCGCCCGCCTCGCCACCGGTCAGGTGCAGGTCCGGCGGGTTGTCGACGCCGTCGAGGTAGCTCGCCTCGCACAGGAACAGGTCGGCGCCCTGGGCCAGCCGCAGCAGCGCGTCGCAGCCCGCGGTGTCGCCCGAGTACGCCAGCACCCGTCCCTCGTGCTCCAGGCGCACCCCGTACGTCTCCACCGGGTGGTTCACCCGGTCCACGCTGACCTGGAACGGTCCGATCGGGAAGCTGCCCGGCTGCAGCGCGTAGAACGTGTAGACGTCGTCCAGCGGACCCTCGTCCAGGCTGTACGCGGTCGCGATGCGCTCCGGCGCACCCGCCGGCGCGTACACCGGGATCGGCGGGTACGGCCCGTCCGGGGCGTACCGGCGCACCACGACGTACGAGCAGGCGTCCAGCATGTGGTCGCAGTGCAGGTGGCTGAGCAGGATCGCGTCGACCGACTTCAGGCTCGCGTAGCGCTGCAGCGCCGACAGCGAGCCGGTGCCGAAGTCGAGCAGCAGCCGGAACCCGTCCGCCTCCACCAGGTACGCCGAACAGGCCGACTCCGGCCCGGGAAAGCTGCCCGCGCAGCCCAAAACGGTCAATCTCATGCCCGCGCTCCCGCAGGGTCCAGCGCGGATCCGAGGAACCGCTTCGCCAGCCGGTCGAAGATCTCCTGGTCGCCGGTGCACAGCAGCTCGTGCGCAGGAGCCGGGGCGTCGTCCGGGCGCACCAGGTCGCGCTCCACGAGGACACGATAAACGTCGCGTGCCGTCTCGTCCGCGCTCGACACCAGGGTCACCTGATCCCCCATCACGAGGCTGATCACACCGGTGAGCAGCGGATAGTGCGTGCAACCCAGCACCAGCGTGTCCACCTGGGCCCGCTGTAGCGGCTCCAGGTATGCGCTGGCCAGACCGAGCAGCGCCCGGCCGGACGTCACTCCCCGCTCCACCAGCCCGACGAACTGCGGGCAGGCCGCAGCGGTCACCGCGAGGTGCGGCGCTGCGGCGAACGAGTCCTGATACGCCCCTGAGTTGATCGTAGCCGTGGTGCCGATGACTCCGACCCTGCCGTTGCGCGTGGCGGCGACGGCACGTCGCACCGCGGGGCGGATGACCTCCACCACGGGCACCCGGTAACGCTCGCGAGCGTCGTGCAGGCAGGCGGCGGAGGCGGTGTTGCAGGCGATGACCAGCATCTTCGCGCCGCGCTCGACGAGGCTGTCCAGGCAGGCCAGGGCATACGAGCGCACGTCGGCGATCGGTTTGGGCCCGTACGGCACGTGGGCCGTGTCGGCCATGTAGACGACCCGTTCATGAGGCAACTGGTCGAGGATGGCCCGGGCGACCGTCAGCCCCCCGACCCCCGAGTCGAAGATGCCGATCGGCGCGTCCGTCACGCTGCGCAGCCTACTTGGCCAACCCCCCTTCCGGGGAACGGTCCGTTCCGAGATGTCGCGAACGTGACACGGTAATCAGCCTGCCGTTACGCACGGTCGCCGGAAACCGTTGCACTCAGTGCACGGCCCGATCAACGGGCAGGTCAGGCAGAGGATTGGCGAGCACAGTGCGTACTGAGTCGAACTCCGAGCGCGACGCCGACGGCGTCCTCGCCACCGCGATCCCGGCCGGCACCGCCGGCAACCCCGCAGGCACGGCCAGTGACGAGCACGCCGGGATGCCGTCGGCCCGCACCGCGCCCGACGACCAGGACGGCACTCGCACACCAGGCCGTGTGCGCACCGCCGTGACGTCGCGGTTCCGGCTGCCCGGCGAGGACGACCCCGCCCCGCGTACCGGCCGCCTGCTCGGCCTGTGCGCCTGGGCCGCCGCCCTGGGCTTCCTCGGCCTCATTCCCGGCGGCCGCCTGGCCGTCGCCATGGCCATGAACCTCGACGTGCCCACCTGGTACGCCCCCGCCGCCCTCACGATCGGGGTGCTCGGCGTGGCCGCGATCGCCGCGGGCTTCGCCGCGATCCACCGCTACCGCCTCCCCCTCATCCTCTTCACCGTCTCCACCGTCCTCCTCCTGGCCAACATCACCCTCGCCTACACCACCCTGATCTGATCCGCCACACCGAAAGAGCCCGGCCGGTTACCCGGCCGGGCTCTTCGATCATGAAGTTGTGTCACCGACACGCCGCTGACCCGTGCCATAAGGTCATGATCAACGCGCGAGAAGGCGGGGTCAGGCCCAGAGTTGGCCTTCGAGGGCGGATTCGGCGTCGTTGAGGGTGCCGGTGTAGGCGCCGGTGGAGAGGTATTTCCAGCCGGCGTCGGCGACCAGGAAGGCCACGTCCGCAGGGCGGCCGTTCTTGGCGGCGTCGTGGGCGACGGCGAGCGCGGCGTGCGCGACGGCGCCGGTGGAGAAGCCGACGAACAGGCCTTCGACCTCGACGAGCTGGCGGGTGCGCAGCACGGCGTCGCGAGTGCCGACGGAGAAGCGCCGGGTCAGGACCGAGGCGTCGTACAGCTCGGGCACGTAGCCCTCGTCGATGTTGCGCAGGCCGTACACCAGCTCGCCGTAGCGGGGCTCCGCCGCGATGATCTGGATGTCGGGGTTCTTCTCCCGCAGGTAGCGGCCGGTGCCCATGAGCGTGCCGGTGGTGCCCAGGCCGGCCACGAAGTGGGTCAGCGTGGGCAGGTCGCGCAGCAGCTCGGGGCCGGTCGTCTCATAGTGGGCGCGGGCGTTGGCCTCGTTGCCGTACTGGTACAGCATGATCCAGTCGGGGTGCTCGGCCGCGATCTGCTTGGCGGTCGCCACCGCCTGGTTCGAGCCGCCTGCCGCCGGCGAGAAGATGATCTCCGCGCCGTACATGCGCAGCAGCTGGATGCGCTCGGTGGAGACGTTCTCCGGCATCACGCAGACCAGCCGGTAGCCCCGCAGCTTGGCGACCATGGCCAGCGAGATCCCGGTGTTGCCGCTGGTCGGCTCCAGGATCGTCGCGCCGGGGCGCAGCCGCCCGTCGGCCTCGGCGGCGCGCACCATGTACATGGCCGCCCGGTCCTTGACGCTGCCGGTCGGGTTGCGGTCCTCCAGCTTGGCCCACAGCCGCACCGGCGGCGCGCCCTCGGGCACAGCCGGGCTCAATCGGGGCAGCCCGATCAGCGGCGTGTCCCCGCAGACGTCGAGCAGTGAGTCAAAACGTGCCATGATCAGCTCCGTTCGCGCGAGCCGCCTGCCACGACCTCACACATACCTGCCGGACGGACGACGCCGGTGGATCGTCCGGCAGGCCCGCCGGGACGGCGGACCTGCGAGAACGAGCCACCGGCGCGTATGCCCACGGTGTGCGCGAGATCGTCGCGGCGGGAAAGGTCAGCGGCCGAGGACGGCGGCCGCGGCGGCGAGGCCGAACGCGCCACCGGCGACGGCCGGCAGGATGGTGACCGTGTCGCCGTCACTGATCTTGGCGTCGAGCGAGCCGAGGAAGCGCACGTCCTCGTCGTTGACGTAGATGTTCACGAAACGGTGCAGCCCGCCCTCGGGCGTGATCAGCCGGCCGCGCAGGCCCGGGTACGCGCCGTCGAGGTTGGTGAGCAGCTCGGCGAGGTTGTCCCCGGCGCTGGCGACGGCCTTGGCGCCGCCGGTGTAGGAGCGCAGGATCGTGGGGATGCGAACGTCGATGGCCATGGCAGAGAACTCCTGTAAGAAGAAATAGTCGTATGGACGGTCGGTCGGGACTGGCGTCGGGTCAGCTCAGTGCTGACACTCGTAGTCCACCGCCGCCGGGCTCTGCCCGAACATGAACGACTGCACGGCGTGCGGGTCGCCGCTCTCCTCGTAGCTCCGCATGGCGTCCATACTCTCACCAACGAGCTGGACCGGCTCTTCGGACACCTGCCCGTCCACGATGCGGAACGAGCGGATCTCCGCCGTCTGCGCGTCGCGGGTCGAGACGAGAAGGTAGTGGGCGTTCGGTTCGCCCGCGTAGGAGATGTCGGTCCGCGAGGGGTACGGCTCCGTCGCCGTGTGCGAGTGGTAGATCACCACCGGCTCCTCGTCGAGGTCGTCCATCTCCCGCCACACGCGCAGCTGCTCCGTCGAGTCGAAGCGGTAGAACGTGGTCGAACGCTCGGCGTTCTCCATCGGGATGTGCCGCTGTGGAGCGTCCGAACCCACGGGACCGGCCACCACGCCGCAGGCCTCGTCCGGGTGGTCCCGGCGGGCGTGGGCGACGATCGCCTCGATGATCTCCCTGTGGATGGTCAGCACGGCGACCAGCCTACCGATCCCCACCCACCCGCGAACACCCTTGTGACTTGCGCCATCACATGGCGCCCGCCTCCGCGGGCGCGGGGTTCGGCCTCTCAGCCTCCCTTACCCGCCGGGCGCTCGCCCGCTACGCGGACTTCCGCTCCTGGCGGGTGCGGTCGGCGGCCGAACCCAACCAGACTCGCTACCTGCGAAAGTCCGCCCCGATGATCGCCTCGAGGAGGGATTCCTGGAGGTAGCCGAGGTACGAGTACACGCTGAGCTGGAACACCCGGGCCGAGCCGGCGTCCTGCTCCAGCGCCTCCTCCAGCTCGTACTCCACGACCGTGTCGTCGGTCAGCTCCAGCCGGATGCCGAGCGCGAGCCGGGCGTCGTTGATCGCGCGCAGCCACGCCTCGGCGGACTCCGGGTCGAGGCGCACCTCGCCCTTGCCGGCCTCGGGCAGCCCGGCCAGCACCGCGCCGGCCTGGTCGATCTTGGCGGTCTTCAGGTCGCCCTCGGTGAAGCGCCGGAACTCGGCGGAGTTCTTCACGTCCTCGGGGTACACGTCGGGGAAGAGCCGCTCGACCACGGGGTCCTCGCGATCGAAGCCGTCGGTCAGCAGACCGACGACTTCTTCGGCGACCTTGCGCAGCACCCGTACCTCGTCCTCGCGAAAGTCCGCCACGCATTCCGCGCCGACTCTGCGGAAGATCGTCATGCGCGCTCGCTCACTGTCTGTCGACCGTGGCCCACAGGCCGTACGTGTGCAGCCTGCTGGCGTCGTGCTCCATGCGCTCGCGGGCGCCCGCCGACACGACGGCACGGCCCTTCTGGTGCACGTCGAGCATCAGCAGTTCGGCCTTGTCCCTGCTGTAACCGAAGAGCTGCTGGAAAACCCAGGTCACGTAGCTCATCAGGTTCACCGGATCGTTGTGCACGATGGTGACCCAGGGTCGGGCGAATTCCGACGCTTCGTCTATGTCCGGTTTATCAACCGGAACTGTCTGTGGGGCGGCGGTCACGTCCCCCATCCTACGAGTTGATTCGGGCAACACACAGGCACGCGGAAGTGCCGTCCTGCGGAGCACTTCGGCGATCTTGCGGGAAGTGCTCGCGGCCAGGCCACACGCCACAGCTCACGGGGGACACCGGCACAAGATCGGGCGAGGCCATAGGGTGTGAGGATGTTTGCCGGTGCGCCGAGTCTGCTGACGGACCACTACGAGCTGACCATGATCAGCGCAGCGCTGCGCGACGGCACGGCGCATCGCCGCAGCGTCTTCGAGGTGTTCGCGCGGCGGCTGCCGGTGGGCCGGCGTTACGGCGTGGTCGCCGGCACCGGCCGCCTGCTGGAGCTGCTCGCCGCGTTCAGATTTCACCCGGACGAGGTCGCTTTCCTGCGCGACCGGGGCGTCGTCGACGAGCAGACCGCGGCCTGGCTGGCCGACTACCGCTTCCAGGGCGACCTCGACGGGTACGCCGAGGGCGAGCTGTTCTTCCCCGGATCCCCGATCATGACCGTGAGCGGCACGTTCGCCGAGTGCGTGGTGCTGGAGACGCTGATCCTGTCGGTGCTCAACCACGACTGCGCGATCGCCGCGGCCGCGGCCCGCATGGTCACCGCGGCCCGGGGCCGCCCGCTGATCGAGATGGGCTCGCGCCGGGCGCACGAGGAGGCCGCGGTGGCCTCCGCCCGCGCCGCGTACCTGGCCGGCTTCGCGTCGACGTCGAACCTGGCCGCGGGCCTGCGCTACGGCATCCCGACCGCGGGCACCGCCGCGCACGCCTTCACGCTGCTGCACGACGACGAGAAGGCCGCCTTCGCCTCGCAGGTCGCGGCGCTGGGCGAGCAGACCACGCTGCTCGTCGACACGTACGACATCAGTCAGGGCATCCGCAACGCGATCGCGGTGGCCGGGCCCGGCCTGCGCGCCGTGCGCATCGACTCCGGCGACCTGTCGGTGCTGGCCGCGCAGTCGCGGGCGCTGCTCGACGAGCTGGGCGCGCCGGACGTGAAGATCGTCGTCAGCGGCGACCTGGACGAATACGCCATCGCCGCCCTGGCCGCCGAGCCGGTCGACGTGTACGGCGCGGGCACGGCGGTGGTTGTCGGCTCGGGCGCGCCGACCGCGGGCCTGGTCTACAAGCTGGTCGAAGTGGACGGCCGCCCGGTGGTCAAGCGGTCCGAGAACAAGGCGACGATCGGCGGGCGCAAGACGGCGTACCGTCGGCACAAGCCGACCGGCACCGCGGTCGAGGAGATCGTGCTCGCACAGCAGGCCACGCCTCCGGCCCAGCCCGGCGACCGGCTGCTGCAGCGCCCGTTCGTGCGTGGCGGCGAGCTAGTCGCGGACCTGCCGACCCTGGCCGACAGCCGCGCCCACCTGCGCGACTGTCTGATCACGATCCCCTGGGAGGGCCTGAAGCTGTCCGCCGGCGACCCCGCGGTGCACGTGACCGTGACCACCACCGGCCCTGGAGCATGAGCCCGGTCACCTGAGCGTTGCGGGACAGCGCCGACCGGAGCAGCATGGGCAGCGGTGGACAGGCACCACCGTTGACTGTCCGGGGAGGCGGCCATGGCCCGCGCATTGATCATCGTGGACGTGCAGAACGACTTCTGCGAGGGCGGCTCGCTGCCGGTGACGGGCGGCGCGGCGGTGGCGGCCGGGGTCTCGGCGCACCTGGCCGCCGACGCGGGCGCGTCGCCCCGCCGCTGGGACCACATCGTCGCGACCAAGGACCACCACCAGGACCCGGGCGGCCACTTCGGCAACCCGCCGGACTACTCCAGCAGCTGGCCGGTGCACTGCGTCGCGGACACCGTCGGCGAGCAGTTCCACCCCGCGCTGGACACCGAGCGGATCGAGGCGATCTTCCTCAAGGGTGAGTACGCCGCGGCCTACTCAGGGTTCGAGGGGCAAAGCAACGGCGTGGGGCTGACCGCCTGGCTGCGCGAGCGCGACGTGACCGAGGTGGACGTGGTCGGCATCGCCACCGACCACTGTGTACGGGCGACCGCGCTGGACGCGGCCCGCGAGGGCTTCGCGACCACCGTGCTGCTCGACCTGACCGCGGGCGTCGCTCCCGAATCGACGGAGGTCGCGCTGACCGAGCTTCGCGAGTCCGGTGTGGAGATCACCAACGCGGCATGAAACCGCAGCTCAGTGCCCCTTAAGGGACGTTTTAGGTAAACGCTCTTCCATTTTAAGGAAAGTTAACTTAATGTTTGGCCGCATCGGGGGGATAGGTGTCAATCATTAAGGGAGAGCCATGCTCAGAACACGGGCCCGCCTGATAGCCGCCACCGCAGCCATGGTCGTCGCCGGTTCCATCGGGGCCGTCACCATGGCGAACGCGGCAGGCACCGTCACCGCCTCCTACACCCAGACCTCCAACTGGGGCAGCGGCGCCGAGGGCAAGTACACCATCACCAACGGCACCGGCGCGGCGGCCACGTGGACCCTCGTGTTCACGCTGCCCTCGGGCACGACCGTCAGCTCCTTCTGGGACGCCAACCTGACCGGCACGGGCCAGACCCGCACCGCGACCGGCACCTGGAACGCCACCATCCCGGCCGGCGGCTCCGCCTCGTTCGGCTTCGTGACGGCGGGCTCCGGCCAGCCGACCGCCTGCACCATCAACGGCGCGAACTGCGCCACCGGCACCAGCCCGTCGGTCGTGCCGACCACACCCGGCACCAGCCCCAGCAGCTCCCCGTCGGCCCGGCCCAGCACCTCGCCGAGCTCGTCGCCGAGCACCCCGCCGAGCCCGTCGAGCAGCCCGACCAACCCGACCCCGGGCAAGAAGGTCATCGGCTACTACACGAACTGGGCGCAGTACCAGCGCAACTACCACGTGAAGAACATCGTGAGCAGCGGTTCGGCCGCGAAGCTGACGCACATCAACTACGCGTTCGGCAACGTGACCAACGGGCAGTGCGTGATCGGTGACTCGTACACCGACTACGACCGGGCCTACTCGGCGGCCGAGAGCGTGGACGGCGTCGCCGACACCTGGGACGCGGGCGCGCTGCGCGGCAACTTCAACCAGCTGCGCAAGCTCAAGAAGCTGTACCCGAACCTGAAGATCGTGTGGTCGTTCGGCGGCTGGACCTGGTCCGGCGGCTTCGGCCAGGCCGCGGCCAACCCGACCGCGTTCGCCAACTCCTGCTACAACCTGGTCGAGGACCCGCGCTGGGCGGACGTGTTCGACGGCATCGACATCGACTGGGAGTACCCGAACGCCTGCGGCCTGACCTGTGACAGCAGCGGACCGCTCGCGTACCGCAACCTGATGCAGGCGCTGCGCAACCGCTTCGGCGCGAACAACCTGATCACCTCCGCGATCACCGCGGACGGCAGCAACGGCGGCAAGATCGACGCCACCGACTACGCCGCCGCCGCGCAGTACGTCGACTGGTACCTGCCGATGACGTACGACTTCTTCGGCGCGTTCGCGGCGCAGGGCCCCACGGCCCCGCACTCGCCGCTGAACTGCTACGCGGGCATCCCGCAGGCGGGCTTCTGCACCGAGGCGGCCATCGCGAAGCTGAAGGCCAAGGGCGTGCCGGCCAGCAAGCTGCTCATCGGCATCGGCTTCTACGGCCGTGGCTGGACCGGCGTCACCCAGGCCGCCCCCGGCGGCTCGGCCACCGGCGCGGCCCCGGGCACCTACGAGGCCGGCAACGAGGACTACCACAAGCTGAAGACCTCGTGCCCGGCCAACGGCACCGTCGGCGGCACCGCCTACTGCTTCAGCGGCGGGCAGTGGTGGAGCTACGACACCCCGGCGACGATCCAGGGCAAGATGACGTGGGCCAAGAACCAGAGCCTGGCCGGCGCCTTCTTCTGGGAGCTGTTCGGCGACACCTCCAACGGTGAGCTGATCACCGCGATCAAGAACGGCCTCGCCTGATCCAGCGAGACCAGCGGCCCGTCGGAACCTCCGGGTTCCGGCGGGCCGCCGCCTTTGCGTTCCGGTGGTGACGGAGATAACCCCATACGCAGCCGTTAATCACTGACGCGGTGTCGGGGGGCTCGGGCAGGATGGGCGCGGAGGTAAAGACCAAAGTGACCATCGAGCCTTACCGCAAGATCCTCGGACTCCCCGGCGTACGCGCACTGATGCTGGTGGGGCTGGTGGCTCGTGTCCCGGTCATCGCGGCCGGCATCGTGCTGACCCTGCACGTGGTCAACACCATGCACCTCGGCTACGCCCAGGCCGGTCTCGTCGGCACCGCCTCCACCCTCGGCTCCGCGATCGGCTCCCCGCTCGCCGGGCGGCTGCTCGACCGGCACGGCCTGCGCCCCGTGCTGATCGTCACCACCGCCGCCCAGGCGCTGTTCTGGAGCATCGCGCCCCAGCTCGACTATCACACCCTGCTGGTCGGCGCGCTGGTCGCGGGCGTGCTCGGCCTGCCCGTGTTCAGCCTCGTCCGGCAGTGCATCGCCGCGCTCATCCCCGCCGACCAGCGCCGCCCCGGCTTCGCCCTGGACTCCATGGCCGTCGAGCTGTCCTACATGCTCGCCCCGGCCGCCGCCGTCGCCGCGGTGACCGCCTTCGGCAGCCGCCCCACCATGTACGCCGTCGGCATCGGCGTGGTCGGCGCGGGCCTGGCCCTGATCGCCCTCAACCCGCCCACCCGCTCCGCGGCCGAGCAGGCCGCCCCGGAGGCCGCGGTGCCGCGCCGGCAGTGGCTGCGCCCGCGCCTGTTCGCGCTGCTGTCGATCACCGCGGTGCTGACGTTCGTGCTCACCGCCACCGACCTGACGCTCATCGCCACGCTCAAGGGCAGCGGTCAGGAGACCTGGATCGGCCTGGTCATCGCCGTCTGGTGCGGATACTCCCTGATCGGCGGCTTCGTCTACGGCGCGCTGCACCGCAGCATCTCGCCGCTGCTGCTGGCGGGCCTCATGAGCGCGCTGACCATCCCGCTCGGCCTGGTCGGCGGCGGCTGGTGGTGGCTGCTGCTGGCGCTGATCCCGGCCGGAGTCCTGTGCGCGCCGTCGCTGTCGGCCACCATCGACACGATGAGCCAGTGGGTGCCCGCCGGAGCCCGGGGTGAGGCGATGGGCCTGCACGGCACCGCGCTGACCGTCGGCGTCGCCGCGGGCGCGCCGTTCGCCGGCACCATCATCGACGCGTACGGCCCCGCCTGGGCCTTCGCCGCCACCGGCAGCGCCGGCCTGCTCCTGGCCCTCATCGCCCTCCCCTTCTGGCGACTGGCCGGCGCCGGCTCCCGCCCTGCCGAACCGGTGCCCGCGACCCCGGCCGCCGACTGGGACGGCGCACTCATCGCCGACGCGGCCATCTCCGGCGCGGGCTCCACCATCCCCGCCGCAGACCCCGCCACCGACCCCACCCACGCCGCCGCCGCCCACCGCTGACCACCAGCCCCCTCCCCGGCGGAGGGCACCGCGCCCCGCGCGAAGGAAGGGCACCTTCACATCGCTATGCGTTGTGGAAGGTGCCCTTCCTAACAAGGTTGGCGGGTTCGGGCTGGCAGCGGGGGCACCAGTAGGTGATCCGCTCGCCGTCGCCGTCCCGCTTGCTGATCGGGCCGTTGCAGCGGCGGCAGGGCTGGGCGCGGCGGCCGTACACGTAGCTCGTCTCGCCGCGGTGCAGGGAGCCGGTGGTGGACTGGGTCCAGCGACCCCGGTTGGCCGCCAGCAGCCGCTGCCCGAGGGTCACCATGCCCGGCAGGTCCGGCACGTCGCCGACCGGCGTCCACGGCCACACGCCGCGCAGGAACAGCAGCTCGCACCGGTAGAGGTTGCCGATCCCGGCGAGGTTGCGCTGGTCGAGCAGCGCATCGCTGATGGGGCGGGCGAGGTCGGCCGACAGCCGCCGTATCGCCTCCTCCGGGTTCCAGTCGGGCCCGAGCAGGTCCGGGCCGAGGTGGCCGACCAGCTCCGGCTCCCGCGCGGTCGGCACGAGTTTGAGATCGTGCAGGTGGTAACCGACGGCGACGGACTTCGCGGTGCGCAGCACGACCCGGATCAGAAACGCGGGGCGGGCGGTCCAGCGCTCATCGGGGGCGTACACCCGCCAGGCGCCCTCCATGCGCAGGTGCGAGTGCAGCGTCAGCTCGCGGTGCTGGGGCGAGACCACGCGCAGCAGCAGGTGCTTGCCCCGGCTCAGCGAGTCGGCCACCCGGTAGCCGGTCAGATCGACGGTGGCCAGGTGCGGCACGCGGAAGTCCGACCCGGTCAGCTCCGCGCCCTCCAGCCCGTCGCGCAGCAGCTTGGCGGTGTTCCAGACGGTGTCCCCTTCCGGCATGGCTCCATCCTGCCCCAACCGTCCCTCGGCAACTCCATCCGCCGCCCTGCCGCAGTCTCGAACGCCCGCCCTGCCCGGCCACAGCGGTGATCATGAAGTTAAGGGAGCGACACGCCGTCGAACACGCCCTTAAGTTCATGATCAACGCGAAAAAGCCGGGGCCCGGCCGCTTGGTGCGGACCGGGCCCCGGGGTGGGCGGTGGGGGGCTAGACCTCGTGGTCGCCGCCGTGGCGGCCGTGGGAGTAGCTGGGGGCCTCGATGACCGGGGCCTTGGTGCCCGTGCTGACCGCCAGGTGGGGGAACTTGGCGTCGAAGGCGGGGCGCTCCGAGCGGATGCGGGGCATGCGGTCGAAGTTGCGCAGCGGCGGCGGGCAGCTGGTCGCCCACTCCAGGGAGTTGCCGTGGCCCCACGGGTCGTCGACGGTCACCAGCGGGCCGGTGCGGTACGACTTCCACACGTTGTAGAGGAACGGCAGCGTGGAGGCGCCGAGGATGAACGCGCCGACGGTGGAGAAGGCGTTCAGGAAGGTGAAGCCGTCGCTCGGCAGGTAGTCGGCGTACCGGCGGGGCATGCCCTCGGCGCCCAGCCAGTGCTGCACCAGGAAGGTCCAGTTGAAGCCGATCACGGTCAGCCAGAAGTGCACCTTGCCGAGCTTCTCGTCGAGCATCCGGCCGAACATCTTCGGGAACCAGAAGTACACGCCGGAGTACACCGCGAACACGATGGTGCCGAAGAGCACGTAGTGGAAGTGCGCGACGACGAAGTACGAGTCCGAGACGTGGAAGTCGATCGGCGGGCTGGCCAGCAGCACGCCCGACAGGCCGCCGAAGAGGAAGATCGCGAGGAAGCCGATGGCGAACAGCATCGGTGTCTCGAACGTTATCTGCCCTCGCCACATGGTGCCGATCCAGTTGAAGAACTTCATACCGGTGGGCACGGCGATCAGGAAGCTGAGGAACGAGAAGAACGGCAGCAGCACCTGGCCGGTGGCGAACATGTGGTGCGCCCACACGCTCATCGACAGGGCGGCGATCAGCAGGGTCGCGGCGACCAGACCGGTGTAACCGAAGATCGGCTTGCGACTGAAGACCGGGATGACCTCGGAGATGATGCCGAAGAACGGCAGCGCGACGATGTACACCTCAGGGTGACCGAAGAACCAGAAGAGGTGCTGCCACAGCATGGGGCCGCCGGTGGCGGGGTCGAACACGTGCGCGCCGAGGCGGCGGTCGGCCAGCAGGGCCAGCAGCGCGGCGGCCAGCAGCGGGAAGACCATGATGACGAGCAGGCTGGTGACCAGGATGTTCCAGGTCATGATCGACATACGGAACATCGTCATGCCGGGCGCGCGCAGGGTCAGGATCGTCGTGATCATGTTGACCGCCCCGAGGATGGTGCCCAGACCCGACAGCACCAGACCGGCGATCCACATGTCCGCGCCGATGCCGGGCGAGTTGATCGCGTCGTTCAGCGGCGCGTACGCGAACCAGCCGAAGTCGGCGGCGCCACCCGGCGTGATGAACCCGGCGGTCGCCAGGCTCGCGCCGAACAGGTAGAGCCAGTAGGCGAAGGAGTTCAGCCGCGGGAACGACACGTCCGGCGCGCCGATCTGGATCGGCACCACGAAGTTCGCGAACGCGAACACGATCGGCGTCGCGAAGAACAGCAGCATGATCGTGCCGTGCATCGTGAACAGCTGGTTGTACTGCTCCGGGGAGAGGTACTGCATGCCCGGCGCGGCCAGCTCGGCGCGCATGAGCAGCGCCATCAGGCCGCCGATCAGGAAGAACACGAAGGCGGTGACCATGTACATGATCCCGATCTGCTTCGCATCCGTGGTGCGCAGCAGGCGCGCGATCGCGGAACCCTTGACCTGCTTGCGCACGGGGTAGGGCCGGGTCGCGATCGGCTGCGGTGCGACGGTGGTCACGTCTGGCCTCCTGTAGCTGGCCCGGCTGCCGCGCCCCACTCTCGCGCCGTCACCCGGATTGATCATTCGAGGCGTACCTCGGAGGCAGAATAATCCTTCGCAGGCGGCCTCGGAGCACGGGGTGCCCAGGCGCGCCGAGCCATCTATACGAATGGCCCGGCATTCTCAGGCCGGGCCATTCGTATTGGACAGTGCGCAGCTCAGCGTGTTCCGGCCGACGCGCCGAGGTTGAACTCGATCGCACCGGCCGCGACGGCGCCCAGGGCGAGCAGGATCACGCCCCAGCCGATGAGCCGGTCGGCCGCGTTGATGCGGTGCAGCCAGCGCGAGAACCTGTTGCCGTTGGTGGTGGCGGTCCCGCCCAGCGGGTCCGTGCCGGCCGCGGCGCCGGCCGGGTCGGGGGTGAGCGTCTTGACCACGGTGACCGTTGCTCCGGCCAGGACGAGCAGGGTGCCCAGCACGGCCAGCAGGCCGGCGATCCAATCCTTCATGATCATCCTCCCCAGCAGGGACGTCGCCGGTCGGGGTACCGGCGAACGACTCAGGTTAGACCTGCACCACACTCGGCGACGCACCGCGGACGTGAGATCGTTTGAGGTATGGCGAAGAAGCCCCCACGCGACGATGTCGGTGACCGGAATCTCACTGTGCGCGGCCCCAAGGCCGCCGCGGCGGGTCTGCCCGGGGTGGGGCACGGCCTGGCGGCCGCCGTCAACCAGATGGGCGTACGCCGCACCGCGCTCACCCTGCTCAAGGTGAACCAGGCCGAGGGGTTCGACTGCCCCGGCTGCGCCTGGCCGGAGCCGGCCCCCAAGCACCGCGCGACCGCCGAGTTCTGCGAGAACGGCGCCAAGGCCGTGGCCGAGGAGGCCACCCTGCGCCGGATCACCCCGGAGTTCTTCGCCGCGCACCCGATCGCCGAGCTGGTCGGACGCAGCGACTACTGGCTGGGCCAGCAGGGCCGGCTGACCACCCCGATGGTCAAGCACCCGGGCGCGACGCACTTCCGGCCGCTCGGCTGGGAGCAGTCGTTCGCGCTGGCCGCCGAGCACCTCAAGGCGATCGAGCCGGACCAGGCGCTGTTCTACACCTCCGGGCGCACCTCGAACGAGGCCGCGTTCCTCTACCAGCTGTTCGCGCGGGCGTACGGGACCAACAACCTGCCCGACTGCAGCAACATGTGCCACGAGTCGTCGGGCGTGGCGCTGGGCGCGACCATCGGCATGGGCAAGGGCTCGGTCACCCTCGACGACATCCACGAGGCGAAGCTCATCGCGGTGGTCGGCCAGAACCCCGGCACCAACCACCCCCGCATGCTCGCCGCGCTGGAGAAGGCCAAGCAGCGCGGCGCGAAGATCATCTCGATCAATCCGCTGCCCGAGGCCGGGATGATGCGGTTCAAGAACCCGCAGAAGGTCTCCGGCCTCGTCGGCTCCGGCACCGCGCTGGCCGACCTGCACCTGCCGATCCGGGTCGGCGGTGACCTGGCACTGTTCCAGGCGATCGGGGCGAAGCTGGTCGCGTGGGGAGCCGTCGATGAGGCGTTCGTCACGGCGTACACCTCGGGGTTCGAGGCTTATGCCGCCGCCGTGCGTGAGGTGGACGCGGACCTGGTGGCCCGCGCGACCGGGCTGAGCGCCGACGAGATCGAGGCCGCGGCGCGGCTGTTCGCCGCGTCCGAGGCGACCGTGGTCTGCTGGGCCATGGGGCTCACCCAGGGGCGCGACGCCGTCGCGACGATCCGGGAAGTCGTCAACGTGCAACTGCTGCGCGGCATGATCGGCAAGCCGGGCGCGGGCCTGTGCCCGGTGCGCGGTCACTCCAACGTGCAGGGTGACCGGACCATGGGCATCTGGCACGAGCCGCCGACGTGGCTCGGCAAGCTGGGTGAGCGGCTCGGTGTCGCCATGCCGACCGGACGCGGGCACGACACCGTCGAGGCGATCCGGGCCATGCGCGACGGCCACGCGAAGGTGTTCGTCGCGGTCGGCGGCAACTTCGCCGCGGCCAGCCCCGACACCGACGTCACCGAGGCGGCGCTGCGCCGCTGCACGCTGACCGTGCACGTGTCCACCAAGCTCAACCGCTCGCACGTGGTCACCGCCGACGAGCAGACCGTGCTGATCATGCCCACGCTGGGCCGTACCGAGCGGGACACCCAGGCCGCCGGGGACCAGTTCGTCACCGTCGAGGACTCGATGTCGAACGTGCACGCCTCGCGCGGCCGCCTCGACCCGGCCTCGCCCATGCTGCTCTCCGAGGTCGCCATCGTGTGCGGGCTGGCCCGCGCGGTGCTGCCGGAGTCGACGATCCCGTGGGAGTCGTACGCGCGGGACTACCGGGCGATCCGGGCGCTGATCGAGCAGACCGTGCCCGGCTTCGACGGCTTCGAGGCGAAGGTGGGCACCCCGGCCGGGTTCACCCTGCCGCACCCGCCCCGCGACAGCCGCAGCTTCCCCACCCCGGACGGCAGGGCGCGGTTCACCGTCAGCCCGCTCGAAGTGCTGACCGTGCCCCCGGGCCGCCTGCTGCTGCAGACCCTGCGCAGCCACGACCAGTACAACACCACCATCTACGGCCTCGACGACCGTTACCGCGGCGTCAAGGCCGGCCGGCGGGTGGTCTTCGTCAACCCCGACGACCTGGCCGAACTCGGCATCGCCGACGGCTCGACGGTCGACCTGATCTCGGAGTGGGCCGACGGGGAGCGGCGCGCGCCGTCGTTCCGCGTCATCGCGTACCCGACGGTGCGCGGCTGCGCCGCCGCCTACTTCCCCGAGGCGAACGTGCTGGTGCCGCTGGACTCCACGGCGGCCGGATCGAACACGCCGACCTCGAAGCAGATCATCGTCCGGCTGCGGCCCGTCTGATGGGCCGGGCCAGCGACCGCAGGCAGGTGACCCGGATCGACCTCGGCGGGTCGGCCCCCGTACGCCGCCAGGACACCCTGGCCGCCGAGGAACCCCTGGAGATCCGCGTCGGCCACCGCCGCGGCCCCCGCCCGCCGCTCGCCGTCACCATGCGCACCCCCGGCGACGAACTCGACCTGGCCCTCGGCTTCCTCCTCACCGAAGGCGTCATCACCGCCCCCACCGACATCCTCACCGCCCAACTCTGCGCCGGCGCGGGCGAAAGCAAGGGCACCTTCCAAACCAAATCCGTAGAGGAAGGGCACCTTCTTAACATCGGCGGAGCGGGAGCTGCGGCGGGGCTGCGGGCGGCGGACCCACGTGCCGCCGGGCCGCGCACGGGCGGCTCGCGGGCGGCCGGCAGCTCGGCGGCGATCGGCGCCGACGGCGCGGCGACGGTCCGGGCCGGCGGTCCGGCCGTGATCGAGGAACCCGACGAGGAGCCCACACCCGCGAACACGTACAACGTCGTCGACGTCGTGCTCGCCGACCACGTGCCGCCCCCCGCCGCGGGGACGGAGCGCAACTTCTACACCACGTCCTCGTGCGGCGTATGCGGCAAGGCCAGCATCGACGCCATCCGCACCCGCTCCCCGCACGACGTGGCCGCCGACCCGGTCACCGTCGACGCCCGTGTCCTGGCCCTGCTCCCCGACCGGCTCCGGGCCGCCCAGCGCACCTTCGAGCGCACCGGCGGGCTGCACGCGGCGGGCCTGTTCACGCCCGACGGCGAGCTGATCGGGATACGCGAGGACGTGGGCCGCCACAACGCGGTCGACAAGCTCATCGGCATGCGGCTGCGGGCCGGGCGGCTGCCGCTGGCCGGGCACGTGCTGCTGGTGTCCGGCCGGGCCAGTTTCGAGCTGACCCAGAAGGCGTGGATGGCCGGGATCAGCGTGCTGGCGGCGGTGTCCGCGCCGAGCACGCTCGCCGTCGACCTGGCCGCCGAGGCGGGCATGACGCTGGTCGGCTTCCTGCGCGGCCAGACCATGAACGTGTACGCGGGCCCGCAGCGCGTCACCACCTGACTCACCCCGCCCCGCACCGCTGTCGCCGCACAACCGCAGCTCACGGCACGTTCGATGTTAAGAAGGTGCCCTTCCTCTACGTATGGCGATGTGAAGGTGCCCTTCCTTCGTCAGGGGCGGAGGGCGTGGGAGTGGTGGTAGTCGCCGTCGGGGGTGATGAGCCAGCTGTGGAGGGGGGTGTCGGTGACCAGGGCGGTGGTGGCGGTCAGGCGGCACAGGTGGGTGGCGAGTTCCAGTTCGCTGACGCCCGTGGCGCGGGCGAGGGAGTCGCCGGCGCTGAGTTCGCAGCCATACCGGGGGTCGCCGGCGTCGGGGTTGATCCACACGGTGGCGCGCACGTCGGCGGCGGCCATCAGGTCCTCAGCGGTGCCGGTGAAGACCTCTGCCGGGTCCAGCCCGTACGCCTCGTGCAGCGCCTGGCGCAGGGACTCCGCCGGGGTGCCGGACGCGAAGGACACGCTGTAGCTCGCCCGGCCGTCCTGGGCGGCCTGCCACACCTGGTCGACCGCCGTCATCAGGTAGGCCGCCACCCCTTCGGGCTGCATGTTCAGGTCCCCGATGGCCTCGGCCGTGAACGGCACCCGCACCACGTCGTACGTGCCCTTGGCGGGGTCGCCGAACTCGGCGCCGTAGCGGCCCGCGACGTCCATCGAGACGAGGTTGCACGCGAACAGGTGCTGGCGCTGCCAGAGGCCGTCCTCGCGCCGCGTGTCGACGAAGGTCAACGGCACCGGCGGGGTCACCACCGCGCACAGCTCCTCGTCGAGTTCCCGGTAGAGCGCGGCCAGCAGGTTCGCGTCGCCGCGGTCCACGCCGCCGCCGGGCGTCGCCCAGTAGCGCCGCGGCACGCCGGGGCGGGTCCGTTCGAACAGGATCATGTCGTCGCCGTCGAGGAGCACGGCACGCACACGATGACGGTCGGGCACGGCAACCATGTCTCCAGCGTCGCTGCCCGTGACGCCTTTGTCGACCGGAAGCCCGATTCCGCCGCCCGTCCGGGGACCGCAAGAAACGTGATTGAGTCTCGCCAAGCACGCGCTGCACTGGTATATGTGATTGGCCGTAACCCCGGGTCACAGGAAAGTGGTCATCATGGTGAGCTCAGCCGACCCCACCGCGGGGGAGGAAGAGACGATCAACATGCTGTTCCACCTCTCCCGGCGCTCGCAGGCGATGGTCGACCGGCTGATCAGCTGCCTGGACCGCATGGAGCAGGTGGAACCGGACGCCGACCGCATGAAGGACGTCTTCGAACTCGACTTCCTCGCCATCCGGATGCGCCGCAACGACGAAAGCCTGCTGGTGCTCGCCGGGGGCGAGTCCGCCCGGATCCGGCGGGAGCCGGTCAGCCTGGTCGACGTGCTGCACGGGGCCCGGTCCGAGGTCGAGGACTACCGCCGGATCGAGTTCGGCGTGATCGACGAGAGCCTGGCCGTGGTCGCCCCGGCCGTGAACGACCTGGTGCACCTGCTGGCGGAGCTGTTCGACAACGCCGCCGCGTTCTCCCCGCCGGACAGCACGGTGCTGGTCGAGGCGCGCCGGGTGGCCGACCGGGCGGTGCTGCTCATCGAGGACCGGGGCATCGGCATCGGCGCGGAGCGGCTGCGCGAGCTGAACCACCGGCTGGCCCACCCGAGCCCGATCACCGCCGCCACGTGCCGCCAGATGGGCATCGAGGTGGTCAGCCGCCTCGCCCAGCGCCACGAGATGCGCGTCGAACTGGAGCCCGCGGGCGACCGCGGCATCGCCGCCTCTGTGGTCCTGCCCGCCCACGCCCTGGTCAACTGACCCGCCCTGACCTGGCCCGCCCTGCCCGCGCGAAGCGCGCGATCGCGTGGCGCGAGCGCGCGTACGGGGCGCGGAGCGCACCAAGGTCGTTCGACTTGCCTGGCAGGTGGGCGAATGGGCGGTCAAGATACGCACAGGTGCCCGGCAAGTCCGACGATCTTGGCGTGCCGCGCGGGCAGGCCGACGACCTTGGCTTGCCGCGCGCCGGTTCGGCGGCCCTTGGCGGACGCGGCCGGGTACGGGCCGCCGATCACGGGTGGGTAGGGGCGTCGGAAAACTCGCTGGGCCGATCCGGGAGAATGGGGCCAGTTCGCTTTCTCTTGGAAGGACGTGCCGATCGTGGCCGCAAACCCGGAGGCCGACTGGGTCTCCCGCTTCGCTGACGAGGTCATCGCCGAGGCAGAGCGTCGCGCTCCGGGCAAACCGATCGTCTGCGCGTCCGGCCTGAGCCCGTCGGGCCCGATCCACCTGGGCAACCTGCGCGAGGTGATGACCCCGCACCTGGTCGCCGACGAGATCCGCCGCCGCGGGCACGAGGTCGTGCACATCATCAGCTGGGACGACTACGACCGCTACCGCAAGGTGCCGGCGGGCATCGACGAGTCCTGGGCCCAGCACATCGGCAAGCCGTTGACCTCGGTGCCGGCCCCGGCGGGCAGCGCGTACCCGAACTGGGCGGAGCACTTCAAGGCCTCGATGATCGAGTCGCTGGCGCAGCTGGGCGTGGAGTACCGCGGCATCAGCCAGACCGAGATGTACACCTCGGGCGCGTACACGGAGCAGGTCCTGCTGGCCATGCGCGAGCGCGGCAAGATCGACGCGGTGCTGGACCGTTACCGCACCAAGGGCCGGACCGGCTCGGGCGCGCCGCAGCAGGGCAAGCTCGACGAGGACGAGGCCGCCGCGGCGCAGGAGGCCGCCGAGGGCTCCGGCGCGGCCGCCGAGGACGACGGCACCGGCGCGACGGGCTACTTCCCGTACAAGCCGTACTGCTCGGTCTGCGACCGGGACCTGACGACGGTCGTGGCCTACGACGACGAGACGACCGAGCTGTCCTACACCTGCCAGTGCGGGCACACCGAGACGGTGCTGCTGTCCGAGCACCGCCGCGGCAAGCTGGTGTGGAAGGTCGACTGGCCGATGCGCTGGGCGTACGAGGGCGTCGTCTTCGAGCCGTCGGGCGTGGACCACTCCTCCCCCGGCTCCTCGTTCCAGGTCGGCGGGCAGATCGTCGGCGAGGTGTTCGGCGGCCAGCAGCCGATCGGCCCGATGTACGCCTTCGTCGGCATCTCCGGCATGGCGAAGATGAGCAGCTCGAAGGGCGGCGTGCCGACCCCGGCCGACGCGCTGCAGATCATGGAGCCGCCGCTGCTGCGCTGGCTCTACGCGCGCCGCCGCCCGAACCAGGCGTTCAAGATCGCGTTCGACCAGGAGATCCAGCGCCTCTACGACGAGTGGGACACCCTGGGCCGCAAGGTCGCCGAGGGCGCCGCGAACGCCGCCGACACCGCCGCGCACAGCCGGGCCGTCGGCACCGCCGCGGGCCCGCTGCCGGTGACGCCGCACCCGCTGCCGTACCGCACGCTGGCCTCGATCGTGGACATCACCACCGGCGACCCGGAGCAGACCCTGCGCATCCTGCACGACCTGGACCCGGCCGACCCGGTCGCCTCACTCGACGAGACCCGCCCGCGCCTGGACCGCGCCCAGCACTGGATCACCACCCAGGTGCCCGCCGAGCAGCGCACCCGTGTGCTCGCCGAGCCCGACGCGACCCTGCTGGGCAAGCTCGACGACGACCAGCGCGAGTCGCTGCGCCTGCTGCTGGCCGGCCTGGACGACCACTGGTCCCTGGAGGGCCTGACCACCCTGGTGTACGGCGTCCCGAAGACCCGCCTCGGCCTGCCCATGGACGTCAAGCCGACGCCCGAGCTCAAGGTCGCCCAGCGCGAGTTCTTCGCCCTGCTCTACCACCTGCTCGTCGGCCGCGACACCGGCCCGCGCCTGCCCACCCTGCTCCTCGCCGTAGGCCCCGACCAGGTCCGCAAACTCCTCACCCCCTGACCCGCCACACGGACCGGGGACGCCCACTCACCACCCCGATTTTCATAGACGTTGGCCTATCTCGTCGAATTTACGCGACTTGAATTCGATGAGATAGGCCAACGTCGATCAGAAGACGGGGCGGCGGAACGCGTGTCAGGGCTCCAGGAGGTTGGCGCGCAGGCGGGTGATGTAGGCGTCGTCGATGCCGAGGCGCTGCTCGGCGTAGCCGCGCAGGGAGCCGTGCTGCTCACGAGCCCAGGCGAGGAACAGCGTCATCACCTCGGTCGGGGCGCGACCGTAACCGGGCCACACCGGCGGAACGCCCATCTGCGCGGTGATGTCCGCGACCAGCCCCGGCGTGGCCAACTCGGTCAGCGCGAAGTCCTCGGCGATGACCTCGTCGGACACGTCCAGCAGGGTCAGCACCAGGGCGGCGAGCACGCCGGTGCGGTCCTTGCCGGAGGCGCAGTGGAACACCACGGGCGCGTCCTCGGCCTCAACGATCACATCGAGCGCCTGCCGCAGCTCCACCACCCCGTCCTGCGCGACCTCGGCGTACTTGCCCGCGAGGAACGGCCCGACCGCCACCTCCGGGCCCAGTTCCGCCTGCCGGTACGGCCGGTGCTCCACGCTGAGGTTGTGGTAAGCCAGCCCATCGTGCTGGCGCACCCGCCCGCGCCGGGCGATCTCGAACGGGTACCGCAGGTCGATCACGGTCCCGACGCCCAGTTCGAGGAACCGCGCCCAGTCCTCGTCGTCCATCTTGGACAGCGCGTCGGACCGGTAGAGCCGCCCCCAGCGCACGGCCCTCCCCTCGTGTCCGGTGTATCCACCGAGGTCGCGGAAGTTGCGCAGATGGGTGAACGCGATGTGTCTCTTCACGTCCGATCACCCTACTTAAATCTCTGCGGACGGACCTCTCCGTTTCGCCCGAGCGACCGAATTCACCATCTACTCAAAACGGACGTATCCCTATAGAGTCGTGGCAGCCGCGGCCGGCACCTGCACGTCATCGCCAGGAACACGTCAGGAGACGGTGATGCAAGCGTTCGTCCTGCCCGACTTCTACCTCCCCCACCCGGCGCGGCTGAACCCGCACGAGCGGCACGCCCGGGACCACTCGAACGCCTGGGCCAAGCAGATGGGGATGCTCGACGCCCCCGGCCCGTCCGGCGAACCGGTGTGGGACCTGGAGAAGCTGAACAAGCACGACTACGCGCTGATGTGCGCGTACACCCACCCGGACTGCGACGAGGCGGCGCTGGACCTGGTCACCGACTGGTACGTATGGGTCTTCTTCTTCGACGACCACTTCCTCGAGTCGTTCAAGTACGACCGCGACCTCGCTGGGGCGCAGGAGTACCTGGACCGGCTGGAACTGTTCATGACCGAGCCGGGCCAGACGCCGCCGGAACCGCTCAACCCGGCCGAGGCGGGGCTGGCGGACCTGTGGGCCCGCACCATCCCGCACATGTCCGACGGGTGGCGGCGGCGCTTCGTCGCCAGCACGCACAACCTGATGGTCGAGTCGATGTGGGAGCTGGACAACATCAACCGGCACCGCATCGCCAACCCGATCGAGTACATCGAGATGCGGCGGCGGGTCGGCGGCGCGCCCTGGTCGGCGAACCTGGTCGAGTACGCCTGCGGGGCCGAGGTGCCCGACCGGCTGGCCGGCCTGCGGCCGCTGCAGGTGCTGCGGGACACCTTCGCCGACGCGGTGCACCTGCGCAACGACCTGTTCTCGTACCAGCGGGAGGTCGCCGAGGAGGGCGAGAACTCCAACGCGGTGCTGGTGCTGGAGAGGTTCCTCGACGTGCCCACCCAGCGCGCCGGCGACCTGGTCGGCGAGCTGCTCACCTCGCGCCTGCACCAGTTCGAGCACACCGCGCTGACCGAGCTGCCGGTGCTGTACGCCGAGCACGCGGTCACGCCGCCGGAGCAGCTCGCGGTGGCCCTGTACGCGAAGGGGCTGCAGGACTGGCAGGCGGGTGGGCACGAGTGGCACGCCCGGTCCAGCCGTTACACGAAGATCACGCCGCGCGCCGAGGGTCCGGCCGCGGTGCTGGCCCCGGGGCTGCCGACGCTGTTCGGGCAGTACGTCCACGTGCCGCTCGGGCGGCAGCCGGGTCACCTGCCGATCCCGGCGCTGCACATGCCGTACCGCCCGCGGACCAGCCCGCACCTGGCGCGGGCCCGGCGGCAGACGGTGGCCTGGGGCCGCGAGATGGGCATGCTCGACCCGGTGCCGGGCACCGGCGTGCACGGGCTGTGGACCGAGCAGGCGCTGGCCGGGTTCGACTTCCCGCACTGCGCGGCGATGATCCATGCCGACGCGACGCCGGAGGAGCTGGAGGTCTCGTCCAACTGGCTCACCTGGGGCACCTACGGCGACGACCTGTTCCCGCTGCAGTTCGGCCGCACCCGGGACTTCCTCGGGGCGAAGGCCGCCAACGCCAGGCTGGCGCTGTTCATGCCGCTGGACGGCGGGTCGGCACCGGAGCCGCTGACCCCGCTGGAACGCGGGCTGGCGGACCTGTGGCGGCGCACCGCCGGGCCGATGGCGCCCGGCGCGCGGGCGCGCTTCCGCCAGTCGGTCGAGGACATGACCGCGTCCTGGGTATGGGAGCTGGCCAACCAGATCCAGAACCGGGTGCCCGACCCGGTGGACTACGTGGAGATGCGCCGGGCGACGTTCGGCTCGGACATGACCATGAGCCTGTGCCGGCTGGCGCACGACGGGCTGGTGCCCGACGAGGTCTACGAGAACCGGGTGATCCAGCAGCTGGAGCACGCGGCGCAGGACTACGCGTGCTTCACCAACGACCTGTTCTCGTACCAGAAGGAGATCGAGTACGAGGGCGAGGTCCACAACCTGGTGTTCGTGCTCGAACGTTTCCTCGGGTGCGACCGCTTCGAGGCCCGTGACCTGGTGGCGCGCCTGATGGCCGAGCGCATGCGGCAGTTCGAGCACATCGTGTCGGTGGAGCTGCCCGCCATGTGCGACCAGCTCGGGCTGGACGAGGAGGTCAAGCGGCGGCTGACGGTGTACGCCGACCAGCTCAAGGACTGGATGTCGGGCATCCTGCGCTGGCACGAGGAGTGCGTGCGCTACTCCCCCGCCAGCATGTCGCAGCGCAGCCCGGGCATGTCCGAGCACGCTCCGGCGATCCTGCCGCTGCCGTCGGGGCTGGGCACCTCGGCGGTACGGGTGCTCGCGCTGCTGGGCGCACCCGGCGCGAGCTGAGCCACACCCCGCGCACACTCGTGGCGCCGACCCCGGAGTGCTCCGGAGCCGGCGCCACGGTGCGCTCGGCCCCACCGGCGAGCGAGTGAGCTGCGCCCGAAGCACACAATATATCGACGTTAATAGATTGTTTCAAGCCATCGCAGCATATCGATATCTGACAGTCTATCGATCTATGGCCACGCTTAGTGTATCGGTGGTCGTCGAAGCGTGACTATCGGCGACCGTTCCCGTCCCCTAGATCGGAGGCCCCTGGTGGTCCGACTCGTCCGTGTCGCGCTCACCGCGATGCTGGTGCTCGGCGGCACCCTGTTCGCCGCCGCACCGGCGAACGCCGCGGTGCTCGACGTGCAGTGCACCTCGCCCAGCAGCACCAACACCATCACGTTCAGCCCTCCGCTGACGCTGGTGAACCAGCCCACCGTGGTGTCGCGCACCACGAACTACAAACCGTGCCGCGCCCCGCGCTGGCCCAACCTGGTCTCCGGGTTCGAGACCAAGACGATCACCATGCTCGACGACTGCACCATGGTGCTCGGCACGCTGAACGTGAACTTCACGATCACCTGGAACACCGGCCAGACCACCACGGTCAACGCCATCCGCACCGCGTCGCTGTCCGGCACGAACCTGGTGGTGACCTTCAACGGCACCGTCACCGCCGGTCTGTTCCTCGGTAGCAACGTCAACCAGGTGTTCGTCGGCTCCGGGGTCGACCTGATCAA
This sequence comes from Catellatospora sp. NPDC049111, assembly GCF_040648615.1. Classification (NCBI taxonomy): domain Bacteria; kingdom Bacillati; phylum Actinomycetota; class Actinomycetes; order Micromonosporales; family Micromonosporaceae; genus Catellatospora; species Catellatospora sp. NPDC049111. The sequence goes on along the minus strand of NZ_JBEZEB010000002.1, from coordinate 256,563 downwards.
CTGCCTCGCCGGGCGCGGCTCGGTGAAGAGCATCGTGTCGCGGGTGAACCTGACCATCTCGCACTGACACCCGCGCCGGGGTCGTGGCGGCCGCAGCCCGAACCGCCGCCACGGCCCCACCACGACAGCGCGGAGTCGGCGCGGTGACAGGACCGCGGGTGACCGTGGGTGCCGAGCAGCAGCCCACCGACCCGCAGACCTCAGGAGAGCACCGCCATGCCGACCTTCGACACTCCCGCGCCGATCTCGGCGACGGTCGACATCATCCTCGGAGACATCCGCTTCGTCGCCGACGACCGCGCCGACACCGTGGTCCAGGTCGAGCCGATCGACCCGACCCGGCAGTTGGACGTCGACGCCGCCGAACACGTGGAAATCACCTTCGCCGACGGACGGCTGCTGGTCAGGCACCCGAAGCTGCGCGCGGTGTTCACCAAGCGGCACGGCTCGGTGAAGGTGCTGGTGCGGCTGCCGACCGGATCCGACGTACGCGGTGACACCACGCAGGGCGAGTGCGTCGTGCAGGGCGTGGTCGGCTCGTGCCGGCTGAAGACCGCGATCGGAGACCTCCGGGTGGGGCAGGCCGCGGAGGTGCGGTTGAAGACCACCGGCGGCAAGGTCGTCGTGGACCACGTGACCGGCCGGTCCGACGTCGACGCCAACGGCGACGTCCGGATACGCAGCATCAAGGGCAGCGCTTCGGTCAGGAGCATCGGCGGCGACATCCGCGTCGGCGAGCTCGGCGGCGGCCCGGCCGACCTCTATGCCGCCATCGGCAAGGTGGAGGTCGGCGTCGCCGAGGGCATCGCCGTCCGGCTCGACGCGCGCACCTCCACGGGCCAGGTGCGCAACCAGCTGAACGCCCCCAGCCCCGGGCAGCTCGACCGGGCCGTCGACCTGCGCGCCCGTTGCCACGGCGGCGACATCGTCGTCCGCCGCGCCGGGGCGGGCCACGACTCGCCGCACCGAGCGGTCCGGCTCGCAGGCTGACGTCGGCCGGTCGACGGCGAGCGCGTCACGGTCACGGTCACGGTCACGGTCACGGTCACGCGGCGAGCGTGGCCTCGGCCAGCTCGCGCCAGTCCCGCTGCCGCCCTTCACGGACCGCCTCGGCGAACACGCTGTCGCCGAGGCGGTGGCGCGTGTCCTCGATGATCCGGGCGGCGTCGGGCAACGAGCGGTCCTGCGTGCCGCGCACGCCGTCGCTCGCCGCCAGCAGGCGTACGGCCTGCTCGGGATGTCCCTGGCGCAGCGCGAGATCCGCGATCCCGATCAGCACCTGCGCCAGCATCGGCCGGTGGCCCAGCTGCACCGCGGCCTGGAACGCGTCGGCCCGGTGCGCGCGGGCCTGGTCGAGGTCGTCGACGAGGTAGCCGTGCAGGTCCCGGGTCATCACGTAGAGGCCGCCCCGCTCGACGTCGAACTTCGTGCGGATCGTCGTCAGGTGTTCGCGTGCCTGGTCCGGTTCGCCGCGCCACCGGGCCAGCTGCGCCTGCGCGAAGGTCAGCTCGGCCAGCGTGTCCGGCCAGGTGATCCCGTCGGCGCACCGCTGCGCCTGGGCCATCGCGGCCGCACTGGCCCGTTCGTCGCCGAGCAGCCAGTACTGCTGGGCCTGCTTCAGCCGTACGCCGACGACCTCCTCGGTCGCGCCCAGCTCGGTCAGCGCCCGGACCGCCTCCTCGTAGTGCACCCCCGCACGGGTGAACTCACCGCGCGCGGCGAGCCGGTCGGCCAGGAAGACCAGCGCCGACGAGGCCCCCCACCGGTCGCCCAGCGCCCGGAACTCGGCCAGCGCGATCTCGATGTCGGTGTCGACGTCGGTCTCGTCACTGCCGAGCACGAGCCGGAACCGCCCGCGGGTGAGCCTGGCCTGCGCGCGCACCCAGGGGTCGTCGCCGGCGATCAGCGGCTCGAACGCGGGCAGGAAGTCCGTCGGCTCCCGCAGCATCCGCTCCAGCGGCGCGGCGAACCCGAGGATGGGATGCCGGGACCCGCTGCGCACGGTGAACCGGTGCGCCTTCTCGATCCACTCCTGGGCCTGATATTGATCGCCGGCGGCGCCGGAGGTCACGAACAACGTCACGATGGTGTACGCCAACGCCCGCGCCTCGTCGGACACCTCGCCCTCCAGGGCGGCCGCCGCGATGCCCAGCTCGGTGCCCTCGGCCCGGTGCCCGCTCAGGAACCAGTACCAGCCCGCGGCCCCGACCAGCCGCATCGCCTCCTGGGCCCAGCCCTGCTCGATCGCCCAGCGCAGGGCCGCGCCGATGTTGTCGTGCTCGGCCTCCAGCGTGGCCAGCCAGTCCAGCTGCTCAGCCCGGCGCAGGTGCGGATCGGCCGTCTCGGCCAGCTCGGTGACGTACGCGAGGTGTGCCCGGCGGGCCGGCTCGTCCTGCCCGGCCTCGGCGAGCCGCTGCGCCGCGTACTCCCGGATGGTGTTGAGCATCCGGTAGCGCGGCGCGCCGTCACCGTCGGAGAGCAGCAGCGACTTCTCCGTCAGCGCGGTCAGCAGGTCGAGCGCCTGCTCCCCGTCCGCGCAGACCCGCTCGGCCGCCTCCAGGCTCACCCCGCCGGAGAACACCGACAGCCGCCGCAGCAGGTCACGCTCGTCCTCGCTCAGCAGGTCCCAGCTCCAGTCCACCACCGCGCGCAGCGTCCGGTGCCGGGCCAGCGCGGTGCGGCTGCCACCGGTCAGCAGGAGGAATCGGTCGTCGAGGCGGTCGGCGAGCTGGTCCACCGACATCGTGCGCAGCCGGGCCGCGGCCAGTTCGATCGCCAGCGGCATCCCGTCCAGCGCCCGGCAGATCCGGACCATGGTGGCCAGGGTCTGCTCGTCGGAGCCGACGTTGCGGCGTACCGCCTCGGCCCGGTCCCGTAGCAGCCGCACCGCGGGCGAGGAGCCGGCCTGCGCCGGGCTCGCGTCCGCCGCGGGCAGCGCGAGCGGCTCGACCTGCCACAGCGCCTCGCCCGTGATGCCGAGCGGCTCCCGGCTGGTGGCCACGATCCGCAACCGCCGGCACTCCCCCAGCAGCCGGTCCGCGAACGCGGAGACCTCCTCGATCATGTGCTCGCAGTTGTCCAGGACCAGCAGCATCACGCGCTCCCGGAGCGCGGCGACGAGCCGGTCCATCGCGTCGCCACCCGATCCCCCGCCGATGGACTGGTCACGCAGCCCCAGCGCGGTCAGCGTGGCCTGCGCCGGCTCGCTGCCCGCCCGCAGCGGGGCCAGCTCCACCAACCAGGCCCCGTCCGGCAGATCACCGAGCATCGTCCGGGCGGTCTCCGTGGCCAGCCGCGTCTTGCCGGAACCGCCCGCCCCGGTCAAGGTGACCAGCCGGTGCCTGGCCGCCAGCGCGGCCACCTCCGCGACCTCGTCCTCCTTGCCGACGAACGTGGTCAGCTCGGCGCGCAGGTTCGTCCTGCGGTTCTCCGCCCGGCCGCCGATCTCGCCGCGCAGCAGCGCGGTGTGCAGCGCCGACAGCTCGGCCGACGGGTCCACCCCCAGCTCGTCGGCGAGCCGCTCGGACAACTGCTGGTAAGCCGTCAGCGCCTCCGCGCCCCGGCCCGCCTCGGCCAGCGCGCGCATCAACGCCGCGACCAGGCCCTCCCGCAGCGGGTATCGCGCCACCAGGTCGGTCAGCTCGGACACCAGGCCCGCACCGCGCCCGAGGCGGACCTCCAGGTCCACCCGGTCCCCGAGCACGGCGAGGTGGCGCTCGGCCAGCCCCGAGACCGCGGCGTCGAACGTCCTGCTGCCCTGCAGGGCGATGCCGTCCATGGGCGCCCCGCGCCACAGGGCCAGCGCCGAGCGCAGCAGCTCCACCCGCTCCGGGTCGTCGGCGGCGGTGCGGGCCGCGGCGACGAGGCGCTCGAACCGGCTCACGTCCACGGCATCCGGGTCGACGGTCAGCTGGTAACCGCCGGGCTTCGCCTCGACCACCCCGTCCGGCAGCACCTTGCGCAGCCGGGAGACCAGGACCTGCAGGGCGTTCACCGCGTCGGCCGGCGGCTCCTCGCCCCAGACCCAGTCGACCAGCCGCGCGCGGGCGACGATCCGGCCGGGTTCGAGCGCGAGCGCCGCCAGCAGCGCGCGCAGCCGCGCGCCGGGCACCTCCACGGCGGTCCCGTCACCGGTCTGGACTTCGAACGACCCGAGCATCCCGATACGCACCGGGCAATCTTGCCGCATTTCCGGCTGTTGATCTATGCCGCGATTTCGGACTGCTGTTGCCGACGTCAGCCGATCGACGTACAGTTTGTTGTACGTACCATTTCTTGTACAGGGGGCACCCGTGAGAACCATGACGTACTCCGAATCCCGTGCGCGGTACGCCGAAGTGCTCACCTCGGTCGTGGAAGACCGCGAGGAGGTCGTCGTAACCCGCGCCGGACACGAACCCGTGGTCATCGTCTCGCTGGATGACTACCAGTCCCTCAAGGAGACCGCATACCTGCTGCGCAGCCCCGAGAACGCGCGGCGGCTGCTGTCGGCCATCGACCGGCTGGAAAGCGGTGGCGGCGCGGTACGGGATCTCGCCGAATGAAGCTGGTCTGGGACGAGAACGCATGGGAAGACTACGTGTGGTGGCAGGCCCAGGACCGGAAGCTCCTCAGACGCATCAACCAGCTCATCCAGGACATCGCCCGTAACGGCAACGAGGGCATCGGCAAGCCCGAACCCCTGAAACACGGCTTCCAAGGGTATTGGTCACGGCGGATCAACGACGAGCATCGACTCGTTTACAAGATCGTTGACGACGAGATCCGCATTGCACAATGCCGCTACCACTACCAGTGACGCCACCCCGAGTGGCGGACGAACCAGCCGATCATGCTTGTGGGCCGAATCCTGCCGTCCAGACATGCCGGCGACCCGTCGAACAGTCATTCCTCGTACGGGTAAGCCCCCGCCACCGCAGCACTGAGGCCCGACGGGAGCAGATCGCCCGCGATCCGCACCGCCTCCTCGGCCGTGGCCACCTCAGCGACGAACGGACCCGTCCAGTTCCCGCGAACTCTGAACATCGAACTCCTCGACACGCTGAGGCACACGACGTCGGGCGAGAAGGGGAAGCCGGTGGTGGTTGAGAAGCGAAGCTCCCAATGGCTCGTGTACGGGTAGAGCCGCCGCAACCGCGGCTCCGCATGGGCAGCCGTGATGAGCGCCCGGTAATCCGGCCAGTCCGCCTCATCCGCGTCCCGCAGGAGCCACTCCCACTCCCCCGTCACGACGTGCTCCGGCCCCGACTCAGCAGCTTCGCCACGAGCCGTCACCTCGACGAACGGAGCTGCACGCTGAATCTCGCGCAAAGTCGCGCCATCGCTCCAGGCCAGTGCAGCCTTGACGACCTCGGCCAGGTCGGTCGTGCTTCCGGAGATCGTCGAGATGCCCTGACTCCATCCGCTGACGCTCCAGACGCGCTTTGCGGCTCCCGCGCTGACACCGAGCGGCCGACGATGCGGCGCGGCGCTGGCGATAGTCGCGTTGAACAGCGACTGCCGCTCGTCAGCCACAACGGCCACGGATACCCCGGAAGCGGTGGCGACCGCCTGAAGCGCGGCCGCGAGGCTCCCGTGTGCCGCCACGTCGGCATACAGCTCGGAGGATGCGTTCACGCTGGCAGTCTGCCGTAGCTCGCCTGCCGTCGCTTACCCCTCCCCCGGTTGGCCGAAGGCGAAGAGAAGTGGCACGGCTGTGGCACGACAAAGATCACTGCCCAGACAAAGCGAAACGCCCAGGTCTTCTGACCTGGGCGTTTCTTTGGTGGAGCCGAGGGGACTCGAACCCCTGACCCCCACACTGCCAGTGTGGTGCGCTACCAGCTGCGCCACGGCCCCTTGTTCCTGGTAAGTCCCCGTTTGACGTTTCCGCCGCCCGGGCACCTGCGAAATATTACACGGCCCCGCCCCCCGCGCAAAAACGGGTATCCCCGCGAGTTGACCAGGCGGTGCACGCCACACCCAACGGTCGACCACGAATGCACATTCATGATCGGCCGGAGCACCGCCGCTGGTCAGTTGAGGGAGACGTCCGGGGGGAAGTTGGCCACCGCCGCCGTCATGCCGCCCTGGCGGCGCAGCACCAGCGGCCACAACTCCTCGGGCTGGGTGCGGAACGGATCGCTGGGCAGGGCCTCGAACACCAGCCAGGCGTTCTCCTCGATCTCCTGCTCCAGCTGCCCGGCACCCCAGCCGGCATAACCGTGGTAAACGCGGACGCACTCCAGCCGCTGGCCGACCCGCGCGGGGTCGCGGCTGAGGTCCACCGTGCCGATCTGCCCCATGACCCGGCTGAAGCCGACGAACCCCGCCACACCCGCTCGGGCACGGGCCACGCAGATCGCGGAGTCCGTGCCGACCGGGCCGCCCTCAAAGAGCACCCCCGGCTCACGCAGCAGCGATTCCCAGCCGGGCAGGATGTCGCCGACCAGCGCTTCGGTGGGCCGGTTCAACACCACCCCGAGTGCCCCGTCGGCCTCGTGGGCCAGGACGAAGACGACCGTACGTTCGAAGTTCGGGTCCCGGAGCGAGGGCATGGCAACCAACAGGTGCCCGGTCAGTGACTCCACTGCGTGCCGCCCTGTGCCCTTTCCCGCATTGTCGTGCCGCGTGGTGTGCGGCTCTCCCGACGCCATGACTGGCACCCTATCCGTCCGGAGGCGGCACGGTCAGGGTCTCCGCACGGCTTGTGCGCCAAACTTGCCCGACTCGGTGACAAGGGTGCTTCTGACCTGCGCCCTCCGGGTTACATGAGAGCTGCTCGACACGCCGCCTAGACTTCCCGGGTGACTCTTACCGGCACCGTGACCCCCGACCGGCCGCTGATCGTCGTCGCGCTGCCCGAGGAGGCGGCGCATCTGGACACCGCGCTTCCGGTGCTGCTGACCGGGGTGGGCAAGGTCTGCGCCGCAATCGCGGTGTCGCGCGCGCTGGCCACGGGCGTGCTGCCCAGCGAGATCGTCAACCTGGGCACCGCCGGCGCGCTGCGGCCGGGCCTGGCCGGCATCCATGAGATCAGCCGGGTGGTGCAGCACGACTTCGACACCGCGACGATCCGCGCGGTGACCGGCCGCGACTTCGGCGGTCCGCTGGAACTGCCGGGCACCGGGCCGGTGCTGGCCACCGGCGACGTGTTCGTCTCCGACCCGGCGCTGCGGGCGGCACTGGCCGAGCATGCGGACCTGGTCGACATGGAGGGCTATGCCGTCGCCGCGGCGGCTGCCGCATGCGGCGTGCCGGTGCGGATGGTCAAACAGGTCAGCGACGAGGCCGACGGCGAGGCGGTCACCGGCTGGGCCGAGTCCGTCGACCGGTGCGCGCGTCTGCTCGCGGGCTGGCTGAACGACTGGCAGAACACCGCCGGGGTGCGCTGAACCCGGCGACCGACTCGCTGCCCGGTCAGGTTTCTCCGCCGAGGTCGACGCCGTACGCCTGGTGCAGCACGTCGGCCGTGCGCTGGCGGTAGGCCGTGAGTCGCTGGGCGAGCTGTTCCTCGGCGTGCCGGTCGGCCGCGGTGGACATCACGGCGTCGAGCAGCGCGCGACGATCGGATTCCAGCGCGCGCACGCTGTGGGTCAGCCGCGGCGCGTCCGCGATCACGTCGCCGAGCCGGCCGGAGGGGCCGAGCATCGCGTTCGACAGCTCGTCCAGTGAATCGGTGGCCATACCTCACCCCCGGACCGCAGAAACGTCCTTGCGTTCGATGGTCACGCGGGTGCGGCCCGAAGTCCATACCTTTGCCCAGGTTTGAACGGCCGTTCAGCCGGTCGTTCGAGCAGGTAGCGGGGCATATGCGGCGAACGGCCCCGGTCCTGGTGGACCGGGGCCGTTCATGTCTGGTGGAGGTGCCGGGAATCGAACCCGGGTCCATCGCCGCATTAACAGGGCTTCTCCGAGCGCAGCTCACTATGCCTCTACTCGACCCCACCGATCACATGAGCGAGACGGTGTGACGGGCCCAGTCGCGATTGATCTCGCCTCAGCAGCCCCGCGACGGGACTGAATCGGCCAGCCTACTTACTGATGCCGGTACACGGGCCGTAGGCACTCCCGGACCGACAGACTTGCTACTCGCCTCAGGCGGCGAGAGCGAAGTCGCGCTTGACGTTAGTCTTGGCGCTTATAGTTTTCCGACGACGATTACCGAGACGACGTCGGCTTCCTCGGCTCGCTTCTCCTGCCGCAACGTACGATGTCGAAACCTGTCACCCCCTGGTCATGCGCGCACGCACGCACGGTGACGATCACCGCGTTCGTCAACAATAACGCCCGGGGCGACCAAAGTCATTCCGGTATCGGTCAACTCCCCGTGCAGGCGGTCCCGTCCACGGTGCAGGCGGTGACCGCCTGGCCGAGGGCCAGCAGCGCGGGGAAGCGGATGATGAACGTCACCGATCCGCCCGCGCTCACCGTACGGGCCGCGCCGACCGGGGTCACCGTCACCTTCGCGCCCTCCTGCGTGAAGTTCACCGCCGAGGTGGACCGGTTCTCCACCGCCCGGTCGGCCGGCATGGTCAGCACGACCGTCCAGCCCTCCCGGGGGGTCGTGCCCGGGTTGCGGACCGTCACCTCGGTGTCGAAGCCACCGAGGCCGAGCAGCGCGATCGTGCGGTAGTTCGCGGTCAGCGGCGGGCCCGCCGGTGTGGCGGTCGCCTCGGCGACGGGCGTCGCACCCGGTGACCCGGACGTCCCCGGCTGCGGCGTCTCCCCGGCGACGCCCGGCAGCGGGGTGCCGGAGACGGCTGCCGCGGGATCCGTCGCGACGGCACCCGGCTGCACACCTGAGCCCAGCCCGTACACCGGCTCGGTGTCGACGTCGGGCGCGCCGCCGGGGCCGCCCCCGATCACCACCGCGACCGCGGTGCTGATCAGCACCACCAGCACCACCGCACCGGCCAGGGACAGCAGCCGCAACCGCTTCGAACCACCCGAGGGCGGCGGCACCCGCGCCGGTTCGAGCGGGGCCGTCTCCCTCCGCCGCGGGATCGCGGTGTGCAGGTCGGCCCGCACCCCGCCCAGGTCCACCTCGCCGGAGGCGAGCCGGTCCAGGGCAGCGGGCAGCTGGTCGCCGAACATGAACTGGTACGACCGGCGCAGCTCACGCCGCCGCTGGGTGCCGTCCACCCCGAAGAACCCCGACTGCAGCACGGTCAACCGGCAGCCCGCCTCGTTGTCCGCCAGCGACCAGGTGACCTCGGTATGCGTGTGGTCGTCGCGCCAGTGCATGCCAAGCCGTTCCTGCGCCGCCACCTCCACGACATCCAGATCGAACGGTGTCGTGAGCCCGGCGAGGCCCGGCGGCGGGAAGGCACGGAAGGTCTCCCCTGCGTTCGGCGTGAGGTCGGTGGGCACGAACCACTCGCGCAGCAGCCGCTGCTCGGTGAGTGCCCGCCAGACTCGCGCCCGGGGATGGGAGAGATCGACATCGAGTCGCAGCTCGGTCACGGTCCGACTATAGGGTCGCCCCACGGCTCGCGGCATCCCCGGAATCGACCACGGTCACGTCACAGGTGTCCGTCACCGGACAGCGGCGTCTACAGCTCCGTGCAGCTCACGTCCTCGACCTTGCAGCTCCGGGGCCGCGTCGCACCGGACGGGTCGCCGACCTGGAAGGCGAAGACGAAGTCCTCCCCGGCAGGCAGCTCTTGGTGCACGGCCTGCGGCGTGAACGTCACCTTGACTCCGTTCTGCCGGAAGTCGATCCGGTCCCACGCGCTGGTCACCTGGGCCTTCGCCGGAAGCATGATGACGGCCGACCAGCCGTCGACGGCCGCGGCCGGGCGGATGGTGATCTCTCCGATGTAGCCGCCGCTCCAGGTTTCGAGTGTCCGGTATGAGACGGCCGGAGCCACCCCGCCGACCTCCGTGGCACCCGGACTGTCCGGCAGGGACACCGCGGGCGACGGGGAGGCCTGCGGGGAGGTGACGGCCGTCGCGCTCGGCGAGGCGGTCGGGCTCGCCGGGCCGGCTGTCGGCGGAAGCGTCCTGGACTCTCCCGCCTGCACCCCCGACCAAGGGCTCCGGTCGCCGGCGAGCGGATCAGCCCCCGGGCCGGGCGAGCGCAGCACCAGCGTCGCCACCGCGGTGGCCGCCAGCATGATGAGCACCATCGCGCCGGCCACCGACAGCAGCCGCAGCCGCCGATCCGCCGGCATGTGGAACACCCGGCTCAGCGCGCGCCTGGAACGCGACGCGGGCTCGTCCTCGTCGTCCGCCGCGGTGGGATCAGGGTCCGCGGCGAGCCGGGTGCTCCGCTCACGGTCGCCGGTCTCGACGCCTGGGCCGCCGTCAACCGTGGGTGGCGTACGCGGGTCGCGGATCGCCGTGGAGCGGTTTTCGGGTGCAGCGGTCGTCGAGGGAAGGCCGCCCGGATCCGGTGCCGCCGCGGGGCTGTCCGCCGTCGATCCGGCGGACTGCGGGGCGGGCTCGTCCGCCGTGGGCGCGGATGCCGTGGCCGGCGGGCGGCGCGGCATGTCGGCGGCATCGTAGATGTCCACGCTGCGCCGACGGCGGGCCGGCAACGCCGCCTGCTCCTGCCGGGCCAGCAGGGCGGGCAGCCGCTGCTCGAACATCGTCGCGTACGCCCGCTGCAGTTCGGCCCGGCGCACCTGGCCGCCGATGCCGAGGAAGCCGGTCTGGCTGACCCGCAGCCGGCTGCCTCCGGTGGCGGTGGACAGCTCCCAGACCACGTCGGCGTGCAGTTGCTCGCCACGCCAGCGCAGCACCAGCCGGGTCGGGCCCACCACCTCGACCACGTCAACGTCGAACGGCGCCGTGAAGCCCGGCAGATCGGTGCCGGGGAAGGCGCGGTACACCCCGCCCGCCACCGGCATCAGGTCGGTCTGCAGGAACCACTCGCCGAGCAGCCGACGATCGGTCAGCGCCTGCCACACCAGCTCCACCGGGTAAGGGAGCTCCACATCGAGTCGCAGCACGGTCACGCGCCGAATATTAGAGCCGGTTTCGCCTACCTGCCGTGTGCTTTAGGGCGGAGTTAAGCCATCGCTCAGCCAGCCTGGCAGGCGACCCCGTTGACCGTGCAGGTGACCGGGAAGGGGCCCGGTCCGCGGCGACCGATGAAACCGAAGGTCAACGACGCTCCGGGAGCGAGGTCGCCGCGTTCGGGGGTGAAGACCCACGCACCGTCCTGACCCGACCGGTCGGCTTCCCAGTCCCCGTCGACGGAGGCGCCCGGCGGCAGCTGGATCCGCACCGTCCAGGCCAGCGGGGTGCCGCCCGTGTTGCGCACCTGCACGGAGATGACGTAGCCGCCGCCCCAGCTGTCCACGTGGTACGTCGCGCTCGCGGTGCCACCGGCAGGCGGCGGCGGTGGCGGCGGAGGGGCCGCGGGCGGGCTCGGCGGGCGGGGTCCGCTGCTGCCCGGAGCGGGGCTCACCGCAGGGGAGGTGGTGGCCGCCGCGGAGGCGGAGGCGGTCGGCCGGACAGGCGCCGCCCCGGATGAAGCCTCGGGGCTGGGCGTCATCACGCCGAAGCCGTCGGTGAAGCCCGCGCCGGTGGCGCTCGGCCCGGCGGTGGGCAGCACCAGCGACGGCTGCGGTGCCGGCTTGGCCAGCGCCCAGGCCGCCGCGCCCGACACGAGCAGGCACATGGTCGCCACGCCGATCACCAACGGCTGCCGCCCGGACCTTCGCGGGGAGGACTCCGCCGGCGGCGGCAGATCGCGATCCGCCAGGTCGGGCTCCGCCACGGCCGATTGCCGCACGTGAACGGCCGGGTCGGGCTCGTCGGCCACGGGCCCCGCGACGACGCGGGGCAGCATGGTGGTCTCGTCGTCCTCGTGCAGCCGATGCTTGCTCACGACCCGCGAGGCTACCGTCTCCGCGCACGGCCGCGCGATCGGCCATCCGACCGTGCCGAGGCGGCCGTGCACGGAACCGTCCGTCGGCCCTGGTGTCAGGCCTACCTCATGCCCTTGGCACGGCGGCCGAGCTCGCGGCTGATCTCCCGGTCGGAATCACGCTTGGCGATGTCCTGGCGCTTGTCGTAGGTCTTCTTGCCCCGCGCCAGCCCGATCTCGACCTTGGCCCAGCCGTCCTTGAAGTACATGGACAGCGGCACCATGGTCAGGCCGCCCTCGCGGGTCTTGGTGATCAGGTGCACGATCTCCTTCTGCTTGAGCAGCAGCTTGCGGGTGCGCCGCGGCGCGTGGTTGGTCCACGTGCCCATGGCGTACTCGGGGATGTGCAGCGCGTGCAGGTAGAGCTCGCCGTCGCGCTCCTGGCCGAACGCGTCGACCAGCGACGCCCGCCCGGCCCGCAGCGACTTCACCTCGGTGCCCATCAGGGCGATGCCCGCCTCGAACGTCTCGAGGATGGTGTAGTCGTGGTAAGCCTTGCGGTTCGACGCGATGACCTTGCGCCCCTTCTCCCGCGGCATGACGGCCCTCCTCTCCTCGATCACGGCAACCCGACAATGCTACCGATCAGCAAGACCGAACCGCGATCGAGATAGCTCCCCACCCTCAACAGAGGCAGCCGGGGAGCCAGTTCAAGGGTTGGATGGGGTTGCCGTTCTGGCGGACCTCGAAGTGGAGGTGGAAGCCGGTGGAGGCGCCGGTGGTGCCGACCTTGCCGATGAGCTGGCCGCCGCGGATCTTGTCGCCGACCTTCACCAGGATCTTGGACTGGTGGGCGTAGCAGGTGGAGATGACCTTGCCGCCGGTCTTGCCGTGGGTGATGCAGGTGTAGTTGCCGTACCCGCCGAGCCAGCCGGCGCTGCTGACCGTGCCGCCCGCCGCCGCGAAGATGGGCTGGCCGCCGCCCGCGGCGATGTCGACGCCGGCGTGCAGCTGCCAGACGCCGTAGTACGGGTCGTAGCGGTTGCCGAAGTCACTGGACTTCCAGCCCTTCGTCGGCATCAGGAACTTCGCCCCGGGGCGCAGGATCGGCACGAGCTTGCCGTACTGCCCCTCCCAGACCCGCAGCTCGTCGGCGATGCGCTCGCTCTGCTCCTTGACCTCCTGGTAGTGCCGCTGGGCCTCGGCCTTCTCCGCCTTGGTCGTCTCGATCGCCTTCTTCTGCCGGGCGGCGAGCGCGTCGAGGTCGCGGCGGGCCTGCTCGGCGTCCTGGCGGGCCTTCTCGGCGGCCAGCAGCGCGGCACGGGCGATGCGGGCCGCGTCGGCGGCCTCCCGGCGCTTCAGCTCGGCGTCGCTGGTGATCTGCTTGGCGGCCCGGCGCGCGGCGACGTAGTCGTCGATCGCATCGCGGCGGATGCGGCCGATCTGGCTGATGAAGTTGCCGCGGTCGAGGAACTCCTGCGGCCGGGTCGCGGCCATGAGCACGTTGAATTCGGTGAGGTTGGAACCGTGCAGGGTGGCCACGGCGAACCGGGCGAACCGGTCCCGGCCCTCCTGGACCTGCCGGACCGACGCCTGGTAGGCCTGGTCGGTGACGGCCCAGGCGGCGGTGGCCTGGTCGGCGCGCCGCTGGGCGGACGCGGCCTTGGTCTCGGCCACCACCACGGCCGCCCGGGTCGTGGCGATGCGCTCCTGGGCTGCGGGCATGGCCGCGTTGGCCTCGGCGAGTTCCGTCGCGGCGGTGCGCGCCTTCGCCGACAGCGCCTCCAGCAGGGCCCCGGTCCGGGCCAGCTCGGCGTCGACGCGCTTCTTGTCCTTCTTGAGGTCGTCGGGGGCGGCATGTGCCGGCAGGCCGACCGCCACAGCGGTCAGCAGGACGAACACCACCTGTACCAGTCGTCGCCAGCGCACGGGACCTCCCTCGCCTGTCCCGATCACCCTACTGCCGACATATGCCCTGATACGCGGCAAAACCGACATTCAACAGGAGTGGCGCAGAAAAGGTGACGGCCCGCCCCGAAGCCGGGAGCGGGCCGTCGACGTGCGTCGGAACGACTAGACGCGGATGTAGAAGCGCAGGGTGACCCAGGCGGTGACGGCGCTGACCACCGAGCCGATGCCCGCCAGGATCGGCAGCATCAGGTTGACGTTGCCCCAGCTCACCGGTAGCAGCAGGTCGGTCAGTGCGGCCAGCTTGCCGTCGATCAGCACGATCTTGCCGACGACCAGCATCACCCAGGCCAGGATCGAGCCCAGCAGCGCGGCGAAGACCGCCTCGAGCACGAACGGCGCCTGGATGAACCAGTTCGACGCGCCGACCAGCTTCATGACCGCGACCTCACGCCGCTTGCTGTACGCGGCGACCTGGATGGTGTTGGCGACCAGCAACAGGGCGGCCAGCCCCATGAAGCCGGCGACGACCAGCGACAGGTTCTGGATCGAGCCGAGGATGTCGAAGATCTTCTGCAGCAGCTTCTGCTGGTCGACAACCGTGTCCACGCCCGCCAGGCCGGCGTAGGTGGCGTTGATCTGGTCGAACTTCTGCGGGTCCTTCAGCGCGACCCGGAACGACTCGGGCAGCTCGTCCGCGCCGATCGCGTTGACCAGGTCGGGGGCGTCACGGAACTGCTGCTTGAAGTTCTCGTACGCCATCTCCTTGGTCTCCCAGAGCACGCTCTTGACCAGGGGGTCGCTGTCGAGCTTCGACTTGATCTCGGACCGCTGCGTGTCGTCGATGGTCTTCTCCAGGTAGATGGAGACCTCGACCTGCTCGTAGTAGTGGCCCTTCATCTCGTCGACCTGCATGTACATCAGCAGGCTGGCGCCGAGCATGGAGAGCGACACGATCATCGTAATGATCATGGCGATGGTCATCGTGACGTTGCGCCACAGCCCGACCAGCATTTCAGCCAGGACATACTTCGCACGCATCGGGGGAAATCCTCCGGGGGAGACGGTCAGGTCGTCAGGGACAGGGGCTCAGGGGGTGACGGCTCAGCCGTACACACCACGGGCCTGGTCGCGGACGATCCGGCCGCCCTCGATCTCGATGACGCGGCGGCGCATCTGGTTGACGATGTTCGAGTCGTGGGTGACCATCACGACGGTCGTGCCGGTCCGGTTGATCCGGTCCAGCAGGCGCATGATCTCGATGGAGGTGTCCGGGTCGAGGTTACCGGTGGGCTCGTCGGCCAGCAGGATCAGCGGCCGGTTCACGAACGCGCGCGCCACCGCGACACGCTGCTGCTCGCCACCGGAGAGCTCGTGCGGGTAGCGGTGCTCCTTGCCGCCGAGGCCGACCAGCTCCAGCACCTCGGGCACCACGCGGCGGGCGACCGCCTTGGACTTGCCGATGACCTCGAGCGCGAACGCGACGTTCTCGTAGGCCGTCTTGTTCGGCAGCAGCCGGAAGTCCTGGAAGACACAGCCGATCGAGCGGCGGAAGCTGGGGATCTTCCACGACCGCATGGAGCTGATCTCCTTGCCGTTCACGAAGACCTTGCCCTTGTTGGGCTTGATCTCGTGCAGCATCAGCTTGACGATGCTTGATTTGCCGGAGCCGGACGGACCGATGAAGAAGACGAAGTCACCCTTCTCGATCGAGACCGACACGTCGTCCAGTGAGGGCCGGGACGCCTTCGGGTAGGTCTTAGTCACGTGCTCAAGTCGAATCACGGCGGAGAGTCTACGCGGTGTCGCCGTTTCGCCAAGCCCGCAGGGGTTGAGATGACGGTATTGCCGTGAATGTTCCCGGAAAATTCCGTGATCTAGCCGTGATCAACTGTCACCGACAGTAGTCGGGTCACCCGCGCGGGCGAAACGCCAGCGATGTCCATACATGAAAAAACTCCGCCCGGCTGCGTGGACAGCCGGGCGGAGCGAGGCTCACTCAGCCGATCAGGCAGCGGCTTCCAGCTCGTTCTGCTTGCGCCAGCGGATGCCGGCCTCGACGAAGTTGTCGATCTCACCGTCGAAGACCGCGGACGGATTGCCCGTCTCGAACTCGGTGCGCAGATCCTTGACCATCTGGTACGGGTGCAGCACGTACGAGCGCATCTGGTCGCCCCAGGAGCCCGCCGCGTCGGTCTTCAGGCCCTCCATCTTGGCCCGCTCCTCCTGACGCTTGCGCTCCAGCAGACGGGCCTGCAGCACGCGCAGCGCCGAGGCCTTGTTCTGCAGCTGGGACTTCTCGTTCTGGCAGGTCACCACGATGCCGGTCGGGATGTGCGTGATGCGCACCGCCGAGTCGGTGGTGTTGACGCTCTGCCCGCCGGGGCCGCTGGAGCGGTAGACGTCGACCTTCATCTCGTTCTCGGGGATGTCGATGTGGTCCGTCTGCTCCACCACCGGCAGCACCTCGACCCCGGCGAAGCTGGTCTGGCGGCGGCCCTGGTTGTCGAACGGGCTGATCCGGACCAGGCGGTGGGTGCCCGACTCGACCGACAGCGTGCCGTACGCGTACGGCGCCTTCACTGCGAACGTAGCCGACTTCAGCCCCGCCTCCTCGGCGTACGAGGTGTCGTAGACCTCGGTGGCGTAGCCGTGGCGCTCGGCCCAGCGCAGGTACATGCGCAGCAGCATCTCGGCGAAGTCCGCCGCGTCCACACCGCCCGCGCCGGCCCGGATGGCGACCAGCGCCTCACGGGAGTCGTACTCCCCGGAGAGCAGGGTGCGCACCTCCAGCTCCTCGACCGCCTTCGCCAGGGAGGTCAGCTCGGTGCCGACCTCGGCCATGGAGGACGCGTCGTCCTCGGCCTCGGCCAGTTCCATCAGCACCGCGACGTCGTCGATCCGCCCGCGCAGCTTCGTCAGCTTGTTGATCTCACCGGTGGCGTACGCCAGCTGTGAGGTGACCTCCTGCGCCTTGGCCTGGTCGTCCCACAGGTCCGGGGCCGAGGCCGCCTCCTCGAGCCGCTCCTTGTCCCGGCGCAGCCGGTTGATGTCGAGCACGGACTCGATGTTGCGCATGGTCGCGTCAAGGTTCTTGAGCTGATCGGCGTAGTCGGCAGTCACATCCACAAGACTAATGGCACCCGCCGCACGGTTTTCCGGGGCGCACCCGCGACTTGACAGCGGCCACGGTCGCCGACAATAGTAAATCTACTTTCCTATTACGAGGAGGGCACGTGGCACGGCTCGCCGGTTCGTCCAAGCTGCTCCGGGCCATGAACGAGAGCGCGACCATGGCGCTGCTCATCGACCGGGGCACGCTCACCCGTGGGGAGCTGCGGGAACTGACCGGGCTGTCCAAGCCGACCACCTCCGACGTGCTGCGCACGCTCACCGAGGCCGGGCTGGCGGTCGTCGTGGGCCACACCAGCGGCGGGCCCGGCCCCAACGCGGAGGTGTACGCGGTCAACCCGGCCGCCGCGACGGTGCTGGCGATCTCGGTACGGGACGTGAGCGAGACGTTACACGCCCCGTTCGAGGCGGCGCTGTGCGATCTCGGCGGGGCGGTGCTGGCCCGCGCGGCGTACCCGAGCGACCCGGCCGACGGCGACCCGGTCGGCACCGTCCGCGCGATCGCCGCCGACCTGTGCGCCCGCGCCGGCCGCGACCGCGTCACCCACCTGCAGCTGGGCGTGCCCGGCTCGTACGACCCGGGGACCGGCACGATCCGGCACATCGACGTCACCGGCTGGGGCCGCCCGGGGCTGGTCACCGAGCTGGCCGCCGCGCTGGACCTGACCGTGGACGCCGACAACGACGTGAACCTGGCCGCGATCGCCGAGCGCCACCGCGGCGCGGCCGCGGGCAGCGGCAGCTTCGCCCTGCTCTGGCTCGGCGCGGGCCTGGGCTGCGCGATCGACCTCGGCACCTCGCTGCTGCGCGGGGCCACCGGCGGGGCCGGCGAGATCGGCTACGTGCCGCTCGGCCTGGCCGCCCCCGGCCAACCCCGCGACCTGCAGAGCCTGGCCGGCGGCCCGGCCGTCGCGGCGCTGGGCGCGGCGCACGGCTTCACCGGAGCCACCGCCGAGGAGATGGTCGCCGACGCAGCCCGCGCGGACTCCCCCGCCGCGGCCGCCTTCCTCGGCGCGCTGGCCGACCGGATCGCCGTCGTGCTGGCCGTGGTCGCCTCACTGCTCGACCCGCCGCTGGTGGTGCTGGCCGGCGAGGTCGCCCAGGCCGGCGGCGCACGGCTGCGCGACCTGGTCACCGAGGCCTTCCACCGCAACACCCCGCTGCGCACCCCGGTCGAGGTCACCGCGCTGACCGACGACGCGGTGCTGCTCGGCGCCATGGACTCGGGCCTGCGCTCGGTGCGCGAATCCCTGGTCGACTCCCTGAACGCCCGGCCGATCCCGGCTCGCTGATCAACCCACCCCTCATACAAGGAGCCCGTCAGAGACACCAAGGAGCCCGTCGGAGCGGCCGCTCGGTGTACGGCCGTAGCGCAGCGTAGGCCGGACGACCGATTAAGGCCGCGGAGCGGGCTCCGCATGACTCAGTAGCGGGCTCCGCATGACAGAGAGAGCGTCAATGAAGATCGCAGTCGTGGGTGGAGGGTCCACCTACACCCCCGAGCTGGTCGACGGGTTCGCCCGGCTGGCCGGCAGCCTCGACGTCACCGAGCTGTGCCTGATCGACCCGGCCGGGCCGCGGCTGGACGTCATCGGCCCGTACGCCCGCCGCCTGATGGCCCACCACGGCCACCCCGGCACGCTGACCTGGACCACCGACCTCGACGCGGGCCTGACCGACGCCGCCGTGGTCGTCGTGCAGCTGCGCGTCGGCGGGCAGGCCGCCCGGATCAGCGACGAGACCTTCCCGCTGGAATGCGGCTGCGTCGGGCAGGAGACCACCGGCGCGGGCGGCCTGGCCAAGGCGCTGCGCACGGTGCCGGTCGTGCTGGACGTGGCCGAGCGCGCGGCCCGGCTCGCCGCGCCCGGCGCGTGGATCGTCGACTTCACCAACCCGGTCGGCATCGTCACCCGGGCCCTGCTGGACGCCGGGCACAAGGCCGTCGGCCTGTGCAATGTGGCCATCGGCTTCCAGCGCCGGTTCGCCAAGCTGCTGGGCGTCGAGCCGGGCGCGGTCACCCTGGACCACGTCGGCCTCAACCACCTCACCTGGGAGCGCGCCGCCTACGTCGACGGCGTCGACCGGCTGCCCGAGCTGCTCGCGGGTCACCTGGACGAGCTGGCCCGGCCGGTGCAACTGCCGCCGTCGCTGCTGCGGCTGCTCGGCAACGTGCCGTCGTACTACCTGCGCTACTTCTACGCCCACGACGAGGTCGTGCGCGAAGAGCGCGGCGCACCGACCCGCGGGCAGAAGGTCGCCGAGATGGAGACCGACCTGCTGAAGATGTACGCCGACCCGGCCCTGACCACCAAACCGGACCTGCTGTCCCAGCGGGGCGGGGCGTTCTACTCCGAGGCGGCCGTCGGCCTGATCACCTCGCTGCTCACCGGCGATGGCGCGGTGCACGCCGTGAACCTGCGCAACGGCGGCCACCTGCCGTTCCTGCCCGACGACGCGGTCATCGAGGTCAGCGCCCGGGTGGACCGCGACGGCGCGACCCCGGTCCCGGCCCCGCCGGTCGGCCCCGAGCTGTCCGGCCTCATCGCCGGCGTCGCCGCGTACGAGGAGCTGGCCGTGCGCGCCGCGGTCCACGGCGGCCGCGACCGCGTCTACGCCGCGCTGCTCGCGCACCCGCTGGTCGGCCAGCACGAGTACGCCGAGGCCCTCACCCAGGGCCTGCTCGCCGCCAACGCCGACCACCTGGCGTGGGCCCGATGAGCGCCCGGACCGCCCACGTGCGCAGCCAGGAGCAGGCATGAACACTCCGGAACTGTTCCTGGCCGTCGACGGCGGGAACTCCAAAACCGACGTGGTGCTCGCCGATTCGGACGGCCGGGTGCACGGCTACGTCCGCGGGCCGGGCTCGTGCCCGCAGGTCATCGGCCTGGACACCGCCGTCGCGCTGCTGGACCGGCTGGTCGGCGCGACGCTGCGGGTGGCCGAGATGCCCCCGTCCGTGCCCATCACCCGCGCCGAGGTCTACCTGTCCGGTCTCGACCTGCCCGAGGAGGTCGAGGCGGCGGCCAAGGCGGTCGCGGTGACCGGGTGGGCGGAGTCGTACCGGCTGGACAACGACACGTTCGCGCTGCTGCGCGCGGGCACCGACAGTCCGGACGCGATCGCGGTGGTGTGCGGGGCGGGGATCAACTGCGTGGGGCGCAGCGCCGACGGGCGCACCGCCCGGTTCCCGGCGCTCGGGCCGATCTCCGGCGACTGGGGCGGCGGGTTGCACCTGGCCTCGCTGGCGATGTGGCACGCGGCGCGGGCCGAGGACGGTCGCGGGCCGGCCACGGCGCTGGCCGGGGCGGTGGCCGCCCACTTCGGGCAGGCCTCCGTCAACGATGTGATCACCGGCCTGCACCTGGGCAGCCTCAGCCAGGACCGCATGATCGAGCTGAGCGAGGTGCTGTTCGCCGTCGCCGGGCAGGGTGACGAGGTCGCCCGGCGCGTGGTGGCGCGTCAGGCGACCGAGATCACTTCATTGGTGACGGTTGCCGCGGACCGGCTCGGGCTGAGGGAGGAACCGTACGCCGTGGTCCTGGGCGGTGGCGTGCTGCGCGCCCGGCACTCGCTGCTGCAGGATGCCGTGGACGCCGGGGTGAAGGCCCACTCGTCGAAGGCCCGGTTGACCGTGCTCGCACAGCCACCGGTGGTGGGAGCGGGCCTTTTCGCACTGGACGCGCTCGGGGCGGCGCCGGCCGCCGCTGCCGCGTTGCGGTCCGCGCTGGAAGAGGGGCGACCGCACCTCGCCCAGCGCTGAGGCGCTACTTGGCGATTGCGGTCTTCAGCCAGTTCAGCGCGGCCTTGTGGTAGGCGACGGCGAACTCCAGCCCTGCCGCGGTGAAGTCGTCGCCTTCCTTCTTGGCCTCCTTGGCCTGCTCGCGAGCTTCCGCGAGGGCCTCGGTGTGGTGCGAGTTGGCGCTGTTGAGCAGCGAGTCGAACTGGTTGGTCGCGTGCGTGGATCCGAACGCGACACGCAGTGCGTACGGGTTGCGCACCAGCTCGCGGCCGGGCTCCTCGTTCAGCCAGCGGGCGAAGGCGCGCTTGCCCGACGCGGTGATCGCGTAGGGCTGGCTCGCCCGCGGGCCGGGCTTGCCGAGCTTGACGTAACCGAGCTCGGCGAGGACCGGCAGTTCGCGGTAGACCTGGGACCGGGTCATCGACCAGTACGGGCTGAGCCGGCGCTCGGCCGCGGCCATCAGCTGGCCACCGGTCATGGGTCCATCGTGCAGCAGGCCGAGCACGGCCGCCGCAGTAGCGTTGATTCCTACCTCTGCCATGACTCAACGCTGCCACTTTCCCAGCCTTCTGTCCAGGATATCGGCCCATCCACAGTGCACATTCCCCGCCGGACAGTCCCTTTCCGACTGTCTGATCAGACAGGAATATGTCCGTTTCCTGCCTCCGAAGTCCCGCCTGACGGGATAACACAAACCGCCCGATATCTCTCCCCTCGGCGTGTCGCCCCTTTTCGCCCCCACCCACACCTACTCGATCTTGCCCAGCCCCTCCACCATCACCCCAAACCCGACATATCCACAGCCCGGCCCACAAGATCCTTGGCGAAGATCGCCGTTTCCGGTCAGAACCTCGGCCCACACCCCACTTCCTGACCCGAAACGACGATCTCCACATCCGGCGACCGGCCCCGACCACATCCTCAAGATCGTCCAACTTGCCCGGCAGTCGTGCGTATCTTGATCAGCTATTCGCCCAGTTGCCGGGCAAATCGGACGATCTTGGACCATGCCCCGGCGGCGGGCGGGCGGTCAGAGGGCCGCGCGCAGCGCCCAGAGAGCGGGGTAGAAGCGGGTGTCCAGGCGCGAGCGCAGGTAAGGACTGCCCGCGGAGCCGCCGGTGCCGGGCTTGCTGCCGATCTGGCGCTCGGCCATCAGCACGTGCCGGGCTCGCCACAGCGACCACGCCTGGTCGTGGGCGATCAGCGCCTCGGCCAGGTCCCAGAGCGCGCCGTGCCGCTCCCGGTCGCGCGCGATGGCGACCAGGGCGGCCAGCACCTCGCCATCGGAGCCGACCGCGAAGCCGTGCGCGGCGAGCAGCGCCAGGTAGCCGTCCCAGAGCGTCGGCTCGGCCAGCCGGCGGCGCAGCCGCTCCTGCTCGGCCGGGGACAGTCCGCGCAGCCGCTCCAGGAAGCCCGGGTCCTTGAGGCCGGAGATGAACTCGATCTCGCGGAACTGGGCGGACTGGAACCCGGAGGCGGGCGCGAGCAGGGTGCGGAAGGCGAGGAAGTCTTGCGGGGTCATCGTGTCGATGACGTCGACCTGACCGACGAGCAGCACCTCGACCGCGTGGCAGCGCTCCAGGCGCACCCGCGGCAGGTAGCTCTCCCCCGCCAGCATCCGGTCCCGGGCGTCGGCCAGCTCATGCAGCAGCAGCTGGAACCACAGCTCGTACGCCTGGTGGATGGTGATGAACAGCAGCTCGTCGTGGGCGGCGGGGGCGGACTTGGGCACCTGCTGGGACAGCAGCTCGGGCACACGCAGGTAGGCGCCGTAGGTCAGGCGTCCGCCCTGCTCCCCGAAGCTCTGCACGCAGCCACGGTACTCGGACATATATGAAAGAAGGGGCTGTATCGCCTGGATACAGCCCCTTTCCCGATCAACGGGTCACGGACGCGGGTGGTCGGTGTCCATGTGCGGGTAGCGGTGGTCGGTCGGCGGGACGAACGTCTCCTTGATCGTCCGCGGGGACATCCAGCGGATCAGGTTGTGCCAGGAGCCCGCCTTGTCGTTGGTGCCCGAGGCCCGGCCGCCGCCGAAGGGCTGCTGGCCGACGACCGCGCCGGTCGGCTTGTCGTTGAGGTAGAAGTTGCCCGCGGCGAAGCGCAGCTCGTGCGACAGCCACTCCAGCGCCCGCCGGTCCTGCGCGAAGATCGCGCCGGTCAGCGCGTACGGGGCGACGCTCTCCATCTGCTTGACGACCGAGGCGAAGTCCGCGTCGTCGTAGACGTAGACGGCCAGGATCGGCCCGAAGTACTCGGTGGTGAACACCTCGTTGGTCGGATCGGTGCAGACGATCACGGTCGGCTGCACGAAGTAGCCGGTGCTGTCGTCGGCTTCGCCACCCGCGATGATGTCGCAGGACTCCGACGCCTTGGCCTTCTCCAGCGCCGCGGACAGCCGGGCGAACGAGCGCTCGTCGATCACCGCGCCGCCGAAGTTGCGGAAGTCGGTCACGTCGCCGTACGTCAGCGACTCGGTGTCGGCGACGAGCTGGTCGCGCACACCGGACTCCCACAGCGAGCGCGGCACGTACGCCCGCGACGCGGCGGAGCACTTCTGGCCCTGGTACTCGAACGCGCCCCGGACCATCGCGGTGACCAGTGCGGCCGGGTCGGCCGACGGGTGCGCGACGATGAAGTCCTTGCCGCCGGTCTCGCCGACGATGCGCGGGTAGGAGCGGTAGCCGGCGATGTTGTCGCCGATCTGCTTCCACAGGTGCTGGAAGACGCGGGTGGAGCCGGTGAAGTGGATGCCGGCCAGGTCCGGGTCGGCCAGGGCCACCTCGGAGACGGCCAGGCCGTCGCCGGTCACCATGTTGATGACGCCCGGGGGCAGGCCCGCCTCCTCGAACAGCCGCATCAGGAAGTGCGCCGAGAACTGCTGGGTGTGCGCCGGCTTCCAGACCACCGTGTTGCCCATCAGGGCCGGGGTCGCCGGCAGGTTGCCCGCGATGGCGGTGAAGTTGAACGGGGTGACCGCGTAGACGAAGCCCTCCAGCGGGCGGTGGTCGAAGCGGTTCCACACGCCGGGCGAGGAGACCGGCTGCTCGGCCAGCAGCTTGCGGCCGAAGTGCACGTTGAAGCGCAGGAAGTCGATCAGCTCACAGGCCGAGTCGATCTCCGCCTGCTGGACGGTCTTCGACTGGCCGAGCATGGTGGCGCCGTTGAGGGTGTCGCGCCACGGGCCGGAGAGGAGATCGGCGGCCTTCAGGAAGATCGCGGCACGGTCGTCGAAGGACATATCACGCCAAAGAGGGGCGGCTTTCTTCGCGGCCGTCACCGCCGCCACCGCATCGGCGTTGGTGGCATTGTGGGTGACTCCCAGCACATGCGAGTGCTTGTGCGGCTGGACGACGTGGATCGCGTTGCCGCCACCCATACGTTGCTGCCCGTCGATGGTCATCGTCAGTTCGAGCTGCTCCGAGGCGAGCTCCCCGAGACGTTTGTGCAGACGGGATCGCTCAGCGCTGCCCGGTGCGTAGGTGTGCACCGGCTCGTTGTGCGGCTCGGGCACCACGGATACGGCGTCCATCGATGGCTCCTCCGGTCGGAAGGTACGGCAACGTTCTTTGCATACTTGCACGCAAAGTACCGCCACAGCCCGGCCCGGCGGCAGACATGTGATCCGTTCGACCATGACCGGGTCGGCGGCCACCGGGTCGACCGCGTTCCGGTCCTGGTCACCGGGCCCGCCCTACCGCTCCAGCCTACCCACCCCTCCGGCCTGGCTAGGCTAGGTCGCCGGAGCATGGGACCCCGCTCGTCCACGCCTGCCGTCTCGTCGGCGGGCCGGTCGGCCGGACCGGTCCCACCGGTGGCCCCGAGCCAGCCGTCCAGGCCCTTCCGACACGGGGCCGCCGCGGCGAGCACCACGCCGTCGGCAGGCCCACTGTCGCCCAACAGGAGACCACGATGACCGAGCCCGCGACCGCCACGTCCACCGAGTCACCGCGCAAGACCGCGGAGCCTCCCGCCGCGCCCACCCCGCCGCGGGCGCCGTCCACGACCGGCTGGCTGGCCTTCTCCGCCCTGGCCTGGCTCCTGGTGACGCTGCTCTTCTACCGCACCGCGTTCACCGGCGAGGCGGGCGACTGGAGCCTGGTCATGGCGGCGATCCTGCTGCCGCAGGTCATCCAGGCCAATCTGCTCGCCGGGGCAGCGGTCGGGCTGTGGTCCACGCTCGCGCTGGGCCGCCGCAAGGCGTGGGCCGAGCGCGGCGTCGGCCGCTGGGCCGTGGGCACCGCCGCCGGCCTGCTGACCGGCACGCTGGCCAGCGGGGCCGTCCTGCTCGCGTACGGCATGTCGGCGCGCGCCGTCGGTGTGGTGGCCGTCGCCGTCGGGGTGGCCGGGGCGCTCGGCGGGGCGCTCGGCGCGATCCGCCCGGCCCGCATCATGGCGGCGGGCCTGTCCGCGGCGCTGCTGGTGCTGATCTTCCTCAACGTGGTGGCGCTGTTCTCCACTCCGCTGCTGAACGCGTTCGGCAGCGGTGACACCGCGGCCGAGCGCTACTCCGCGAACGGGCTGCTGGCCGGCACCACCGCGATCATCGCGGGCCTGATCGCCGGGCTCGCCGCGTACTGGCGCATCCGGCGCGCGGCCGCGCGCAGCGGGGACACCGCCAAGTGGCCGGTCTACCTGGCCGCGGGCGCGGCCGCCGGGCTGCTGCTGATCGTCGCCGAGTTCTGCACCCGGCTGGGCGTCGCCCAGCTGCTCTCGCTCGCCGAGGCGGACATCTCCGCCGACAGCGAGATCCTGTCCTTCATCGCGGCCTCGCGCCTGAACACCGGGCTGGTCGTGCTGTTCGTCGGCGCGCTCACCACGACCATCGCGTACGGCCGGAGCCTGCCGAAGGCCGTCCGGGACTGAGTGCCTTTCACCGGAGGAGTTCGTCGAGCTCCTCCGGTGCGTACCAGAGCAGGTCGAGATCCTCGGCGGAGTCGACGGTGAACTGCGCGTCCGGGTCGCCGCCCGCGGCCCGCTCGACCACCTCGGCGGCCTCGGCCACCACCGGCTCCGCCTCGGGCTCGTCCACGTGGAACGCGGCGATCGCGGCGCGGCGCACGGCGCCGTCAAGCCGGACCGAGCTGGTGCCGAGATCCCGGCTTTCGGTGATCACCTGACTCGCGGGCACGTCGGCGGAGACCACCACGCGCCGCCGGGGAGCGGACGGGTCGTCACGCAGCAGGCGCAGCGCGTCCTGGGCGGCCCGCATGAAGGCGACGTACTCCAGCTCCTCCTCGTCGCCCTCGGCATACCACTCACGCAGGGCCGGAGTCACCGCGTGCGCGATCGCGCCGGGCAGCTCGTCGGCGTCACGCAACGTCGCCACCAGCTTCACCGTCGCCGGCAGGTACACCCTCACGAGATCGTTCGCCACGTCGGATCCTTCCGTCCCCGTTCGCCTGCGCACAGTCTCGCACGGCGGCACCGGACTCCCGCGTCACACCATCCGGTGGCAAACTGAAGCAACCGCAAGAATCAGCCCCGATTCAGGAGATCCACCGCCATGACCCAGCCGTCGCCCCGGTTCCTCACCCTGGAGCAGGTCGCCGAGGAGCTCAGCACCTCCACGGCGCAGATCTACGCGCTGGTCCGGCGGGGCGAGCTGCCCGCCATCCGGTTGGGCGGGCGCGGCCAGTGGCGCGTGGAACGGTCCCGGCTGGAGGAGTTCATCGCCCAGCTCTACGACGAGGCCCAGCAGTACGTGAAGGACAACCCGCTGGCCGGCGGCGAGGACTGAGCCCGGCGCGGCCCTCGCGCACACCAAGATCGCGAGATAGGCATTGACCGATGCCTCAAGCACAAGCTACAAATGTCAAACGGAGGCAAACTCAAGCAAACTCAAGATCAGAGGTGGTGGTCCCGATGACGGCACTCGCCGTACCGGCCGGATCCGTCCGCATCCATCGCGCGCCCCCGCTCGACCCGCCGTTCGACGACGAGCTGCGCCCCACCACCTACCGGCCGGCCCGGCCCGAACCCAGCGAGGTCATCCCGCCGGAGGCCGTCGCCGGAGCCTCGCCCGAATGCCACACCGCGGCCCTGCGCTTCCTGAACCTGTGCCTGGAGCTGTTCAACGGCTTCCGCTCCCCCGGCCAGCTGCGCCCGCTGCTGCGCGTCACCGAGGCCAACACCGTGCTCGACGAGCTGTCCCGCAGCCTGCGCCGGCTGGCCGCGCTCCGGCAGTCCGTGCCAGCCGGCTCCCCGCGCCGCCCCGTCCGCCGTCGCCAGCTGCGCACCTGCGAGCCCCGCCCGGGTGTCGCCGAGGTCGCCGCGGTGCTCAGCGACGGCCGCACCACCTGGTCGGTGGCGTACCGCCTGGAGCGCGACACCACGAACTGGCGCTGCACCGCCCTCCTGGTGCTCCTCTGACCCCGGGGCGGGCGGCTGCACCCCATCGATCCGCGCCGCCCGCTCCGGGCTCCATACGAAGAAGGACCGGCCCGTGGGCCGGTCCTTCTTCGCTGTGCTGCGTTCGGTGGGTCAGGCAGCGCCGTGGCAGCGCTTGTACTTCTTGCCCGAGCCACAGGGGCAGGGGCTGTTGCGGGAGGCCGGGGCGGCCACCGCGCCGCGGCCACCGCTGCGCGGGGACGGCTTGCGGCCGCCGTCGCCGTTGCCGATGCCCAGCGCCGGAGCCTGCTGCACCTGCGGCGAGCCCGCGCCGGCCGCGCCGTCGATCGTCGGCGAGGTGTACTGCACACGCTGCGGCTGCTGCCGCTGGCCCAGGCCCTTGGCCCGGACCTCGACGTGCGACTCGCCGTCCGGCAGCGGCACGCCCGGCGAGGACGGTTCGGCCGGTGCCTGCTCGACCTGGACCTCCAGGTTGAACAGGAAGCCGACGGCCTCCTCCTTGATGCCCTCCATCATCTGGGCGAACATGTCGAAGCCCTCGCGCTGGTACTCGACCAGCGGGTCACGCTGGGCGTACGCGCGCAGGCCGACACCCTCCTGGAGGTAGTCCATCTCGTAGAGGTGCTCGCGCCACTTGCGGTCGATGACGGCCAGCAGCACCTGGCGCTCCAGCTCGCGCATCGCCTCCGGGCCGAGCTGCTGCTCGCGGCGGTCGTACGCGTCGTGCGCGTCCTGCTTCATCCGCTCGACGAGGAACTCGTGGTCGAAGGTGGTGCGCTCGGCGCCCGTCTCCTCCTCCAGGTCCTCCAGCGTGATGGTGACCGGGTACAGCTGCTTGAGGTTGGTCCACAGCTGGTCGAGGTCCCAGTCCTCGGCGTACTCCTTGCCGGTGCCGACGGTGCCGCCGGTGACGTACGCCGCGACCACGTCGTCGATCATCGAGTCGACCTGGTCGTGCAGGTCCTCGCCGTCGAGCACGCGCTTGCGCTCGGCGTAGACCACCTGGCGCTGCTTGTTCATGACCTCGTCGTACTTGAGCACGTTCTTGCGGATCTCGGCGTTCTGGGCCTCGATCTGCGTCTGCGCGCCCCGGATCTGGCGGGTCACCATCTTCGACTCGATCGGCACGTCGTCCGGGATGTTGAAGCGGTCCATGACCGCCTCGACCGCACCGGAGCGGAACCGGCGCATCAGGTCGTCCTGCAACGACAGGTAGAACCGCGACTCGCCCGGGTCACCCTGCCGACCGGCGCGACCGCGCAGCTGGTTGTCGATGCGGCGGGACTCGTGCCGCTCGGTGCCCAGCACATAGAGGCCGCCCGCGCCGGTGACCTCCTCGGCCTCGGCCGCGCAGGCCTCCTCCCAGGTGGGGAGGATCTCCTCGAGCGCCTTGTAGTAGTCGTCGCCGTTCTCCTCCTCGGTGATCCCCCGCTGGCGCAGCTCCGCCGCGGCGAGGAACTCGGGGTTGCCGCCGAGCAGGATGTCCGTGCCACGACCCGCCATGTTGGTGGCCACCGTGACACCGCCCTTGCGGCCCGCCTGCGCGATGATCTCCGCCTCGCGGGCGTGGTACTTCGCGTTCAGGACCGCGTGCGGGATGCCCTTGCGGCGCAGCAGCTGCGACAGGATCTCGGAGTTCTCCACCGAGACCGTGCCGACCAGCACCGGCTGGCCGGTGGCGTGGCGCTCGGCGATGTCCTCGACGACCGCCTGGAACTTCGCCTTCTCGGTCTTGTAGATGACGTCCGACTTGTCCTGGCGGACCATCGGGCGGTGCGTCGGGATGCTCACCACGCCGACGTTGTAGACCTTGTTGAACTCGCCCGCCTCGGTCTGCGCCGTGCCGGTCATGCCGGACAGCTTCTCGTACATGCGGAAGTAGTTCTGCAGGGTGACCGTCGCCAGGGTCTGGTTCTCCTGCTTGATCTCGACGCCTTCCTTGGCCTCGATCGCCTGGTGCATGCCCTCGTTATAGCGGCGGCCGTGCAGGATACGGCCGGTGAACTCGTCGACGATCAGGACCTCGCCGTCGGAGACGATGTAGTCCTTGTCGCGCTTGAACAGCTCCTTGGCCTTGATGGCGTTGTTCAGGTAGCCGACCAGCGGGGTGTTCACCGACTCGTACAGGTTGTCGATGCCCAGCCGGTCCTCGACCCGGGAGACGCCCCGCTCGGTCACCGCGATGGTGCGCTTGGACTCGTCGACCTCGTAGTCGCCCGAACCGTCCTTGCCCCGCTCCAGCCGGGCCACCACCGCGGCAAACTCGCCGTACCACCGCTGCGACTGCTCGGCCGGGCCGGAGATGATCAGCGGCGTGCGGGCCTCGTCGATGAGGATCGAGTCGACCTCGTCGACGATCGCGAAGCCGTGGCCGCGCTGCACCATGTCCGCGGCCGACCAGGCCATGTTGTCGCGCAGGTAGTCGAAGCCGAATTCGTTGTTCGTGCCGTACGTGATGTCGCAGTCGTAGGCCGCGCGGTGCTCGTCGGCCGGGCGGTTGGGCAGCACCGTCCCGACGGTCAGGCCGAGGAAGCGGTGCACGCGCCCCATCCACTCGGCGTCACGCTGGGCCAGGTAGTCGTTGACCGTGATGACGTGCACGCCCTTGCCGGACAGCGCGTTGAGGTAGGCCGGCAGGGTCGACACCAGGGTCTTGCCCTCACCGGTCTTCATCTCGGCGATGTTGCCGAAGTGCAGGGCCGCGCCGCCCATGATCTGCACGTCGTAGTGCCGCTTGTGCAGCACCCGCTTGGCGGCCTCGCGCACCGTGGCGAACGCCTCGGGGAGCAGGTCGTCCAGGGTCTCCCCGTCGGCGAGACGCTCACGGTACTGGTCGGTCAGTGCCCGCAGCTCGGCATCGCTCAGATCGACGTAGTTCTCCTCGATGGAGTTGACGGCGTCGGCGATGGCCTTGAGCCGGCGGAGCATCCGCCCCTCACCGGCACGGAGGATCTTCTCGAAAATCGACACGGGTGTTCATCGCTCCCTAGACAGTCTGCCGACCCATCGTAGGCGCATCGCACGGCGAATCGTCACCCCCGGGGAAGCGAACCGGCAGAATCGGGCACGAAGTTACAAACCTTCGGGCCGTCGTCGCGCCGTTCGGGGTCGTTCGCGGGCGCCCGGATCCGGCCGCCGGGGAGACGGCCGCCACGGCGTCGGCACGCCGCGCCGGCCGCCCCCGTACCCCCTGACTCCGGGCCGGGCCGCTCCGCCAACGGTGACCATGGTGGCCACCCCTGCGGCCGCCGCGCTGCCGCTATGCTGCCGACTGCTGCGCTCCGGCTGCCGTGATCACGTCAGTCCAGGTCAACGCCGCTCGGGCAGGTGTGGCCCGCGCCAGCCGACAGGGGGGACCGTGACCGACCGACCGCTGCGCTTCGAACTGCTGGGCCCGCTGCGGGCGTGGCACGGCAGCACGGAACTCGACCTGGGACCCGGTAAGCAGCGGGCGGTGCTGGCGATGCTGGTGCTGCACGCCAACCGGCCGGTCGCCCCCGCCGCCATCATCGACGCGGTCTGGCAGTCCGAACCGCCCGAGAACGGGCCGAACGTGGTGCAGAAGTACGTCGCGGGCCTGCGCCGCGCGCTGGACCCCGAGCACTCGCCCCGCAACCCGGGCGGCCTGATCACGCTGACCCCGGCCGGTTATGTGCTGGCGGCGGCCGAGGGCAGCCTCGACACGGACGTCTTCGCCCGGCAGGTGTCCCGCGCGCACGGGCTGCGCACCGAGCGGCGGCTGCTCGAAGCCGTCGCGGTGCTGCGCGACGCCGTGGCGCTGTGGCGGGCCGAGCCGCTGGGCGGCCTGACCGGACCGGCCTTCGACGCGGCCCGCGAGCGGCTGCTGGAGAGCCGCGCCGCCGCCCTGGAGACCATGGTCGAGCTGGAACTCGAACTGGGCCGACACGTGGACGCGGCGACCCGGCTGGTGGAACTGGTGGCCGAATTCCCGCTCCGGGAAGGGCTGCGCCACCTGCTGATCCTGGCGCTCTACCGGTGCGGCCGGCAGGCGGAGGCGCTGGCCGCGTACCGCGACGCCCGCGCGCTGCTGGCCGAGGAGTTCGGGGTGGAACCCGGCGAGCGGCTGCAGCAGCTGCACCGGTCCATCCTGCAGGGCGACCCGGCGCTGCTGCACCCCAACACCGCGCCCGTGGGGCACCCGCATGCCCCAGCGCCGGTGCCCGGCCCACGTCCCGGGCCGCCCGCCGGTTTAGCGCCGCCGCCCTATCCGCAGCCGGTCCCGCCCGGCCACGGCGGCCCGCCTGCCGGCGGCTGGACGCCGTACGGCATGCCGCTGTGGGCGCCGTACCCGGTCCCGGTGCGCGCCCCGGAGTCGGACTCGGCCGGGGCCAAGCGCATCGTGCTCGCCGCGGTGGGTGCGGCGGTGCCGCTGCTCACCTGCGGCTTCGCCGCCTTCGCGGTGATGGGATTCTTCGCCGCGTACCGGCGCAGCTGGCGGATCGGCCTGTCCGCCGTCGCCTACCTGGTCCTGGCCGTGGTCGCGTGGATGTCCGGGGACCCCAGCTCCGAGCAGATCACCACCGGCGACGACATCTCGCTCATGGCGGTGCTGGTGATGTGGGTCGGCGGCGTCGCGCAGGGCCTCTTCCTCGGCCTGGACAAGCCGCGCCACCAACCCGCAGCCGCCCTGGTGCAGGCCATCGAGCTGCGGGTACGCCGGGAGCAGGCGCGCCGCCTGCTGACCCAGCATCCCGACATCGCCCGGCGGCTGCACATCGGCCGGCCCGACCTGGCACCCACCTTCGACGACGGCGGCCTCGTCGACGTGAACGGCGTGCCCGCCGAGGTGCTGGCCCGCGTACCCGGGATCAGCCTGGAGCAGGCCCAGCGCATCGTCGACCACCGCACCACCACCGGCCCGCTGCTGGCCGTCGACCAGCTCGTGGACCACCGGCTGCTGCCCCGGCAGCTCGTCGACGAGCAGCGGGACGTGCTGGTCGCGCTGACCTGAGCGGGGAATCTCCGATGCCGGACCCCAGGCCCGTATGCCAGGGTGGGGCCATGACCGACCCGTACGACAACCCCCAACCGGTCCTGCGCACCGTCACCGACAAGGGTGCCCCGCTGACGCTGCGACCCGCCCAGCTCGGCGACACGCCGGGTGTCCTGGCGGCCTGCCTCGACGAGGAGACGCTGCGCTGGACCACCGTTCCGCTCGGCTACGACCACGAGAAGGCGGTCGGTTTCGTGACCGGCTACGCCCCCGGCTGGTGGGAACGCCGGCAGGGCGCCGCGTTCGTGCTCGCGGACGCCGACGACGCCTACGTGGGCCAGATCGACCTGCGCGTCTCCGGTGACCCGCAGGTCGCCGACGTCGGCTTCCTCACCGCACCGCACGCCCGCGGCCACGGCTACATGAGCGCCGCGCTGCGCGCCGTGGCCGAGTGGGGCATCCGCGAGCTCGGCCTGGCCCGGGTGGAGTGGAAGGCGTACGTCGGCAACGACGGCTCGCGCCGGGTGGCCGAGAAGGCCGGCTTCCGCTACGAGGGTCTCCAGCGCAGCGGCTGCGCCCACCGCGGCGAGCGCCGCGACGCGTGGACCGCGGCCATGGTCCGCGAGGACCTCGACGGGGAGAAGGCATGAGCGAGCCCCGGGAGCCGTTCACGCTGGACGGCGGCACGGTGCGCCTGCGGCCGTGGCGGCTGCGCGATGCCGCGCAGCTGCGCGAGGCCTGCGACGACCCGGTGACGGCGCACTTCATGGCGCAGATGCCCGCCCCGTACACGGCGAAGGACGCGCGTTGGTGGATCACCGAGGGGTCGCCCGCGACCTGGCAGCAGGGCGAGGCGACCTGGGCGGTGGTGGACCCGGTCACCGATGAGGTGCTCGGCGGGGCCGGGCTGAGCCACCTGCAGGCCGACCGCCGCCAGGCCGAGGTCGGCTACTGGGTCGCGCCGTGGGCGCGCCGCCGGGGTGTGGCCACCGCGGTGACCCGGGCCATCACCGACTGGGCGTTCGGCACGCTGGGCGTGCACCGCATGGAGCTGCTCACGGTGCCGGCGAACGCGGCCAGCCAGCGGGTCGCGCTGGCGGCGGGCTTCACCCGCGAGGGCGTACGCCGCGGCACGGCCCCCCGCCGCGACGGCTCCCCCGGCGACTACGTGGTCTTCGTCAGGTTGGCGAGCGACCCGCCCGGCCCGGTGCCGCCCGGCCTGCCCGAGTTCCCGGACGGCGAGCTGAGCGACGGGCGG
Source organism: Catellatospora sp. NPDC049111 (assembly GCF_040648615.1). NCBI lineage: Bacteria > Bacillati > Actinomycetota > Actinomycetes > Micromonosporales > Micromonosporaceae > Catellatospora > Catellatospora sp. NPDC049111. The sequence continues at coordinate 223,424 of NZ_JBEZEB010000002.1, read as the reverse complement.
GTGCGGCTGCGCCGGATCGCCCCGGCCGACGCCGAGGACTACTTCGCGCTGGCCGAGCTGCCCGAGGTGGCCCGCAGCAACGTCGGCGGCCCGACCACCCTGGACGGGGTGCGCGAGCGCTGCGCCACCGCCGAGTCGGACTGGCTGGCCGGCACCCGGGCCACCTGCGTGATCCTGGACGCCGAGAGCGGCGCGTTCGCCGGTGAGATCGGCCTGTACTACCACGAACGCTTCCTGCAGCAGGCGATCCTCGGCTACGCGCTGCGCCCGGAGCACCGCGGCCGGGGGTTCGCCACCGCGGCGGCCCGGCTGCTCAGCGACTGGGCGATGGAGCAGGCGGACGTGGTGCGCGTGGTCGCCGGGACGTTCCCCTACAACGAGGCATCGCGGCGGGTGCTGGAGCGGTCCGGTTTCGAGCTGGAGGGCACGCTCAAAGCCCGGCTGCCGGGGCGCGACGGCACCCGCATCGACGACATCCAGTACGTGCGGATCGCCGAGAAGCACCGCTGACACGAAGATCGGCCTGTCCCATCCGGCGGACGGGACAGGCCGAGACCTGCCTATCGGCTGTTCACCAGGCCAGCGTCAGCAGCCCGTAGTCGTACGCCTTGCGGCGGTAGACGACGCACGGCCGTCCGCTGTCCTTGTCGTGGAACAGGTAGAAGTCGTGCCCGACCAGCTCCATCTGGTACAGGGCGTCGTCGACTGTCATCGGCTCACCGGAGAACTCCTTCTCCCGCACGATGTGCCACGGCTGGTCCTGGTCCTCCAGGGCGTCCATCGGTCCGCCCGCGCCGTTGGCGGAGCGCGCGAGCGTGGCGGTGGCGGTGCCGCCCATGGGGGGTTCGAACAGGGCCAGGTTCGCGGTGGCCTCGGCGACGGAGACCGGGGCGCGACGGCCGCGGTGCACCCGGCGGCGGTCGGCGGCCTTGCGCAGGCGGCGGTCGAGCCGCTCAACGGCCTCGTCGAGTGCGGAGTAGAAGTCGCTGGCGGCACCGGTGGCGCGGATCACGGGGCCGCGGGTGACACAGGTGATCTCGATGTGCTGGCAGGAATCAGCTTGGCGCGGGTTGCGCTCGTGGATTAGCTCGACGTCGAATTCAATGATCTTCTGGTCGTAACGCTCAACTTTTTGCAGCTTGTCGGCCACATGAACCCGGAAATGATCCGGAACTTCGACATTACGACCCTTGACCTCGATGTCCACGCCTGACCTCCCACGGTCTGTCCGAGTGCGGAACACCCCGGCAACTGGTGTCCGGGGCGCACTTCTGTAAGCCCCTTCCGACGCTCTCGTTCACCGCTGAGCGGTGACCTCCATCAGGTGGTTGGCTTCTGACGCTAGCCTCTTGTCAGCCACTCGTCATCCCTTGTACCAAGACTGTTTTGACGAGATTCGCCCTTTCGGTACCGCGCGTCACGGAGCCGTCACCCAGCATCGATCAAGCCATTATCCGAAGATTACGGCCATATTGCGCGGTGCGGCAGGTACCGGCGTGTCGCGGCTAGCGTCACGCACGTGTCTACGCGTACGCCCACCCCCGCGAGCAGCGACGATGCGGCGGCCAGGGTCGCCCCGGTGGTCACGATGTCGTCCAGCAGCACGGTCACGGACCCGGGCACTGCCCGCCTCGCGTCCTCCAGCGGACCACGCCGCAACGTGAACGCCCCCGACGCACCAGCCGCCCGCTCGGCCGACGACAGGTGCGCCGAATCGGCCTTCGGCAGGGTGCGCAGCGGCGCGGCCAGCTCCACGCGCCGACCCGCCTCCCGCAGCCGCTCAGCCGCGCACCGGGCCAGCGCCCGCATGTGGTCACCGTGCCGGGCACGGGCCGCCTCGGCCGTGTCGGGGACGTACAGCAGCAGCAACGGGCGATCCGGGGCGGCCGACGCGGCGACGGCCTCGGCCAGCAGCGCGCCCAGGGGCCGGGCCAGCCGGTGCCGACCGCGCTCCTTGAACGCGAGGATCAGCTCCCGCAGCCGCCCGTCGTACGCGCCCAGCGCCACGCAGGCGGGCAGCCCCGCTGGGGCCGGATCGGGGCGGGTCGGCGCCGCGCGCAGCGACTCGACCGCACGGGCGCAGTCGGCGCAGACCTCATGGCGAAGCGCCAGCCCGGACCCGCCACACCCGGCGCAGGACGTGGGCAGCACCAGATCGGCCAGTGCCTGCCAGAGCGCCCCGACCGGCACGGCTCAGCCCTCGTAGCAGGCGGCCGATGCGACGACTTTCGGCTTGGGTTCCGGCGAACCCGACGCGGCCGGCGAGGGCGTGGCGGTGGGCTCCGGTGCCGTGGGCAGCACGAGACCCCCGCTGAGAGGCAGCAGCGTGTCGTCCTCGAACGCCTGGTTGGCCTCGCCGTTGACGTCGAGGAGCACTTTGCCCGTCCGCGCCGGCTGCCGGGCGTCCACCACGTACCCCACCAGGTTGGAGACCTCGGCCTTGACGTTGGTGGTGATGACGTCTTCCATCACGCCGTCCACGGAGACGTGGGCGAGCTGGACCTTGACGTCCGGTCCGGCGCTGGCCACGACGAGGGTGTCCTCCCGCAGGAAGCCGACGCCGCGCAGTGCGGGCAGGCTCGTGTACAGCTCGCGCGGTTCGCCGATCACGAACGAGCCCAGCGCGTTCTCCTGCCGCAGCAGCGGGGCGATGTGCAGCTTGTTGCCACTCACCAGGGCGATCCGCCGGCCGTCCGGCGCGACGGCGACAGCGGTGATGGCCCCCTTCACCGAGGAACTGTCGACCTGGACCGCCTTGCGATCCCCGACCTTGACGGCCCACAGGCGACCGTTGCCGAGCACCATCACGACCTCTGCAGACCGGTCCAGCCAGAAGGGCATGCCGAGCGACGGGTTCTTCAGGTCGCCGAAATCGACCTCTTGCAGCACGCTGTCGCGACGGCCGACCCACAGCCCTTCCCGGCCCTTGGCGTCGACGCGCACGAGCGCGAACGCTGCTTCGCGTGCGGCCACACCAGCCGACTTCACCCTGTTGTTGGACTCGGCGGCCAGCGGCAGCTGGCCCTTGTCATCCGGGCTGCTGATACGCCGGAGCACACCGGTGGCACGTTCCACCGCGTACCGGCCCGGCTCCCGGATCTCGCCGGTGCCCGCAGCCCGGTTGGCCGCCAGGAAGTTGCCCGACGTCGGATAGACCCGAGACTCGACCCGCAACTCCAACTGACCCTTGGGCAGCAGCGTCCAGTAGAGCTGGGCCGCGAGCGAGTCCCGCACGTCACCCTCGGCCATGTCGGCGATACCGGCGAGGCTGACAACCGTCTTCTGGTCGTCCGTGACGATGTTGTTCAAGCGCCTGGTGCCGCCCGGCAGACCGTTGACCTTTATCGCGGGGGCGAGCCAGGGCGACGGGCCTTTCAGCAGCCAGTCGAGCAGCCGGTTGTCCCGCTGCTCCAGTGCCTTCGGCACGTAGCGCAGATCCGGCACCAGCGAGGTGCCGTCCTTGTTCCAGAAGTAGATCGGCACCTGGTCGTAGTACCGCTTCAGACCATCCCTCGACAGGAGGAGTTCGCTCGGCAGCCTGGACGGCTGGCCGGTGATGAACAGACCCAGCGAGCCGACCTGCTCCACCTTGAACGTGAGCTTCGTCTGGCCGCTGCGCGGTTCGATACGGCCGTCGACGGTGAGCACGCCGAGGTAACGGACCTTCACCTCGACGGTGTGCTCAATGGAGTTCTCCGTCGGCTCCTCGGCCCAGTCGACGAGGGTCAGTTCGCCGTCACCGCTGGGCTTCCAGTCATCGCGCAGGTTCGGAGCCAGGTAGCTGCGCACGACGTTGCTCATGATGTCCTCGTGGGAGGCGGGCAGGCCGTGATCACCGGCTGCCGACTCGAGGAAGTTCTTGACGAGCTGGCTCGGGTTCGTCACGTTGACGTCGCGCGGCCGCGGACCCGACTTCCCCGAAGGCGCCTGCCCGGGAGCCGCCGTCGGGCCGGCGCCGTCGCGCACCACGCCGCTGTCGATCCCGATGCCGCAGCCGGCGACGGCGAGCCCGGCGAATGCCGCCACCAGTACACGCGCCAGCCAGCTTCTACCCGCCGCGCGGGCTCGTCCGGTCCGCTTGCTCATATCCGCTCCTCGTCACGCCGATCGGCGGCCCCGACCCGCACGACCGGCCTGGCCCGCGTCACGCCGGCACTCCCGGCTGCTCCGCGCGCTGACGCGCCACCGCCGGCTCGACCGGGATCAGCGGCAGCGGCGAGCCCGCCAGCCGGCCCCCGGCCCGGACCGGCAGCGTGAGCCGGAACTGAGCGCCGTTGCCCGGCGCGCCCCACGCCTCCAGCCAGCCGCCGTGCAGCCGGGCGTCCTCAAGGCTGATCGACAGCCCGAGTCCCGTGCCGCCGGTCTGCCGGGCGCGGGATGGGTCGGCCCGCCAGAACCGGTTGAACACCAGCTTCTCCTCGCCCGGCTTCAGGCCCACCCCGTGGTCCCGCACGGTGATGGCGACCGCACGCGCGTCCATGCCCAGAGTGATCGTCACCGGCTGCCCCTCGCCGTGGTCGACCGCGTTGCCCACCAGGTTGCGCAGAATCCGCTCCACCCGGCGCGGGTCGATCTCGGCGATGATCGGGGGATCTGGCGAGACCAGCTCCAGGCTCACCCCGACCCGCTCGGCCACGGATTCCAGCCGCTCGGTCACCCGGCGCACGACGGTGACCAGGTCGGTCGGCTCGGAGTCCAGCATCGCGAATCCGGCGTCGAACCGGCTGATCTCCAGCAGGTCGGTGAGCAGCTCCTCGAACCGGTCCAGCTCCGCCTGCAGCAGCTCGGCGCTGCGCGCCGAGGCCGGGTCGAAGTCCTCGCGCTGGGAGTAGAGCAGGTCGGCGGCCATCCGCACGGTGGTCAGCGGGGTGCGCAGTTCGTGCGAGACGTCCGAGGTGAACCGACGCTGCAGGCGCGACATCTCCTCCAGGCGCACGATCTGGCGCTGCAGGTTGGCTGCCATCTGGTTGAACGCGTCGGCGAGCAGCGCCATCTCGTCCTCGCCCTTGACGACCATCCGCTGGTCGAGCAGGCCGGCGGACAGCCGCTGGGCGGTGCGGGCCGCCACCCGTACCGGGCTGACCGTCGCCCGGGTCACCAGTGCGGTGACCATGCCGAGCAGCAGCACCAGCGCGACGCCTACGAAGCTCACCGTCGACTGGATATCCCCGGCGACCTCGACCTCGGTGTCCACCGGAAAGAGGTAGTAGAGCTCGACCGAGCCGCCCGACAGCTTCGGCGCGGGCACCGGGGAGCCGTAGACGAGGTACGTACGGGTCCTGCCGTGTCCGGTGGCCGCATCGCCGAGATTCGCCGAGACGTACTGGTGGTAGTAGTCAGGGGTGTTCCGGACCGACTCCTTCAGCTCCTGGGTGATCACCTGGGTGAGCTTCGGGCCCTGCGGCCAGGACAGCCCCTCGCTGCCACCGGGCACGTTCGAGGTGAGCTCCTTGCTGAACTGCATCGACACCACGACGCTGCCCTGGCCGGGGCCAGCCAGGGTGCCCAGCAGTCCGGTCACCTGGCGCGGCATGTCCGGGCTCTCCGCGCTCGGAATGGTCCCGAGCTGTTCGGTCGCGTCCTGTACACCCTTGAGGAACTGGCTCTCGGCGTCCTCTTCCGCCCCGCGCAGCAGGCTCTTGGTGCTGCTGTCGGCGATCAGGTAGCCGAAGCCGCCGACCAGCACGCTGGAGCAGAGCAGGGTGATGGTGACCATGCGCAGCTGCAGCGAGCGCCGCCAGATCCGCCGGGCCTGGCGCACGCCCGGGGCCAGCCGCCGCGCCGCGGGGCGCAGCGCGGGGACCCGGGCCGTCTTCTTCACCAGCCGCTTGAGCGCGGCATTCGCCTGAGCGGCGCGTCCGGGCACGCCCGCACGCTGCCCGTCGACCCCCGCCTCGCGGGGTTCGGGCAGCTCAACAGGGGTGGGGGTGGGGGTGGTCACGGTCGGACAAGGTTAGCTGGTGCCGGCTTTGTAGCCCACGCCGCGAACGGTCAAGATGATCTCCGGGCGCTCGGGATCCGGTTCGATCTTGGCCCGGAGCCGCTGCACGTGCACGTTCACCAGGCGGGTGTCCGCGGAGTGGCGGTAGCCCCACACCTGCTCCAGTAGCACCTCGCGGGTGAACACCTGGCGCGGCTTGCGGGCCAGCGCCACCAGCAGGTCGAACTCCAGCGGGGTCAGCTTCACCTCGGCCCCGTTGCGGGTCACCGTGTGCGCCGGCACGTCGATGATGATCTGGTTGTCCGGCGGCCCGATGGTCAGCAGCTCGGGGGTGACGTCCTCGCCCCGGCGCAGCCGGGCCCGCACCCGGGCCACCAGCTCCTTGGGCTTGAACGGCTTGACCACGTAGTCGTCGGCCCCGGACTCCAGGCCCAGCACCACGTCGACGGTGTCGCTCTTGGCGGTCAGCATCACGATCGGCACGCCGGACTCGGCCCGGATGGCACGGCAGACGTCCAGCCCGCTCATGCCGGGCAGCATCAGGTCCAGCAGCACCACGTCGGGGCGCGCCTCGCGGAACGCGGCCAGGGCCCGCTCGCCGTCGGCGACGAACGCCGGCACGAACCCCTCGCTGCGCAGCACGATGCCGAGCATCTCGGCGAGCGCGGGATCGTCGTCCACCACCAGGACACGGGCCCTCATGCGGTAAACCTCGGCATCATCGGCTCGCTCATGCCGTCCAATATCCCATCCCACCCGCCGAGACACGAACCCGCTTCACCGATCTCGTCCGATCGGCCAGGGTAGGGGCCACGTATGTGGCCACGCCGTGCCAGGATGGCGGCGGCCTCCGCCACCCCCGGAACATGGTCCGTCCCCGCCGCGCTCGCGCATCGTGCGGGGACTCCCCCACGGTCCGCCGACACCCCTCGGAGCGACGATTGGAACGCGCCGCGCCCTCGGCCGCGCGCCGGCTGCCGCGTGACGAAGCGCTGCCGCTGCGCCCGCTCACCCTGGGCGAGCTGCTGGACACCGCTTCCGAGCTGGTACGCCGCCGCGCCGCAGCGCTGCTGGTGACCGCCGCGGTGCTCGCCGCGCTGGAGCAGGCGGTGCTGGTGCCCGGACGGCTGAGCCTGGACATCCGCCTCAGCGAGGGCGTACCCGATCTCAGCGGCAGCTACTGGGTGCTGCTGGCCACCGGGGCGGGCCTGGAGGCTCTGATCATCGCCTGGCTCGGCGGTCCGGCGGGCCGGGCCGCGGTCGCCGCCGTCACCGGCAAGCCGGTCCCCCGGAGCCGGTGGCAGGACCGCCGCCGGCAGGGCACGGCGATCGCGCTGGTGGGCCTGGTCGCGGCGGTGCCGTCGGCGCTCGGGGCGTTCCTCGGCCCGGTGTGGCTGCTCGGATACCCGCTGTTCGGGCTGGCCGCGGTCGCGGTCACGATCGAGCGGCGCGGGCCGTTCGGAGCGCTCAAGCGCGGGGCCGGGCTGGCCTTCCGCGGGGGCATGCGCGGGGCCGCGGTCCGGATCGTCGGCTACGCCTCCTGGCTGCTCATCCGCTTCGCCTTCTACCTCGGTCTGCTGGCCGGGCTGGGATACCTGCCGCTGTCCGCCGAGGCGGCGGAGTGGCTGCTGGTGCCGCTGATCGTCGCGGCCAACACGCTGGCGTACGCCAGCCTGGCGGCCCTGGACGCCGCGCTGCTGATCGAGTCGCGGGTCCGGCAGGAGGGCCTCGACCTGTGGCTGACCGGAGCCGCCCGGCACCGCGAGCCCGGCCCCGAGATGCTGGCGGCCCGCTGATGCGCGGGTGGAACGAACTTGTCGCGGTCTTCGACGACGTCGTCCCGTTCGGGCTGGCCGCGCTGCTGCTCCTGCTGCTCGCGGCCATCGTCGCGGTGCTGTGGTTCACCTACCCGGGCTGGCTGCCCAGACGCTGGCGGATGCGCCGGGCCAAACGCGCCGACGAGGCGGTGTCGTACACCGAGCCGGCCGACGACCGGCCCGATCCGGACGAGGACGAGACCGGGGTGGAAGAGCTGCCCGCGCTGGCGCCGGAGGTCTACCTCTCGCAGGCCGACCGCTACGCGGCTGAGGGCCGCTGGGCCGAGGCGGTGCGCGAGCGGCTGCGGGCCATGGTGCGCGAACTCGTCGACCGGGGCGTCGTCGAGCACGTGCCCGGCTGGACGGTGACCGAGCTGGCGCGCGCCGCCGGCGGGGCCCGTCCGGAACTGGGACCTGCCCTGCAGAGCGCGACGGGTGTCTTCTCCGGCATCTGGTACGCCCAGCGCCCGGCGACCGCCGCGGACGACGAGCAGATGCGGGGCCACCTGGCCACCGTGCACGAACTGGTGCGAGGTGGACGATGACGGCCCGGACCCGACGCCGCCGCTGGCGGCTGGTGCTGCCGTTCCTGCCGGTCGTGGCGCTGCTCGGCTTCTCGGTGATCGCGCACGGGGTCGAGGAGCCGTCGCCGTCCGACCCGGCGTACCTGTCGCCGGTCGGCGACGGCCCGGACAGCGCGGCCGGGCTGGCCGAGCAGCTGCGGGCCCGGGGCGTGACGATCCGCCGGGTCACCGGCAGCGACGAGGCCTTCGACGCGGTGGAGGCCGCCGGCGGGGACGCGACGCTGTTCGTGCCCACCCCCGGCTACCCGTACCGGGGCCAGCTGAGCAGGCTGTCCTGGCTGCCTGACCGGACCCGCGTGGTGCTGGTGGAACCGGACGACAGCGAGACCGGGCAGGCCGTCGACACGCTCGGGACGGTCCGGCGGCGCTGGGCGACCGGCGTGACCGGCCGCGGCGCGGACTGCCGGCTGACCGACGCCGGTCCGGCCGCAGTGGTGCGGACCCGCTACGCGCGGTGGGAGGACTCGGTCGCCACGGTCGAGAGCTGCTACGACGGCGGCGTGGTCCGGGTCTTCGAGTACGGCGTGGAGTTCGTGCTCGTCGGCAGCGCCGACCCGTTCCGGGCGGTCCGGGCCGCCGAGCACGACAACACCGGGCTCGCGCTCGACCTGCTCAGCGCGAAGAGCACCCTGGTCTGGCTCGACCTGCACGAGCGGGAGGCGGTCCCGCCGACGCCGCCGAGGCCGCGGACCGAGGTGAGCCCCCGGCCGCAGACCGAGCAGCCGGAGCGGCGGGAGGGCCCGAGCCCGTTCCCCGACTGGCTGTTCTGGGTGGTGGTGACACTGCTGGCGGCGACGCTGACGATCGTCCTGGCACGCGGTCGGCGGCTGGGCCCGCCCGTGCCGGAGGCGCTGCCGGTCGAGGTGCCGGCCGCCGAGACCGCGGCCGGGCGGGGACGGCTCTACCGGCGGGTCCGCGCTCGCGGCCCGGCGCTGGAGACGCTGCGGGCCGCCGCCCGGCGCAGGCTGGCCGTGGCGTTGGGCCTGCCCGCCACGGTGGAGTCCGAGACGCTGCTGCCCGCGCTGCAGGCGCGCACCGGCGAGCACCCGCACCGGCTCGGCGAGATCCTCTACGGGCCGCCGCCGCAGACCGACGAAGAGCTGCACACCCGCGCTGTGGAGCTGCGGGACCTGGTCGAACACGTGACCGCACGACCTGTCGAAGAAGGAGAGCACCGGTGACCGAGCCGTTGACGACCGAGCACGCCGAACCCGCCCGCGAGGCGCTCGGCCGGCTGCGCGCGGAGGTGGCCAAGGCGGTGGTCGGCCAGGACGGCGTCGTCGCCGGGCTGGTCATCGCCCTGCTGTGCCGCGGGCACGTGCTGCTGGAGGGCCCGCCCGGGGTCGCCAAGACCCTGCTGGTGCGCAGCCTCGGCGCGGCCCTGGACCTGGAGATGAAGCGCATCCAGTTCACCCCGGACCTGATGCCCGGTGACGTGACCGGCTCGGTGATCTACGACCCGCGCAGCGCGGAGTTCCAGTTCCGGCCCGGCCCGGTCTTCACCAACCTGCTGCTGGCCGACGAGATCAACCGGACGCCGCCGAAGACCCAGTCGTCGCTGCTGGAGGTCATGGAGGAGCGCCAGGTCTCCGCGGACGGCGTGACCCGGGCACTGCCCGAGCCGTTCCTGGTCGCCGCGACGCAGAACCCGATCGAGCACGAGGGCACCTACCCGCTGCCCGAGGCGCAGGTGGACCGCTTCCTGCTGAAGCTGACCGTGCCGCTGCCCGCCCGCGAGGAGGAGCTGGGGGTGCTGCGCGCGCACCACGCCGGCTTCGACCCACGCGACCTCGGCGCGGTCGGCATCAAGGCGGTCGCCGGACCGGTCGAGCTGGCCGCGGCGCGGGAGGCGGTCGGCCGGGTCACCGTGACCGAGCCGGTGCTGGGATACATCGTGGACGTCTGCCGGGCCACCCGGGCCACCCCGTCGGTGGAGCTGGGCGCGTCGCCCCGTGGCGCGACGTCGCTGCTGGCCACCGCGAAGGCGTGGGCCTGGCTGGGCGGCCGCGACCACGTGACGCCGGACGACGTGAAGGTGATGGCCCGGCCCACGCTGCGGCACCGGCTGCGGCTGACGCCCGAGGCGGAGCTGGAGGGGGTCACCGCCGAGTCGGTCCTCGACGCCGTGCTCGCCTCCGTGCCCACCCCGCGGTAGGGCGGCGTGCCCACCGCTCGTGCCGCCCTGCTGGCCGCGCTGTGCGCGCCGGTCGTCGGCGTGCTGTCGGCGCTGTACGGCGTCGCGCCGTGGGCGCTGTCCGGCGTGCTGCTGGCGCTCGTCGCGGCGGCCGTGCTCGCCGACTGGGCGATGGCCGCCGACCCGCGCCGGATCACCGTGCGGCGGGAGACCCCGGGTGCTGTGGTGCGGCTCGGCGAGGACGTCGCCGCCGCGCTGACGGTGGCGAACCGCAGCGGCGTCGACGCCCGGCTGCTGGTGCGCGACGCCTGGGTGCCCTCGGCCGGGGCCGCGCCGTACGCCCACCCGCTGGTCCTGGCCGCGGGCGAGGCGGCGACGCTGACCACCACGCTGACTCCCACCCGCCGCGGCGACCGCGCCGCCGAGCAGGTCGTCGTGCGCAGTCACGGCCCGCTCGGGCTGGCCGTGCGCCAGGCCGCCCACCGGCCGCCGTGGACGCTGCGGGTGCTCCCCCGGTTCACGTCCCGCAAGCACCTGCCGGAGAAGCTGGCCCGGCTGCGCACCGTCGAGGGCGCGACCGCGATCCGGGGCCGCGGCCAGGGCACCGAGTTCGACGTGCTGCGCGAGTACGTGCCGGGCGACGACGTGCGCTCGATCGACTGGCGGGCCACGGCCCGGCGGCGCGACGTCATGGTGCGCACCTGGCGGCCCGAGCGCTCCCGGCGCATCGTGTGCGTGCTGGACACCGGCCGCACCAGCGCGGTCCGGGTCGGCGACGAGCCCCGCCTCGACGCCGCCATGGACGCCGCGCTGCTGCTGGCAGCGGTCGCGCAGGAGGCCGGCGACCAGGTCGACCTCATCGCGGCCGACCACCGGGTGCGCGCGGTGGTGGCCGGCGCGCACGGCCGCGCCACCCTGCCCCGCCTGATCAACGCGGTGGCCCCGCTGCACCCGGCGATGGTGGAGACCGACTTCGAGCTGATCACCAGCGAGGTGCTGCGCCGGGAGCGCAAACGTTCGCTGGTGGTGGTGTTCACCGCGCTGGAGCCCGGCGCGCTCGGCGAAGGCCTGCTGCCGGTGCTCCCGCGGCTGGCCGCGCGGCACAAGGTGCTCATCGCCGCCGTGCACGACCCGGCCCTGAACGCGCTGGCCGGCACCCCGCTGCACGGCGCGAACGAGGTCTACGCCGCTGCGGCGGGCACCCGGGCGCTGGCCGAGCGGGAGAAGCTCGGCACCGCGCTGGCCAAGTACGGCGTGGAGGTGCTGGACTTCCCGGCGGACACGTTCGCGAGCCAGGTCACCGACGTCTACCTCGCCTTGAAGAGCACCGGCCGGCTCTGAACGGCGGCGGCCCGGTCCGGGCCGTCGACGGCGAGCACGAGGTCGGCGCGCTCGGCGCGGCGGCCCAGCACGAAGACGTACGCCAGGAACAGGCTCCACACGAGCACACCGATCGCGTCCCGCACGATCAGTGGCAGGAACGACGGCGTCACGAACGCCTCCAGCAGGCCCGCCACGGCGAGCACGCCGACCAGGCCGACCGCGCCGGTGATGCCCTGCCGTGCGGCCGCGGCCAGCGACTGCCCCCGGGTCAGCAGCGGTCCGGGCACCACCCAGGCCCAGCCGACCCGCAGGCCGACCCCGGCCGACACGAAGATCGCGGTCAGCTCCAGCAGGCCGTGCGGGGCGATAAGGCCGAAGAAGAGGTCGCCGCGGCCGTTGCCGATCATCAGTCCGGCGACCATGCCGATGCTCAGCGCGTTCTGCCACAGGATGAACGCCACCGGCAGCAGCAGCACCCCGGCGGCCAGGCACTGCGCGGCGATCCAGGCGTTGTTGGTCCACACCAGCAGGCCGAAGTTCGGCGCGAAGTTCTCGCTGTAGTAGCTCTCGAAGTCGTGGTTCACCAGGCTGTCGATGTCCGCCTCGGACATGCCGAACGCCCTCGGCAGGGTCGGGTCACCGATCACCCAGGCCGCCACCGCCGCCGCCACCAGCAGGAAGCACACCGCGGAAGCGATCCACCAGCGGCGGGCCTGGTAGAAGGCGAGCGGCAGGTCGTGGGCCAGGAACCGGGGCACCCGCCGCCAGTCCACCGGCTGCGCCCCGGTGATCGCCGCGCGGGCGGACAGCACCAGCCGGGACAGCTCGGCCACCAGTGCCGGGTCCGGCGTGCGGCTGCGCACCACGGACAGGTGGGTGGCGACCCGCTGGTACAGCAGCACCATCTCGTCGGCCTCGGCCGCGGTCGGTTTGCGCCGACGGCTCAGCGCCTCCAGGCGCCGCCACTCGCCGCGGTGCTCGGCCACGTACGCGTCCAGGTCCACCCGTTCGTCCTCTCCCCGGTCGTCCGCCGTGCAGCCTAGCGGGGGCAGTCGCGGCGCGCGGGCCTGTGATTCACTGTGCCGATGCGGCAGGGGCAGGACACGGTGGAGAGCACGGCGGGGCTGGTCAGCGGCGAGGCCGTGCACCTGGAGGTCCGGCTGGCCCGCGCGGGTTCGCGGGTGCCCGCCCTCATGATCGACATCGTGGCGCAGGTCGTGCTGTTCTTCGCAGTGGCGATCGCGCTGACCGCCTTCTTCGGCCTCACCGGGCTCGCCGACGCGGCCAGCCTCAACGCGTCGTACATCATCGCCGTGGTGCTGACGGCCGTGGGCTATCCGACGCTGATGCTCGTGCTGACCCGCGGCCGCTCCCTGGGCAAGCTCGCGATGGGCCTGCGGGTGGTACGGGACGACGGCGGACCGATCACGCTGCGCCAGTCGTTCACCCGCGCGCTGGTCGGGGCCACGCTGGAGTGGCCGGGCATGCTGCTGATCGTGAACTGGGCGGTGAGCCTGGCGGTGCTGACCGGGTCGCCGCGCGGCAAGCGCCTGGCCGACGTGGTCGCGGGCACCATCGTCATCCACGACCGCACCCCGGAGGGCTGGGGCTGGATCCCGACGACCCCGCCGCCGCTGGCCCGCTGGGCATCGACCCTCGACCTGACCGGGCTCGACGACGAACTGGCGCTCGCGGCCCGGCACTTCCTGGCCCGCAGCCGCGGGCTGAGCGAGCCGTACCGCACCCGGCTCGGGCACGCCCTGGCCAGCGAGATCGCCGCCTGCGTCACGCCCGGTCCCCCGGCGGACACCCCCGGCTGGGCCTACCTCGCGGCCGTGATCGGCGAGCGGCACAGCCGCGCCGCCCGCCGCCTGGCCCGCGACCGCGCCAGCCACGCCATGCTGTGGCCGGAGCTGTTCGCGCCCGTGCCCACCCCGGTGCCCGCCGCCGTTCCCGGCGGAACCCCGCCCGGTGGCTCCACGCCGCTCATCCCCGGCCAGCCGACCGGCTCTGCGGCCGACCCGCGATCACTGCGCCCGGCCGCCCCGGCCTGACCGGTGTGGACCCACGGTTGCTTGCCGGCTGGTCGCCCCGGCCTGATGGGCGGGTCTGTCGACACAACCCGACGGCACGTCCACCGACGGGCGAGAGTAGCCGGGTCAGTGGTTACATCTTTTTTGATGTTGCCACATCAAAAAAGATGTAACCGCTCGCCGCGATACCTTGCTGTGCCTGGTGCCTGCCCGCCGCTGCGGGCAGGTCAGGCGAAAAGCGCCCGGCCCCAGTGGTCACCGTCGCCGGTGACGCCGGGCGGGCAGGCCCACAGGCCGCTGGAGACGTGCCGGATGTACTCGTTGAGGATGTCGGCACGGGCCAGGCTGCGCTGCACGGGCACGAACTGCTTGCGCGGGTCGCGCTGGTACGCGATGAAGAACAGCCCCGCGTCCAGGCGGCCCAGCCCGTCGGAGCCGTCGACGAAGTTGTACCCGCGCCGCAGCAGGTGCGCCCCGTTGTTGAAGTCGGGGTGGGCCAGCCGGATGTGGGCAACCTTGGCGATGACCGGCTCGCCGTCGGCGCCCTTGGCCGCGAAGTCCGGCTCGTCGAACTCCTTGGCCTGCCCGAGCGGCGCGCCCTCGCCCTTGTCCCGGCCGAAGATCGCCTCCTGCTCGGCCAGCGGGGTGCGGTCCCAGGTCTCGACGGTCATCCGGATGCGCCGGGTGACCAGGTAGCTGCCGCCGGCCATCCACGCCGCGCCGTCGGAGGCCCGCGCCCACAGCTGCTCGCGCAGCAGGTCGGTGTCCTCCAGCTTCATGTTGCGGGTGCCGTCCTTGAAGCCCATCAGGTTGCGGGCGGTGGCCTGCTCACGCGACGTGCTGGAGGTGCGCCCGAAGCCGAGCTGGGAGTAGCGGATGGAGACCGTGCCGAAGCCGATCCGGGCCAGGTTGCGGATCGCGTGCACCGCCACCTGCGGGTCGTTGGCGCAGGCCTGTACGCACAGGTCGCCGTCGCTGATCTCGGGTCGCAGCGCGTCGCCCGGGAAGTGCGGCAGCGGCTCCAGCGCGGCGGGCATCCGGTCGGCGATGCCGAACCGGTCCACGCCTGCCGCGTCGCGGAACAGGCTGCGGCCGAAGCCGATGGTGAGGGTCAAGCCGCTGGCCGGAAGCCCGAGCGCTTCGCCGGTGTCGTCCGGCGGGGCCTCGGCCTGGCCGCCGACCGCGCCGAGCAGGCCCGCGTCGCGGCCCTGGGTCATCCGCGCCGCCGCGGCGGTCCACTCGCGCAGCATCTCGACCAGCTTCGCGCGGTCCTTGGTGATCACGTCGAAGGCGGCGAAATGCAGCCGGTCCTGCGCGGGCGTGACGATGCCCGCCTGGTGCTCGCCGTAGAACGGCACCGCGTCGCCGGGCGACGCCGCCGCGGGCGACCGGTCGTCGTCCATCATCGCGGCGCCCACGGCGGCCGCGCCGGCCACACCCGCGATGCCGACTCCGGCCGCGGTCAGGGCCACCCGTCGCGAAACCATCTGCTCCACCTCTTCCGGGATCCGGCGCCGGTCCGGGAGCCGTAGGAGCTCCCGGACCGGCGGACGGGTGATTACTTGGCGACGACCGCGGCGACCTTGCTGATCGGCTCGGCGAGCGCGTTGATCACGTCGCTGAGCTCCTTCAGCTCGGCCTGGTTGAGCTGGTTGTGCAGCTTCCAGCCGTCACCGGCGCGGTGCTTGCCCAGCGCGGTGTCCACGTTGGCGAACGCGGTGTCCAGGGCGGTGACCAGCTCCGGGGCGCGCTCCTCCAGGGTCGGGCGCAGCGCCTGCACGGCGGCCTTGGAGCCCTCGACGTTGGCGGCGAAGTCCCACAGGTCGGTGTGCGAGTAGCGGTCCTCCTCGCCGGTGATCTTGCCAGAGGCGACCTCGTCCAGCAGCTCCTTCGCGCCGTTGGCCAGCTGCAGCGGGGACAGCTTCTCCGCGTTGGCCTTGGCCACGATCTCCTTCACGTCGACCAGCAGCTGGTCGGCGATCGGGCCGGACTTGGAGATGTCCTTCTTCTCCCACAGGTCCTGCTCCAGGCGGTGGAAACCGGTGAAGGCCATGCCTTCCTCGATCACCTCGGCCCGGCCGTCGATCTTCGGGTCCAGGTCGCCGAAGATCTCGGCCACCGGCTCGATGCGCTCCCAGTAGGTGCGCGCGATCGGGAACAGCGCCTTGGCCTTCTCGGCGTCCCCGGCCTTGATCGCGGCGACGAACTCCTCGGTCTTGGGCAGCAGCGCCGCGGTCTGGCTCTGGATGTAGCGCTGGTAATTCGCGGTGGCCTCGGCGAGCTTGGCATCGGCGGTCAGCGGCGCGGCCGAACCGGTGACCTTGAACGCGCCCCGGATGCCCTTGCCGATCATGCCCGGCTTGCAGGCGGTCTCGTACGTGCCGGCGGTCAGTTCGACCTTCAGCTCGCGGGTCAGGCCGGGCGCGATGTTCTCGACCTCGCCCATCACCCGGTCGCCGGCCGCGTACACGTAGAACTCGGTGACCTTGGCGCCGCCGTTGGCGATGGTGAAGGTGACCGTGCCGGCGGCGGTCTCGGCCCGGCCGACCTCGCAGGTCGAGTCGGTCGCCTTGACCGCGATCGGGCCGGTGGTGTCACCGGGGGCGGCCGGCTCGGGGTCGGTGGTGCAGGCGGACATGCCCAGGCCGAGCACGGCGGTCGCCGTGAGCACGGAGAGCTTGCGCATGGGTGGCTCCTGTGTTTCGAGGGGTGGTTTCAGCGATCGCCGCCGGTGGCGACCGGCGCGGGGGCGGTAGCAGGGGCGGCCGGCGGCGTCGCCGCACGGTGCGGCAGCAGGAAGAGCACGAGCACCGGCACCGCGTACGCGACCCAGGCGATGGTCTCCAGCACGGTCGGCGCGGGGGTGAAGTTCAACGTGCCGCGCAGCAGCTCGGCGTACCAGGTCGTCGGCGGCAGGGCGGTCGAGATGTCGAAGGCCAGCGTGTTCAGGCCGGGCAGCACGCCCGCCTCCAGTAGGTCGTGCACGCCGTACTTGAGGATGCCCGCGGCGACCAGCACCAGCAGCACCCCGGTCCAGGTGAAGAACTTCGTCAGGTTGATCTTCAGGGCGCTGCGGTACATCAGGAAGCCCAGCGCGATCGAGGTGGCGATGCCGGTCAGGATCGCGACCACCGACCAGGTCGAGGTGGCGCCCTGCACGGTCGCGAAGAAGATCAGCGACGTCTCCAGGCCTTCGCGCGCGACGGCGAGGAAGGCGGTGACGACTACGGCGAGCGGCCCGAGCGCGATGGCGGCGTCGAGCTTGGCGCGCAGCTCACCGGAGATGGAGCGGGCGGCCCGGCGCATCCAGAAAATCATCCAGGTGACGAACACCACGGCGAGGATCGAGGTGATCGCCTCGAACAGCTCCTGCCGCTCGAACTCCAGGTGCGCGCTGGTGTACTGCAGCACCGCCGCGAAGCCCACGGACAGCGCCGCGGCCACGGCCACGCCGAGCCAGACAAAGCGCAGCCGGTCCCGGCGATCGGTCTTGACCAGGAAAGCCACCAGGATGGTGACGACGAGCGTCGCCTCCAGGCCTTCCCGCAGCCCGATCAGGAACGTGGGGAGGAAGACGTTGGCATCCATGGCACCACCTCAGTTGATAGACCAGCCTTGCCTTACTAAGGCGAGGCGTACCTTAGCGTAGGTGTCCATCAGCTGAGAAGTCGATCCCCGTCGTTTCATTGGAGCGGGTCCAGAACATGGAAAAGGGCGCCCCAGCGGGACGCCCTTTCTGGAGTACCGACATCAGTACCGGTAGTGGTCCGCCTTGTAGGGACCCTCGACAGCCACGCCGAGGTAGTCGGCCTGCGACTTGGTCAGCTCGGTCAGCCGGACGCCGAGGGCGTCCAGGTGCAGCCGGGCCACCTTCTCGTCGAGCTGCTTGGACAGCGTGTAGACGCCCACCGGGTACTGGTCGAGCTTGGTGAACAGCTCGATCTGCGCGATGACCTGGTTGGTGAAGCTGTTGCTCATCACGAACGACGGGTGCCCGGTGGCGTTGCCCAGGTTCAGCAGCCGACCCTCGGACAGCACGATGATCGAGTGGCCGTCGGCGAAGCGCCACTCGTCCACCTGCGGCTTGACGTTGATCCGCTCGACACCGGGGATCTTGCCCAGCCCGGCCATGTCGATCTCGTTGTCGAAGTGGCCGATGTTGCCCACGATGGCCTGGTGCTTCATCCGGCTCATCTGCTCGCCGGTGATGACGTCCTTGCAGCCGGTCGCGGTGATGAAGATGTCCGCGGTGGCGACCACGTCCTCCATCGTGGCGACCTGGTAGCCGTCCATCGCCGCCTGCAGCGCGCAGATCGGGTCGATCTCGGTGACGATGACCCGGGCGCCCTGGCCGCGCAGCGACTCGGCGCAGCCCTTGCCCACGTCGCCGTAGCCGGCCACGACCGCGACCTTGCCGCCGATCAGCACGTCGGTGGCCCGGTTGATGCCGTCGATGAGCGAGTGACGGCAGCCGTACTTGTTGTCGAACTTGCTCTTGGTGACCGAGTCGTTGACGTTGATCGCCGGGAAGAGCAGCGAACCGGTCTGCTGCATCTCGTAGAGGCGGTGCACGCCGGTGGTGGTCTCCTCGGTGACGCCCTTGATGCCGGCCGCGATGGTGGTCCAGCGCTTGGCGTCCTCGACCAGCGAGCGCTGCAGCACGCCGAGGATGATCGCGTACTCCTCGGAGTTGGCGGTCTCGGGCGACGGCACCGCGCCGGCCGCCTCGAACTCGACGCCCTTGTGCACGAGCAGGGTGGCGTCACCGCCGTCGTCGAGGATCATGTTCGGGCCCTCGCCGCCGGGCCACTGCAGGATCTGCTCGGTGCACCACCAGTACTCCTCCAGCGTCTCGCCCTTCCAGGCGAAGACCGGCACACCGGCCGGCGCGTCGGGGGAGCCCTCGGGGCCGACCGCGATCGCGGCGGCGGCGTGGTCCTGGGTGGAGAAGATGTTGCAGCTGGCCCAGCGCACCTCGGCGCCCAGCGCGACCAGCGTCTCGATCAGCACCGCGGTCTGCACGGTCATGTGCAGCGAACCGGCGATGCGTGCCCCCGCCAGCGGCTGGGCGGCGGCGTACTCACGGCGGACCGCCATCAGGCCGGGCATCTCGTGCTCGGCGAGCTGGATCTCCTTGCGGCCGAACGCCGCGAGGGACAGATCGGCGACCTTGAAGTCGCCGGGGGCAAGGGTGCGGGCCATAGATGAACTCCCAATCGGTCGGCTGACCAGTGCGAGGTACAGCCTACTTCTCCGCGTCCCGGGGTTCGGGAACCGGCTCCGCCGGAGGGTCGGCCCCGGGCCATACGTGTGGCCCGGTCTCCGGACGGACCCTCCGCCTCGAAGACCGGGCCACACTCCCCCCGGTTTGGTTCCCCCGCGCGTGGCTCGGACTGAAATGATCCCGATAACGCTGCGTGAGTAAAAGGCTACACTCCGCACTTCGGCTGTCAAGCAGAACCCTCAAGTCGCGCGCGTCGCCGTGTCGCGCCGGTCCCCGGGTACGCGAAAAGGCCTGCCCGGCTGAGAAATGGGGTTCATTTTCAACCGGCCAGGCCTTGCGTCTGTTGTGGAACGGGGCGCCGCTCAGAGCGAGCCCAGGAACACCTCTCCAGTGCCCGAGAAGATCATCTTGCCGCCGCCCGCGGCCCCGAACGCGGCCTCGCCGCCGGTCAGCCGGGCCGATCCCGCGCCGTCGGCGACGGTCACCGCCCCCGCCAAACACAGCGTGGTACGCGGGCCCGCCGGGTCCAGCGCCGCCTCGCCGCCGTCCAGCCGGATGCGGTGCAGCCGGAAGTCGTCCACCGGCACCGACCAGGTGTCCACGCCCGGCGCGACCGGCTCCGGATCGCGCACCGGTGAGTGCAGCGGCTCGAAGCGCAGCACGCGCAGCAGCTCCGGCACGTTCACGTGCTTGGGAGTCAGCCCGCCGCGCAGCACGTTGTCGCTGGCCGCCATGATCTCGACCCCGGCCCCGCGCAGGTAGCCGTGCAGGTTGCCCGCGGGCATCCAGATGCCCTGGCCCGGGGCCAGCACCACGTGGTTGAGCAGCAGCGCGACCAGCACCCCGACGTCGCCGGGGTAGTCGTGGGCCAGCAGCCGCACCAGGCCGCGTGGACCGCCGCCGGCCGGCCCGTCGGGCAGGTTGCCGGACGCCGCCACGGCCTGGTCGACCAGGTCCGCGCGAGCGGCCGCAGGCCAGCTCAGCAGCGCCCGCACCGCCTCCCGCAGGTCGCCCACGGCCAGCGCGCCGACCACCGGCTTGAGCGCCATGACGCCGAGCGCGTCGACCAGCTCCGCCGACTCGGCCGCGGGCCGGAACCCGCAGAGCGCCTCGAACTCGGTGTACGCCACGAGCAGTTCGGGCTTGTGGTTGCCGTCGACGTAGCTGCGGTGGGCGGCCCCACGCGGCACGCCGGCCGCGTCCTCGGCCGCGTAGCCGTCGGCCGCCTGCCGTGCGTCGGGGTGCGCCTGCAACGACAGCGAGCGCTCCGCCGCCAGCAGCTTGAGCAGGTACGGCAGCCGTACCCCGAAGCGGTCGAGCGCGTCGGCACCGAGCAGGTCGCCCGGCGCCGACGCGATCACGTCGACCAGCGGAACGTCGTCCACCAGAGAGGAGCAGTCGGGATGTGCGCCGACCCACAGCTCGGCCTCGGGGCCCTCACTGGGCACGGGCCGGCCCTGCACCCGCGCGATCACGTCACGCGAGCCCCACGCGTAGGGCCGGATGCGGTTGTGGAGTCGGCGCACGCTCAGCCCTTCTGGTGGTAGATGTCCGGTTCGATGTAGATCAGCTTGGCGATCGGCACCGCCTCGCGAATCCGCCGCTCGGTGGCGTCGATACCCCTGGCCACGTCGTCGGCCGTCTCGTCGTGCTTGACGGCGATCTTCGCGGCGACCAGCAGCTCCTCCGGGCCGAGGTGCATGGTGCGCATGTGGATCAGGCGCTCCACCTCGGGCCCGCTCTCGATCGCCGAGGCGATCGCCTTGACGTGCTCGTCGGTGGCCGACTCGCCGAGCAGCAGGCTCTTGGTCTCGACCGCCAGCACCACGGCGATGACGACGAGCAGGAGACCGATCATCGTAGTGCCGGCGGCATCCCAGACACCATTGCCGGTGATCAGCGTCATGGAGACGCCGAACAGGGCAAGGATCAGGCCCACCAGCGCGCCAAGGTCCTCCAGCAGGATCACCGGCAGCTCCGGCGCCTTGGCCCGCCGGATGAAGTCCTTCCAGGTGGCGTTGCCGCGCACCGCGTTGGACTCGACGATCGCGGTGCGGAAAGAGAACGACTCCAGGATGATCGCGACGATCAGCACCGTGACCGGCAGCCATTGCCAGCTCGTGATGGCGCCGCGGTCCGGCGAGGTCGTGGCCTCGTGGTATTTGTGGTACCCCTCATACAGGGCGAACAGGCCACCCACGCTGAACAGGACGATCGACACGATGAACGCGTAGATGTACCGCTCCCGGCCGAAGCCGAACGGGTGCAGCGGGGTCGCCTGGCGCTGGGCGCGGCGTCCGCCGAACAGCAGCAGCACCTGGTTGCCCGAGTCGGCGACCGAGTGGATCGCCTCCGCCAGCATCGACGACGACCCGGACAGGGCCCACGCGATGAACTTCGTGATCGCGATACCCACGTTCGCCAGCAGCGCGGCGACGATCGCCTTGGTGCCGCCTCCCGCACTCACGCCGCTACCTCGCTACGCTCGTCCGCGGCGGCCATGTGCCCGCTGATTCGCTCCCTACGGTCGCTCATGCCGAAACCTCGTTGTTGTTGAGCCTTCGCTCGCTCACTTGCGCAACTGCTCCTTCAGCTCCGTGACGGCCGGCACCGCCATCGGATCCAGGCCATGCCCGAGGCCGAGGTAGACCGAGGCGAAGTCCGTCGCCGCGACCAGTGAGGCGAACCGCTCCAGCGCCGATCCGCCTTCGGCGGTGAGCACGTCCACCTCGATCCCGCGCCTCGCCGCGATGTCCTGCACCACCTCGGCTCGCCGGTCCGTCGTCTGCGCCGCACTGTTCTCGTCGGCGAGCCCACCGTCGCACAGCAGCACCACCCGCAGACGAGGGGGGTCGGCCGTCACGTCGTCGAGCTCGGGATCAGCGAAGATGTCCCGTTCCAGCGCGGCGAGCGCGCCGAACACGCCGTCGAGCAGACCCACCCGGCCCCGGCCGGCCTCGCCGAGCGCGTCGGTGACGACCGGGTAGCGGGCGTTGGCGGAGAGCATGTCGCCGTACCGCACCGCGGCCACCGCCGCCAGCGGCGAGTCGCCCCAGATGACCGGCACCGAACCGGCCATGTTCAGGGCCAGCGTCTTGGAGAGGTTGACGAACGTCTCGGCGGTCGGCCGACAGCGGTCGGCGTCCTGGTCCAGGCGCACCGCCGTCTCGGCGAGGTCCGCCTCGTTGACCTTGACCAGGCCCAGCGCACGTGCGGTGAGCAGCACCGGCACGGTCAGGCCCCACAGGTTGGCCCGCGCCGCGCCGCGCCGCGGCACCGGGATGAACGGGGCGCGGTAGCGCTCGGCCACCGACTGCAGCGGCGAACCCGGCGCGCCGATGGCGACCAGCCGCGCGCCACGGCGGCCCGCCACCTCGGCCACGGCCAGCGCCTCGGGCGAGCGGCCCGACGCCGACACGGCGATCACCACGTCGGCCGCGCCGATCCAGCCCGGCACCTCCACGCTGCGGTGGGTCAGCACGGGCACGAGGCAGCGCGGCCCCGCGATCGTCGTCAGGATGTCACCGGTGCGCGCGGCAGTGCCCGCGCCGACCACCACGACCGCCCGCGGCCGGCCCTCGTCGGCCAGGTGGCTCAGGTCGGTCTCGGCCGTCAGCGTGGTGGCCTCGCGCACCTGCGCGCCGGCCGACGCGATCGCCCGGAGCATGCCGCCCGGGTCGCGCGCGGCCAGCGCCGGTGCGTTGTCCAGCAGGGCCTCGTCGAAGAAGCGGTTGCCGCGCACACCCGCGGCGCCGTCGATCGGGCCGCCCATCACTCACCCGCCGGGGCGGTGAGCACCTCGTCGAGCAGCAGCACCGGCAGCCCGTCCCGCACCGGGTAGACCCGGCTGCAGGAGGTGCAGGTGAGCGTCTGCGCCTCGGCGTCGTGGGTCAGCGGCGCATGATCCTCCGCCGGGCAGGCGAGGACTTCGAGCAGTTGCGGGGCGAGCGACACGTAAGGCTCCTTCAGATCGCCGGCTGAGCTCCGAACGCGGCGCGCCGCGACGCGCCGGGGGCGCGTCGCGTGCTCACCACGTTCCGCGAAGCAGCCTACCCACGGACCAGCTTCAGCACCTCGTCGCGCAGCTCCGACATCCGCTCCGGCGTCGCCGCCTCGACGTTGAGCCGCAGCAGCGGTTCGGTGTTGGAGGCGCGCAGGTTGACCCAGCTGCCGTCGGCGAAGGTCACGGTCAGGCCGTCCAGCTCGTCCTGTTTCTCGCCGGCGAAGTGCGCGCGCACCTGCGCCAGCTTCGCGTCCTGGTCCGCCACCACCGAGTTGATCTCACCCGAGGCGGTGTACCGCTCGAACTGCGCGCCCAGCTCCGACAGCGGTCCGGACTGCTCGCCCAGCGCGGCCAGCACGTGCATCGCGGCCAGCATGCCGGTGTCGGCGCCCCAGAAGTCGCGGAAGTAGTAGTGCGCCGAGTGCTCGCCACCGAAGACCGCGCCGGTGGTCGCCATCTCCGCCTTGATGAAGGAGTGGCCCACCCGCGTACGGACCGGGGTGCCGCCGTGCTCACGCACGATCTCCGGCACCGCCGCCGAGGTGATCAGGTTGTGGATGATCGTGGACCCGGGGTGCTTGGCCAGCTCCCGCGTCGCGACCAGCGCCGTCACCGCCGACGGGGAGACCGGCGCGCCGTCGGCGTCGACCACGAAGCAGCGGTCGGCGTCGCCGTCGAAGGCCAGGCCCAGGTCGGCCCCGTGCTCGCGCACCGCGGCCTGCAGGTCCACCAGGTTGGCCGGCTCCAGCGGGTTGGCCTCGTGGTTCGGGAACGAGCCGTCCAGCTCGAAGTACAGCGGCACGATCTCCAGCGGCAGCGGGTCGAGCACCGCGTCGCCCAGCACCGCGGGCACGGTGTACCCGCCCATGCCGTTGCCCGCGTCGACGACCACCTTCAGCGGCCGGATCCCGCGCAGGTCAACCAGCAGGCGCAGGTGCGCCGCGTAGTCGGCCAGCATCTCGCGCGTCTCGATCTCGCCCGCGGGAGCGGGCATCTCGGCCCGCGTGTCCAGCAGCTCCTGCGCCCGCTCGCGGATCGCGGCCAGGCCGCTGGCCTGCCCGACCGGCTTGGCCCCGGCGAAGCACAGCTTGATGCCGTTGTACTGGGCCGGGTTGTGGCTCGCCGTGAACATCGCCCCGGGCAGGTCGAGGATGCCGGACGCGTAGTACAGCAGGTCGGTCGAGCCGAGACCCGCGTTGATCACGTTGATCCCCTCGGCGCGTACGCCGTCGGTGAAGGCCTTGACCAGCGACGGACCGGAGTCGCGCATGTCGTGCGCGACCACGACGGTCCCGCGGTCTTCCCCCAGCGCCCGCAGCGTCTGCGCGAACGCCCGGCCCAGCGCACCGGCCACCGGCTCGTTCAGCTGGTCCGGCACGGTGCCGCGAACGTCGTACGCCTTGACGATCTGGGACAGGTCAGACACAACATCTCCTTAAGCCTCAGCTATCTGCTTCACCCTAACCACCGCACGTTACGTACCCCGTCCGGGCGCGCGCGTACACCGCGTGAACACTGCGCCCCGCCCACCCAAGATCGACGGACTTGCCTGGCAGCCGTGCGTATCTTGAACAACGATTCGACCAGGTGCCTGGCAAGTCGAACGATCAACGGCGCGAAACGCGCCCCGGGGCCGAGGCCGCCGGGGCGCGTTTCACGATCACTGTCGGTTGTGGCGCGATCGTCAGAGTTGCAGCCCGGTGAGGACGAGGACGCGGGGGTCGGTGTAGTCGTCCATGGCGCTGCGCAGGCCCTCGCGGCCGGTGCCGGAGCCCTTCACGCCGCCGTACGGCATCTGGTCGGCGCGGAACGACGGCACGTCACCGACGATCACGCCCCCGACCTGCAACGTCGCGTGCGCCGCGAACGCCGTCTGCAGGTTGCTCGTGAAAACACCCGCCTGCAGGCCGAACGCCGAGTCGTTGACCGCGGCGAACGCGGCCTCGTCGGAGTCCACCGTGGAGACCACGAGCACCGGCCCGAACACCTCGTCGCAGGCGACCTTGGCGTCGGCGGGCACGTCGGCCAGCACGGTGGGCGCGTAGGTGGCGCCATCGCGCGTGCCGCCGACGAGCACACGAGCACCGGCCGCGACGGCCTCGTCCACCCAGCTCTGCACCCGCTCCGCGGCCGCCTCGCTGATCATCGGCCCGACCTGCGTGTCGGCGGCGGCCGGGTCGCCGGTCTTCAGCGCCTGCACCGCCGAGACCAGCTTCGGCACGAACGCCGCGGCCTGGTCGCGGTGCACGATCACCCGCTGCACCGCGATGCAGCTCTGCCCCGCCTGGTAGTTGCTGAACAGGGCGATGCGCTGGGCCGCCCAGGCCAGGTCGGCGTAGTCGCCGCAGACCACCGCGGCGGCGTTGCCACCCAGTTCCAGCGTCACGTGCTTGTGCGGCACCGCGGCCTGGATCTGCGCGCCGACCGGCCCGGACCCGGTGAACGAGACCACGGGCAGCCGTGGGTCGGCGACCAGGGCGGCGGCGCGCTCGTTGGGCACCGGCACCACCGAGAACATGCCCGCCGGCAGGTCCGTCTCGGCCAGCAGTTCGCCGAGCAGCAGCGCGGACAGCGGAGTGGCCGGGGCGGGCTTGACGATGATCGGCGCGCCGACCGCGATCGCCGGAGCGACCTTGTGCGCGACCAGGTTCAGCGGAAAGTTGAACGGGCTGATGCCCAGCACCGGGCCCTTGGGGAAACGCCGCACGACAGCCATGCGCCCGGCCGCGGCGGGGTCGGTGTCCAGCCGCATCAGCTCGCCGGAGAAGCGGCGCGCCTCCTCGGCGGCCCAGCGGAACGTGGAGACCGCGCGGCCGAGTTCGGCCTTGGCCCACATGAGCGGCTTGCCGTTTTCGGCGCTGATGAGCGCGGCGACCTCGTCGCCCCGTTCGGCCAGCCGGCGGCTCACGTGGTCGAGCGCGGCGGCACGGGCCGCGGCCGGCAGCCGGGCCGCGTCCGGCGCGACCGCCGCTGCGGCCGCTACCGCGTTTTCGACCTGCTCAGGCGTAGCGTTGGCGGTCTGACCGACCACGCGCCCGTCGTAGGGATGGCGTACATCAACGAGATCATCACTGGTCTCCGGGGAACCGGCGATCCAGTACGGGGTCCGATCGGCCATACGCCCACCCTAACGCACGGAAACAGTTGCTCAAGACCCTTGCTCGACACGGATTTCGTCGCGAGGATAGCTCTATGCCACCGATGACAGAGAAACTTGCCAACTTCATCAACGGAAAGTACGTAGCTCCCGTCGACGGCGGCTACGCCGACCTCATCGACCCGTGCACCGGGGAAGTTCTCGCCCAGACGCCGGTCTCCGGCAAGCAGGACGTCGAGGACGCCATGGCCGCGGCGGCCGCCGCCTTCGAGACCTGGCGCGACACCACGCCCAGCGAGCGCCAGAAGGCTTTGCTGAAGATCGCCGACGCGGTCGAGGCCCGGGCCGACGAGCTGGTCGCCCTGGAGAGCCGCAACACCGGCAAGCCGCTGCACCTGACCGCGAGCGAGGAGCTGCCGCCCGCGATCGACCAGATCCGCTTCTTCGCCGGTGCCGCCCGGCTGCTGGAGGGCCGCTCGGCCGGCGAGTACATGGCGAACATGACCAGCTACGTGCGCCGCGAGCCGATCGGCGTCTGCGCGCAGGTCACGCCGTGGAACTACCCGCTGATGATGGCGGTGTGGAAGTTCGCGCCGGCGATCGCCGCGGGCAACACCGTGGTCCTCAAGCCGTCGGACACCACTCCGATGTCGACCCTGCTGCTGGCCGAGATCGCGGCCGAGTTCCTGCCGCCGGGCGTGCTCAACGTGGTCTGCGGCGACCGCGACACCGGCCGCGCCCTGGTCGCGCACCCGACCCCGGCCATGGTCTCCATCACCGGCTCCACCCGGGCCGGGTCCGAGGTCGCCGCGTCGGCCGCGCCCGCGCTCAAGCGCACCCACCTGGAGCTGGGCGGCAAGGCCCCGGTGATGGTGTTCGACGACGCCGACATCGCCGCGGCCGCCGAGGGCATCGCGATCGCCGGGTTCTTCAACGCGGGCCAGGACTGCACCGCGGCCACCCGGGTGCTGGTCACCGAGGGGGCGTACGACGCGTTCGTCGAGGCCCTCACCGAGCAGGCCCGCAGCCTCAAGACCGGCGCGGCCGACGACGAGGACGTGCTCTACGGCCCGCTCAACAACGCCAACCAGCTCGCCAAGGTCGCCGGCTTCATCGAGCGGCTGCCCGCGCACGCCCGGGTCACCACCGGCGGCGAGCGCGTCGGCGAGCGCGGCTACTTCTTCGCGCCGACCGTGGTCGCGGATTTGATCCAGGGCGACGAGATCGTCACCGACGAGGTGTTCGGGCCGGTCATCACGGTGCAGAAGGTCGCCGACGAGGCGGAGGCGCTGCGTTACGCCAACGACTGCCGGTACGGGCTGGCCTCCAGCGTGTGGACCGCCGACCACGGGCGGGCGATGCGGCTGAGCAAGCGCCTCGACTTCGGCTGCGTGTGGATCAACACCCACATCCCGCTGGTCGCCGAGATGCCGCACGGCGGCTTCAAGCAGTCCGGCTACGGCAAGGACCTGTCCGCGTACGGCCTGGAGGACTACACCCGGGTCAAGCACGTCATGCACAACATCGGAGAATGACCTTGAGCACGTCCTCTGAGATCCACGCCCGCCGCGTGGGCGCGGTGGCCCGCGGCGTCGGCTCGGTGCTGCCCTCCTACGTGGACCACGCGAGCGGCGGCACGCTGACCGACGTCGACGGGCGGGAGTGGATCGACTTCGCGGCCGGCATCGCCGTCACCAACGTCGGCAACAGCGCCCCCGCGGTCGTCGCCGCGGTGCGCGAGCAGGTCGAACGCTTCACCCACACCTGCTTCATGGTGACGCCGTACGAGTCGTACGTGTCGGTGTGCGAGCAGCTCAACGAGCTGACGCCCGGTGACTTCGAGAAGCGCTCGGCGCTGTTCAACTCCGGCGCCGAGGCCGTCGAGAACGCCGTGAAGATCGCCCGGTACGCCACCGGGCGGTCCGCGGTGATCGTGTTCGAGCACGGCTACCACGGCCGGACGAACCTGACGATGGCGCTGACCGCGAAGAACATGCCGTACAAGCACGGGTTCGGGCCGTTCGCGCCGGAGGTCTACCGAGCCCCGATGTCGTACCCGCTGCGCGACGGCCTCACCGGTGAGCAGGCCGCCGCCCGCGCCATCGACATGATCACGACGCAGGTCGGGGCGCAGAACGTGGCCGCGATCGTGATCGAGCCGATCCAGGGCGAGGGCGGGTTCGTGGTGCCCGCGTCCGGGTTCCTGCCCGCGCTGGCGTCCTGGGCGTCGGCGAACGGGGCGCTGTACGTCGCCGACGAGATCCAGACCGGCTTCTGCCGTACCGGCGACTGGTTCGCCTCCACGCACGAGCAGGTCGTCCCGGATCTGATCACCACGGCCAAGGGCATCGCGGGCGGCCTGCCCCTCGCGGCGGTCACCGGCCGGGCGGAGATCATGGACGCGGTGCACGTCGGCGGCCTCGGCGGCACGTACGGCGGCAACCCGCTCGCCTGCGCCGCCGCCCTGGCCTCCATCCAGACCATGCGCGACCTGGACCTCACCACGGCGGCCCGCCGCATCGGCACCGTGCTCACCGACCGCCTGTCCACCCTGGCCGACAAGTACCCGCAGATCGCCGAGGTCCGCGGCCGGGGCGCGATGATCGCCATCGAACTCGTCAAACCCGGCACTCTGGACCCCGACCCGATCCTCACCGGAGCGATCAACAAGGCCTGCCACGCCGCCGGCCTGCTCACCCTGACCTGCGGCACCTGGGGAAACGTCTTCCGTTTCCTCCCGCCCCTGGTCATCTCCGACGAAGACCTCGACCGCGGCCTCACCATCCTCGACCAGGCCTTCGCCACCACCACCTGAGAACAAAGGAAGGGCACCTTCTTAACGCTCCGCGTTATAGAAGGTGCCCTTATTAACGCCACACGCAGCTGACCAGGCCAAACCTGACCACCAGCCCGGCCGGCGTTAAGAAGGGCACCTTGCACAACGCATAGCGATGTGAAGGTGCCCTTCCTTTCAGAAAGGCCAGGTGGCGGACTCGCCGGACTCGATCAGGCCGATCATCGAGAAGGCGGCGTCGGTGAGGCCGCCGAAGGTGTGGCGCTTGGCGACCGACGGGGTGTGGCCAAGGCGGTAGCCCGCGAGGTTCCAGGTGTAGACCGGGGTCTGCGCCGGTACCGCGGCTGCCACGTCGGCGCTGCCGTGCCAATGGGCCTGCTCGTCGGTGAGGATCAGCACCCGGTCGTGGCCCGCGTGGTGCTTGCGGACCGCGTGCTCGGTCGCGGTGCCGCCGCCGAAGAACCAGCCGCCTTCCTTGAACCGCTGTACGGCCTTGAGCACCGACTCGCCCGGGCGCAGGTCGAACAGCTTGGTGTCGTTCGAGAACGACACCACCGTCGCGTCGGCCGCCCGTGCCGCCACCGCCAGGCCGAACATGGTCGCCGCGTCCCAGCAGCGCAGCGAGCCGTCGCGGCTGAACGGGCTGTCCATCGAGCCCGAGGTGTCGATCAGGATCAGCGTGCGGCCACCGAGCCGGGGCACGTTGCCCAGCGCGAACTGCAGCGCCTTCTCCAGCGGGTACGCCCAGCGCAGGCTCGGCGCCGCGTTGTACGCCGACAGGAAACGCATCGGCAGCACCCGCGACCGGTCCACCTCGTCCGGGTCGGACAGCTTCGCCGCCACCACGGCCGCGACCTCGTCGCCGACCCCGGCTTGGTCGAAGTTGCGCAGGTTGCGCAGCAGCGCCAGGTAGCCCATCGACGGGATCATCGCGGACCACGCCGCGGCGTCCAGCGCCCCCTGCCGCCAGCCCGCGAGCGCCTCCCACGTCATCCCCGCCGCGGCCAGCGTCTGAGCATCCAGCACGGCAGCCCGCTGCTCGACCGGCAG
Organism: Catellatospora sp. NPDC049111; assembly: GCF_040648615.1. Lineage (NCBI taxonomy): Bacteria > Bacillati > Actinomycetota > Actinomycetes > Micromonosporales > Micromonosporaceae > Catellatospora > Catellatospora sp. NPDC049111. The sequence goes on along the minus strand of NZ_JBEZEB010000002.1, from coordinate 193,424 downwards.
CGCCATCAGCTCCGCGCGGGCGCGCAGCACCGGCAGCGCCTCCGGGATCGGGTTGCCCCGCTGGTGGCGGCGGTCCAGCGCGTGCTGGAACAGCTCGCCCTGAGCCGCGTCGCGCGGGCTCGGGTGGGTCAGTTCCAGCACGTCAGCGAAGCGCAGCGCACGGCCGTCCGAGTCGTACTTGAGCAGGCTGCGCTCGTGGTAGAGGCGCACCGCCGCGTCGGCGATGCCGCGCTTGACCGGCTTGGGCAGCGCCCGGCCGTGCACCGACAGCCAGTACGCCAGCGCCTCACCGGGCTCGTCGGCCCGCTGCAGCGCCGCGTCCACCACCGCACGCGAACCGGGGATGCCGGCCGCGACCTGGGCCTTCGCGCCCTCCAGTGCGGCCACCACCGAGGCGCTGCGCAGGTTGGCCCCGAGCCGCAGCCACGGCACGAACCGCGCGAACCACTCCGGGTCCGCCACGGCGACCTTCGCCACCAGCTCACGGAACCGGGTGTCACGGTCGCCCGCGCTCTCGTAGAAGGTCTGCTCGCCGACCATGTTCGACACGGCCAGCAGGAACAGCTCCAACTTCGGCTCGCGGGCGAACCCGGGCGCGCCCTCGGCGGTCACCCCGGCCGGACGCTTCACCAGCGTCGACAGGTTGAACTTGGCCATGATGTCCCCTCCACCAGGGGTTTTCGGGCGCGCGAAACCCATCCGGGAGTACGGGAGGGGAGTCGCGCCTCCCGAGGTCGAAGCGGCCACGGACAGAGATCGGCTTGCGCCGTCTTCAATACCAGTGAAGTAGCCGTGGGCCTGCGCACCGGGAGGTGCGGAGATCAATGTAGGTGCGCGATCCCCTGGCGGGCAAAGGGTTTGTCGAGGGCCCCACACGTGCCATCGTGTTCCTCATGTCGGGCATCCGGATCTGGCTGGCCTCCGCCGTGGACGCCACCGCCCTGGCCCGGCACGCCACCGGCCAGGTGCTCGGCATCGACCCCGCGCAGATCGAGATCGGCCGCGAGCCGGCGGGCCGGCCCTATGTGATCGGCGCTCCCCGCCTGCACCTGGCCATCAGCCACACCCCGAACTTGGCGGCCGTCGCCGTCACCGATCTCGGCCCACTGGGCGTGGACGTGGAGCCGATCCGCCACCTGCCCGCAGCCGAACTGGCCCGGCGCTGGTTCTCCGCGCCGGAAGCAGACTGGGTCGCCCGCCACCCTGACGACTTTCTGCTGCTGTGGACCGCGAAGGAAGCCGTGGGCAAGGCTCTCGGCGTCGGGCTGCGCGGCGGCGGCCTACTCCGGCCCATGCCGTTGCCCCTCACCGCGAGGCTGACGGCGACACTGCCCGGCCTGCCCACCATGACTGTTGCGGCTTGGCGTCACCAGGGAACGGTGCTCGGCCTGGCCTGCGACGCGGCAACGGCGCTCGGTGCTTCTATTTCGGTCGCCTGCTGGAACGAGGAAGAAAACGCGGCACGCCCGAGATCGAGTCGGTGACGGCGTGGTGGTCCCGTCGCCGGGACCTGGCGCTCTGGGCCGCTGAGCTACCACCGTCCTGACGGACGGCGAGCGGGATTCGAACCCGCGACCTCCCCATTTGCAGTGGAGTAGCCGTTACCTGCGCACCGGGCGTGCCGTGTTCGTCTCCCGAGATCAAGGTCGGCGGCGGCGTAGCCATTGCTCTGCCATCTGAGCTACCGGACCCGAAGGCCTGGGCGGGGCTCGAACCCGCGACCCATGGAGGAAGAAGTATCCGCTGCCTGCGCACCGGGAGACGTAGGTCCAACCTAGATCCAGCCGTGCGCCGCGGCAACGGATTTCCGACCGGAGGACGCATCCCCTCGGCATTTCACATCATCTTTGATGTGCCCCACATCAAAGATGATGTGAACCCACACAGACAGTGGTGCCGGCGCGGCCCGAGATCGAGGTGGCGGCGGAGTCCCGTCTCCGGGAGCACTTCACAGGCCGCGAGGCCTCCATGGTGTATCCGTCACCAGCGCACCGGGCGCGCCGCGAAGATCACCTTAGGATCCCGCGGGCTTGCCTGCAACAGGGTTGGCCTCACCGTGTCCGCTGTCCCGTGTCACGATCCATTCATGGGGCTGCCCGGTGATGGCGGCGATCCGCTCGAAGTCGCTGTCGCAGTGCAGGACAGTCGCCCCGTGGGCTTCCGCGGTGGCGGCGACCAGCAGGTCCGGAATGCCGACGCTGCGGTGGTGCCCGCGTTGCGCCAGCAGCCGCATCACGTCGATCATTCGCCGCTGGGCCGCATCGGTGGTCTCCAACCAGACGACAGACTCGTACTCCCCGCGCATGGTGGTGAGTTCCGCGTGGTTGCGGGCGGAGAAGCACATCTCCGCGACGATCACCGGGCACAGGGCGATCTGGCCCTCCAGGAACCGGGTCATCATCGTCTGACGGGCGGCGTCGCTGTAACGCAGCTGCTCCCACGCCGACTTGTCGACGAGGTAGATCACCGCCAGGCTGCCTGGTCGACGTCGGTCTCGGCGAGACGATCCGCGGTGAGCAAAGCGACCTTCACGAACTGGGCCACCCGTGCCTGACGGCGCTGGGCGATCTCCCGCAACGCCCGGTTGACGGTCTCCACCTTGGTCGAGGTGCCCAGCTCCGCCATGACGAGTGCGAGCGCCTCCTCGTCGATGTCCACCAGCGTCTTCGCCATGACACGCTCCCGCAGCGTCGCGCCCGCTCGGGTATATCCCGACTCATCTCGGAGATATACCCGAGCGGACGCGGGGACAACGCGTCAGGCGGCGATCTGTTCGCGGGCCGCCTGGGTCACCGCCCGAAAGGGCTGCTGGTCACGCATGCCCCAGGGCGAGCCGTACGCGGTCAGCAGGTCCAGGAACGGCACCGGGTCGAGCGCCTCCGGGCCGAGCACCCCGGCGCCCTTCCACACGCCCTGCGCCAGCAGCTCCAGCGCGACGACGGGGTTCACCGCGGTCTGCCACACCACCGCCTGGTGGCCGTACTCGCGCATGGACCATTCGTTGTCGACGACGTGGTACAGGTACATCTCCTTGGCCCGGCCGTCGAGGCCCTTGCCCTTGACCCAGGTGCCGGCGCAGGTCTTGCCCTTCATCCGGGAGCCCAGCGTGGCGGGGTCGGGCAGCTGCGCGGCGAGCACGTCGCGCGGCGAGACCATGACCGTCGACTTGCCGCCGCCGATGGCGACCGGCCTGGTGGAGTCGAGGCCGAGCTTGTGCACGGTCTTCAGGATCTCGATGAACTCGGTGCCGAGGCCGTACTTGAAGGTGACCCGCTTCGCGTCGACCCAGCGCGGGATGAGCAGCACCTCCTCGTGCTCCACGTTGACGCACTCGACCGGGCCGATGCCCTCGGGGAAGTCGAACACCTCGGGTTCGCTGAACGGAGCCGTGGTGAACCAGCCGCGCTCGCGTTCCCAGATGATCGGCGGGTTGAGGCACTCCTCGATGGTGGTCCAGATGGAGAACGACGGGGCGAAGTCGAAGCCCTCGACGGTGATGTTGGAGCCGTCCCGCACGCCGATCTCGTCGATCTCGGAGAACAGGTGGTCGGCGGCGTACCGGGCGAAGATGTCGGACAGGCCGGGCTCGACGCCGATGCCGACGAGCGCGAGCCGGTCGGCCGCCTCCCAGGCGACGGCCTTGCCGAACTGCTCCTCGCCGAGCATCACGCCGGTCTTGGCGTACGGATCGGTGGGGTGCGGGTGGGACAGCGACATGGCCATGTCGAGGTAGTCCGCCCCGGCCGCGTACGCCCCGTCGAAGATCGGCATGACGAAGCGGGGGTCCACCGCGTTGAGCACGTGCGTGATCTCGTGTTCGCGGCACAGTTCGGCGACGTCGACGGCGCGGGAGGCGTCCAGGCGCGCCGCGACGAACCGGTCGTCCAGTCCGGAGACGGCCCGCCGGGCGCGCTCCAGGGAGTAGTCGGCGACCACCATGAGCTGGAAGAAGTCACGGCGAGCGGCGATGGCGGCTGCTGCACTGCCGACGCCACCAGCGCCGACCAGCAGGATACGCATAAAAATCCCTTCAACATCGTGGCGACGAATGCCACGAAACGACTTGATTCAGGTGTGTTTCCCACCGGTGGGACGGCGGGACAGGAGCGTCAGGAGTCGAAGCCCAGCCCGGCGTGGTCCAGCGTGCGCAACCACAGATTGCGGCGGCCCTGGTGCTCGTCGGCGCGCGCCAGTGACCAGCGGGTCAGCTGGATGCCGAGCGAGCGCAGCGGCTCCGGCGGCAGCGGCCAGGGCTTGGACCGTACGAAGTCCAGCCTGGTGCGCTCCGTGGACGCCCCTTCGAGGTGGTCGAGCATCACCTGCGCGCCGAAACGCGTCGCGCCGACGCCCAGTCCGGTGTAGCCGGCCGCGTAGGCCAGCCTGCCGCCGAAGGCGGTGCCGAAGAAGGCGCAGAAGCGGGTGCAGGTGTCGATCACCCCGCCCCAGCTGTGGGTGAACCGAAGTCCCTCCAGCTGCGGGAACGTGGTGAAGAAGTGCTCGGCCAGCCGGGTGAAGGTGTCCTGGCGCTGTTCGAGGGTCGGCGCGATCCGGTTGCCGAAGTGGTAGATCGCGTCGTAGCCGCCGAACAGGATCCGGTTGTCCGCGGTGAGCCGGTAGTAGTGGAACTGGTTCGCCGAATCGCCCAGCCCCTGCCGGTTACGCCAGCCCAGGTCACCGAGCTGGGCTGCGGTCAGCGGCTCGGTCATCAGGGCGTAGTCGTACACCGGGATCAGGTAGCGCTTGAGCTTGCGCACGAGCGGTCCGAAGGCGCTGGTCGCCAGCGCGACCCGGGCCGAGCGCACCTCGCCGTGCGGGGTGCGCAGCAGCAGGCCGTCGCGCCCGCTGCTCACCCCGAGCACCGGGGTGCCCTCGTAGATGCGCACGCCCAGGGTCAGGCACGCCTGCCGCAGGCCCCAGGCCAGCTTCGCCGGGTCGACCATGGCCACCCGGTCGCGGTCCCACCAGCCGCCCAGGTACGTGGGCGAGTCGACCTCGGCCCGTACCTGCTCGGCGTCGAACACCTCGGCGCGGTAACCCATCGACCGGGTCAGCTCCGCCGACTCGTGCAGCCAGTCCAGCTGGTACGCGGAGGTGGCGACCTCCAGCTCACCGGTGCGCTCGAAGTCGCAGTCGATGCCGTACCTGGCCAGCGTGTCCTCGATCTGGTCGAGGTTCTCCCGGCCGAGCCGTTCCAGCTCGGTGATCTCGTCCGGGAAGCGGTCCACCCCGTTGGCGAGCCCGTGCGTGAGGCTCGCGGAGCAGAATCCGCCGTTGCGTCCGGAGGCGGCGTGGCCGCACACCCCCGATTCGAGCACCACCACGTCGGTCGACGGGTCGCGCTCCTTGGCCAGCAGCGCCGTCCACAGGCCGCTGTAGCCGCCCCCGATGACTGCCAGCTGCGCGGTGGTCGCGCTGGTCAGCGGGGGCACGGGTGCCGGCCGGGAGGGCCGGTCCGTCCAGTACGGCGTCGGCGACGTGTCTGACAGCGCCGACGCCCACAGTTTTGATCCTTTGGCCCGCATGAGCCGATCTCCTCCTTCTACTACCGGGAAGCCGGTTTGCGGCTTCATTTCCCTATAAATCCCTAGACAAACGAAATGTCCAGGAATGCCAAACGACCGCCGAGCGGCTCCCACGAATCAGGCGTGGGGCCGGTCGGCGGCCGTCAGGAGATCTAGGACGTCGCGGCGCGGCGGGCGGAGCGGCGACGGGTGCGCAGCTGGCCCGCGATGACGAACGCGAACGAGATCAGGAACATCGCGGTGGCGATGGCGTTGACCTGCGGCGGGATGCCGCGCAGGTTCGAGCCCCAGATGAACATGGGGAAGGTGGTGTAGTCGCTGGTGCCGGTGACGAAGTTGGTGATGATGAAGTCGTCGAAGCTCAGCGAGAACGCCAGCAGGGCGGCGGCCACGATGCCGGGTAGCACGAGCGGCAGGATGACCAGACGGAACGCCTGCCACGGCGTCGCGTACAGGTCCATCGCCGCCTCCTGCAGCCTCGGATCAAGCCCGGCCAGCCGTGCCTTCACGGTGACCACCACGAACGATATGCAGAACATGACATGCGCGATGAGGATCGTCAAGAAGCCCATCGGAATCTGCAGCCCTATGAACAGGGTCAACAACGACGTTCCCATGACGATTTCCGGGGTGGCCATCGGCAGGAAGATCAGCGTGTTGGTGCTGCCCCGGCCGATGAACCGGTAGCGAACCAGGGCAAACGAGATCAAAGTACCCAGGATGGTCGCGATCACGGTCGCCGACAGGCCCACGTAGATGCTGCGCATCAGCGAGTCGCAGATGCCGGCCGCACCGCAGATGTCGGTCCAGTTGTTCCAGGTGAACTGGAACGTCTCCAGGTCCAGCACGTACGTCGTGTTGCGGCTGGCGGGCTGGTTGAACGACAGCAGCATGACCACGGCGATCGGCACGAACAGGTAGGCCAGCAGCACGAACCCGAGCAGCAGCACCCACTTCTCGGCGAGCCGGCGCCAGAACCCGTGCATCAGACCACCTCCTCCGTGCCCGCGGTGCTGACGTAGATCGTCACCAGCACCAGGATCGTCGCCATGAGCATCACCGACAGCGCGGACGCGATCGGGTAGTCGTTGACGATCAGGAAGCGCGACTGGATCACGCTGCCGATCATCTGCGTGTTCGGCCCGCCCAGCAGCTGCGCGTTCACGTAGTCACCGGCGGCCGGGATGAAGGTGAGCAGGGTGCCCGCGATGACGCCCGGCATGGACAGCGGCAGTGTCACGCGGAAGAAGCTGCGCACCGGCCCGTGGTAGAGGTCGCGCGCGGCCTCCAGCAGCCGTACGTCCAGCTTGTCGAGGCTGGCGTACAGCGGCAGCACCATGAACGGCAGGAAGTTGTAGACCAAGCCCGCGATCACCGCGAACTCGGTCGCCAGCAGCCGCCCGTCCGGTCCGAGCAGGTGCGCCCACTTCAGGAAGTCGACCACCGGCCCGCTGTCGGACAGGATCGCCTTCCACGAGTACGTGCGCACCAGGTAGCTGGTGAAGAACGGCGCGATCACGCCGACCAGCATCAGGCTCTTCCAGCGCCCGCCCTTGATCGCGATGGCGTACGCCAGCGGGTAGCCGAGCAGCACGCAGACCACCGTGGTGATCAGCGCGTACCAGAGTGAGCGCAGGAACTGGACGTGGAACATCTCCCACGCGTCGGCATAGTTCGAGAAGGCCCAGGCGAACGTGTAGCCGGTCTCCACCGAGCCGCTCGGGTCCCACAGGCTCGCCATGACCAGCTGGAACACCGGGTAGACGAAGAACACCGCGAGCCAGAGCAGACCGGGGGCCAGCAGGGCGTACGGGATCCACTTGCGCCGCCGCATCCCGGCCGGGGGTTCGACCGGGATCTCGGTGGCGGCGGCGGGGGTGCCCGACGCCGTGGGCAGCAGGGCGGCCACGTCAGCTCCCCACGAGGAACGAGTGGGCGGGCGACCAGTGCACCGCCACCTCGGTCCCGGGCAGCGCCGGGTTCGCGATGCCGGAGTTGGGCACGAACACCGTCAGCTCGCTGCCCCACGGGGCGCGGACCAGGTACTGCGTGGAGACGCCGGTGAAGGACGCGTCGGTGACGACGCCCCGCACCGCCGCGTGGCCCGAGGGCACCGTGTCCAGGCCGTCGGCCAGGTGCAGCTTCTCCGGGCGTACGCCCAGCAGAGCCGTGCCCGACGTGACCCGGCACCGGCCCGCCGGCACCGCCAGCCGGTTGCCGTGCGCGTCGACCGTGACGTGGCCGTCGGCCTGGCCGGTGACCTCCGCCTTGATCAGGTTGGACTGGCCGAGGAAGTTGGCCACGAACGCCGAGGCCGGGAACTCGTACATCTCGGCCGGCGCGCCCAGCTGCTCGATCCGCCCCGCCTGCATCACCGCGACCGTGTCGGCCATGGTCATGGCCTCCTCCTGGTCGTGCGTGACGTGCACGAAGGTGATGCCGACCTCGGTCTGGATGCGCTTGAGCTCGATCTGCATCTGGCGGCGCAACTTGAGGTCGAGCGCGCCGAGCGGCTCGTCGAGCAGCAGCACCTCGGGCTGGTTGACCAGGGCCCGGGCCAGCGCCACCCGCTGCTGCTGCCCGCCGGACAGCTGCGCCGGGCGGCGCGACCCGTACTGGCCCAGCTGGACCAGGTCGAGCATCTCGGCGACCTTGCGGCGGGTCTCCGCCCGGTTCTCGCCCTTGCGGCGCAGGCCGAACGCCACGTTGTCCTCGACGCTCATGTGCGGGAACAGCGCGTAGCTCTGGAACACCGTGTTGACCGGCCGTTTGTACGGGCGCATCCGGGTGATGTCCAGCCCGCCGAGCGTGATCCGCCCGGCGTTCGGCTCCTCCAGGCCGGCGACCATGCGCAGCGTGGTGGTCTTGCCGCAGCCCGACGCCCCGAGCAGCGCGAAGAACGAGCCGTCCGGAATGGTCAGGGTGAGGTCGTCGACGGCGGTGAAGCCGCCGAACGTCTTGGTGACGTTCTCGATGCAGAGGTCCTGGTCGGTCAACCTGTCACGCCCCGATCGCTGCCTGGAACTTGCCCTGGTACTCCTTCTCCTCAGCCTCGGTCAGCGGCTTGAAGATCTTGATCTTCGACTGCATCGCGGCGTCGGGGAAGATGAGCGGGTTCTGCGCGAGGTCCGGGTCGATCTTGACCATCTCCTCCTGCGCGCCCGCCACCGGGCAGACGTAGTTCACGAACGCGGCCAGCTCGGCGGCCACCTTCGGATCGTAGTAGTAGTCGATCAACGCCATCGCGTTCGCCGCGTGCGGCGAGGTGATCGGGATCAGCATGTTGTCCGACCAGAGCATCATGCCCTCGTCCGGCGTCACCAGCTTGATCTTGTCGTTCTCGAAGCCGAGCTGGATCACGTCGCCGGACCACGCGATACAGGCGGCGATGTCGCCCTTGGCCAGGTCCTGCACGTAGTCGTTGCCGGTGAAGCGGCGGATCTGGCCCGACGCCACGGCGGCCTTCAGCTTCTCCAGCGCCGCGTCGAAGTCGGCGGTGGTGAAGTTGCCCGGGTCCTTGCCGATCGACAGGAGCATGAAGCCCATCGTGTCGTGCATCTCGGTGAGGCAGGTGACCTTGCCCTTCAGGTCGGGGCGGGTCAGCAGCTCGTCGACCGTGCGCACCTCCTTGGTCACCGCGGTGTTCACGCCGATGCCGGTCAGGCCCGACTGCCACGGCGCGGCGTACTCCATGTTCGGGTCGAACTGGCGGCTGCGCAGGGACGGGGCCAGGTTCTTGCTGAACGTGGCGACCTTGTCGGCGTTGAACTTGGCGGCGAAGCCGTTGCGGATGAACGTCGCCGCCATCCAGTCGGTGAACACCACGAGGTCCCGGTCGATCGGCTGGCAGGCGGCGAGCTGCGTGCGGATCTTGCCGTAGAACTCGTTGTTGTCGTTGATGTCGGCGGTGTAGGTGACGTCGATGCCGGTCTTGGCTTTGAAGGCGACCAGCGTCGGGTGGACCTCGGGGTTCTTCTCGTCCTCGTCCATGTAGGCGGGCCAGTTCGAGAAGGCGATCTTGCGCTCGGTGGCCGACACGTCGGCGACGGTGCACAGCGGGCCGGCCGACGGGCCGGCGTTGCCGTTGCCGGTGCCCTTGGTGCCGCAGGCGGCCAGCGCACCGCCGGCCACCGCGAACGCCCCTCCGGCGAGAGCCCCGCGCAACACGGTCCGGCGCGACGGCATGGCCGCCAGCACTGCCTGAGCCTGCGGGGAGAGTGGTATGCGACGAGCCATCGAAGGTTCCTTCACTGCCAGAGGGGTGTACAGGCGCAGATATCACTTACTGACTGAAGACGGTGCGGTGCCACGGCTTCGCGGCGACCGCGGTGGTGTCGTACATGACGTGCTTGATCTGGGTGTACTCGTCGAACGAGTACGTGGACATGTCCTTTCCGAAGCCGGAGCGACGGTAACCCCCGTGTGGCATCTCGCTGATGATCGGGATGTGGTCGTTGACCCACACACATCCGGCGCGCAACTCACGCGTGCCCCGCAGCGACCGGTGCACGTCGCGCGTCCACACGCTCGCCGCCAGGCCGTACGGCGTGTCGTTGGCCAGCGCCACACCCTCATCATCGGCGTCGAACGGCAGCACGACCAGCACCGGGCCGAAGACCTCCTGCTGGACGATCTCGCTGTCCTGCGCGGCGTCGACGACCAGGGTGGGCGCGTAGTAGGCACCGTGCGCCAGACCCTCGGGCACCCGGCCACCCGCCACGATCTTGGCACCCGCCGCGCGGGCACGGTCGACGAACCCCGCCACCCGGTCGCGCTGGGCAAGGCTGATCAGCGGGCCGATGTCGGTCGCCGGGTCCAGCGGGTCCCCGGCGCGCACACCCTCGAACAGCTCCGCGACCCGGGCCACGAACCGGTCGTACAACGGGCGCTGCACGTACGCGCGGGTCGCCGCGGTGCAGTCCTGCCCTGAGTTGATCAGCGAACCGGCCACCGCGCCCTGCGCCGCGGCCTCCACGTCCGCGTCGTCGAACACCAGGAACGGAGCCTTGCCGCCCAGCTCCAGGTGCACCCGCTTCACCGCGCCCGCGGCCGTCGCGCCGATGCCCCGGCCCACCGCGGTCGAGCCGGTGAAGCTGACCATGTCCACCTCGGGGTGGGCGACCAGCGCCGCCCCGGCCACCGGGCCGCGCCCGGTGACCACGTTGACGACCCCGGCCGGGATGCCCGCGTCCAGGCAGGCCCGCGCGAACATCACGCTGGTCAGCGGGGTCAGCTCAGCGGGCTTGAGCACGATGGTGTTGCCCGCCGCGATGGCCGGCAGGATCTTCCAGGCCGCCATCTGCAGCGGGTAGTTCCACGGCGAGATCGAGCCGACCACGCCGATCGCCTCGCGCCGCACGTAGCTGGTGTGGTCGGCGGAGTACTCCCCCGCCGCCTTGCCCTGCAGGTCACGGGCTGCCCCGGCGAAGAAGGCGGTGTTGTCGATGGTCCCCGGCACGTCGAACTCTGTCGCCAGGCGCACCGGTTTGCCGGTCTGCGCCACCTCCGCGGCCACGAAATCCGCGGCCCGCTCGCTCAGCAGCCCGGCCAGGCGGTGCAGCGCGCCCGAGCGTTCGCCGGGCGTCGCGCCCGACCAGCCCGGGAAAGCAGCCCGCGCAGCCGCGACGGCGGCGTCCACATCTTCCTGACCAGCGAGTCCGTACTCGGCGACGGTGCTACCGTCGGCGGGGTTGACCACGGTGAACCGCTCACCCGACGTCCCATCGGCGAAACGCTCACCGATGACATTCGGCGAAAAGCCGTTCATATCGCCTCCCGCTGTCAGATGGTTAACAACCCGTGGCGCGACGATCGTGACATGACGTGCGCCACATGACAAGGGATTCCGTGGCGAATCTGGGGTGCGACTACGAATTCCGGCAGCCAACATCGCGAGTTGATGACGTTTCCGTTACAAGCCTGCCCACCAAGTGCCGGAATCGTCTGCCTCGTAGCGATACGATGCTCGGGCCGGATCATCTCCCTCGCGATCCCCCTCTGCGTACGCCCCAGGAGGCCTCATTGCCGACGCCCGCCGACTCCGCCGCACCACGCGCTGTCATCCGCCGACACCCTCAACTCAACCACGCCAACCACGCGCTCCTCGACGACATCGCGAAGCAGATCATCGAGCAGTTGCAGGAGGACGGCCGCAGACCGTACGCGACCATCGGCCGCGCGGTCGGCTTGAGCGAGGCGGCCGTGAGACAACGGGTACAGCGGCTCATCGACGCGGGCGTCATGCAGATCGTGGCGGTCACCGACCCGCTCCAGCTGGGGCTGGGCCGGCAGGCGATGATCGGCGTGAAGACCACGGGCGACCTGGACGGCATCGCCGACCGGATCTCCGAGATCGAGGAGGTCGACTACGTGGTGATCACCGCCGGGTCGTACGACCTGCTGCTGGAGGCGGTCTGCCGCAACGACGACCACCTGCTGGAGATCCTGCACGAGGTGCGCGCCGTGGACGGCGTGATCGGCGCCGAGGTCTTCGTCTACCTCAAACTCCGCAAGCAGACCTACTCCTGGGGCACCGCCTAGCCCCGCTTTACATGGACGATGGCCTATTACATCGAGTTTGATCTACAAATACTCGATGTAATAGGCCATCGTCTATGACAAACCGGGTGCGTCAGACGCCCATGACGGCGGAGAACTTCGCCTGGTACTCCTTCTCCTCGGCCTCGCCGAGCGGGGCGAACGCCTTCACGTCGGCGAGCATGGCGTCGTCGGGGAAGATCAGCTTGTTCTCGGCCAGTTCGGGGTCGATCTTGACCATCTCGTCCTGCGCGCCGGCGACGGGGCAGACGTAGTTGACCCACGCGGCCAGCTCCGCGGCGACCTTCGGGTCGTAGTAGTGGTCGAGCAGCGCCATCGCGTTGCTCGCGTGCGTCGCGGTCACCGGGATCACGGCAGCGTCGGACCAGATCAGCAGGCCTTCGTCCGGCGATACAAACTTGATCTTCTCGTCGTTGAGGCCCAGCTGCAGGGCGTCGCCGGACCAGGCGATGGCCGCGGCGACGTCGCCCTTGGCCAGGTCCTGGACGTACTCGTTGCCGGTGAAGCGGCGGATCTGCCCGGACTCGACGGCCTTGCGCAGCTTGTCCAGCGCGGCGTCGAAGTCCTCGGGCGTGAACGCCGCCGGGTTCTTGCCCAGCGACGCGATGAGCAGGCCCATCGTGTCCGGCATCTCCATCGGCACGCTCACCTTGCCCTTGAGGTCGGGGCGCGTGAGCAGCTCGTCGATGGTGCGCACCTCCTTGGCGACGCGGGTGTTGACCGCGAAGCCGGTCAGCCCGGACTGCCACGGCACCGCGAAGCGCAGCTCCTGGTCGTACGGGCGGGCCTTGAGCGAGGGCAGCAGGTTGCGCCGGTAGTTGGGCGTCTTGGCCGGGTCCAGCTCCTGCGCGAAGCCGTTGCGGATGAACTTGTTGACCATCCAGTCGGAGAACACCACGATGTCCCGGTCGATGGTCTGGCAGGCCGCGAGCTGCGCGCGGATCTTGCCGTAGTACTCGTTGTTGTCGTTGATGTCCTCGGTGTAGGACACGTCGACGCCGGTGCGCGCCTTGAAGGCGGCCAGCGTCGGGTGGCGCTTCTCGTCGTTCTCATCGACGTCCAGATACTGCACCCAGTTGCCGAACGACACCTTGCGCTCGCTCGCCGAGACGTCGGTGGCCTTGCACGCGGGCCGGGTCGACGCCCCCGCCTGGGGGGCCATGCCGCTGGGGCTGCACGCGGCCATGACCCCGCCGGTCGCGGCGAGCGCGCCGCCGGCCAGGGCGCCGCGCAGCACGCGCCGGCGCGAGGGGGTCGCGGTGGTGGCCGCGAGCAGGGCGCGGGCCGGAGCCGACAGAGGACGAGCGCGCAATCTAGGCACCTCTCGCTGGGCAGGCTGAGAGCCTGGAGGGGTAAAGGGGTGACCCGCAATTGTGCCTAAATCGACCCGGCGTCCGCCCGCTGAGGTGCGGCAGCTCACAAACCGCCCGTTACCGCCCAACGATGTCGGCCCGGTTGCCGACGTACTACGAAATCCGTAGCCGTCGCGCGAAAATACTACGGAGAGGGTTGCTGTATCTCGACTACGTGTGCGATAACCGTAGGCAACGCCGCAACGTACCGATGAGTGAGGCCTCACGATGGGCAAGGAAACCGACCACCTCTGGATGCACTTCACCCGCATGGCCGCCTACCGCGAGGGCAGCGTGCCGACGATCGTCCGCGGCGAGGGCACGTACGTCTGGGACAGCAACGGCAAGCGCTACCTCGACGGCCTCGCCGGCCTGTTCACGGTCAACGCCGGCCACGGCCGCGCCGAGCTCGCCGACGCCGCCGCCAAGCAGGCGCACGAGCTGGCCTACTTCCCGCTCTGGTCGTACGCCCACCCGAAGGCCATCGAGCTCGCCGACCGCATCGCCGAGCTGACCCCCGGCGATCTGAACCGCGTCTTCTTCACCACCGGCGGCTCCGAGGCCGTGGAGAGCGCGTGGAAGCTCGCCCGCTCCTACTTCAAGAAGGTCGGCCAGCCGCTGCGCCACAAGGTCGTCAGCCGCTACCTCGCCTACCACGGCACCTCGATGGGCGCGCTGTCCATCACCGGCGTGCCCGCGTTCCGGGCCGAGTTCGAGCCGCTGGTCCCCGGCGGCATCAAGGTGCCGAACACGAACTTCTACCGCGCCCCCGAGCACGGCGACGACTACGAGGCGTTCGGCGTGTGGGCGGCCGAGGAGATCGCCCGCGCGATCGAGCGCGAAGGCCCGGAGACCGTCGCCGCGGTGTTCCTGGAGCCGGTGCAGAACGCGGGCGGCTGCTTCCCCGCCCCGCCCGGCTACTTCCAGCGGGTACGCGAGATCTGCGACCGCTATGGCGTGCTGCTCGTGTCCGACGAGGTCATCTGCTCCTGGGGCCGGCTCGGCGAGTACTTCGGCGCCCAGTACTACGGCTACCAGCCCGACATCATCACCACCGCCAAGGGCATGACCTCGGGATACTCCCCACTCGGCGCGATGATCGCCAGTGACCGGCTGATCGAGCCGTTCCTGGCCGACGGGCAGATGTTCGCCCACGGCATCACCTTCGGCGGGCACCCGGTCAGCTGCGCGGTCGCACTGGCCAACCTGGACGTGTTCGAGCGTGAAGACCTGGTCGGGCACGTCCGCCAGAACGCGCCCGCGTTCCGGGCCACCCTGGAGAAGCTGTACGACCTGCCGATCGTCGGCGACGTGCGCGGCGAGGGCTACTTCTACGGCATCGAGCTGGTCAAGGACAAGGCCACCCGGGAGACGTTCAACGCCGAGGAGTCCGAGCGGCTGATCCGCGGTTTCCTGTCCACGGCGCTGTTCGACGCGGGCCTGTACTGCCGCGCCGACGACCGGGGCGACCCGGTTATCCAGCTCTCCCCGGCACTGACCGCGACCCAGCAGCAGTTCGACGAGATCGAGCAGATCCTGCGCGACGTGCTGACCCGGGCCTCGTCCCTGCTGTGACCTCCCTGTGGTTCGACACCGCGGGCGGGGCCGTCACGCCCCGCCCGCGCCTGCCCGGCGATCTGGATGTCGACGTGGCGATCGTGGGCGCGGGCTACACCGGCCTGTGGACGGCGTACTACCTGCGCCGGGCAGATCCCGGGCTGCGGATCGCGATCGTGGAGGCCGAGCAGGCCGGGTTCGGCGCATCCGGGCGCAACGGCGGCTGGTGCTCCGGGCTGCTGCCCACACCCCTGCCGAAGCTGGAGAAGCTGCACGGGCGGGGCGTGGCGATCGCGTTCCAGCAGGCAATGATCGACACCGTGGACGAGGTCGGCCGGGCCGCCGCCGCCGAAGGCATCGACTGCCACTGGGACAAGGGCGGCACGCTGGGGCTGGCCCGATCCGCGGCGCAGTGGCGCGGGGCTCGGGCGGAGGCGGAGCTGGCCGCGTCGTATGGGTTCGAGCTGCGGCTGCTCGACCAGGCCGAGGCGCTCGACCGGTGCGGCGCGACCGCGGTGCACGGGGCGACCTGGTCCCCGCACTGCGCGGCGGTGCAACCACTGCGGCTGGTTCGCGGGCTGGCAGCGACCGTCGAGCGGCTCGGCGTCGCGATCTACGAGCGGACCCGGGTGCTGGAGATCATGGCGGGCGCGCCGCACAACGCGGTCGGCGGGCACCGTGCCGCGCTGCGCACCGAGCACGGCACGGTGCGGGCCGACACGGTCGTCCGGGCCACTGAGGGCTACACGGCGAGCCTGCCCGGTCAACGGCGTGCCGTGGTGCCGATCTACTCGCTGATGATCGCCACCGAGCCGCTGCCGAAGTCCTTCTGGGACGAGGCGGGACTCGACCGGCGGGAGACCTTCACCGACCACCGCCGCCTGGTCATCTACGGCCAGCGCACCGCCGACGACCGGCTCGCCTTCGGCGGGCGCGGCGCGCCATACCACTACGGCTCGGCGATACGCCCGTCCTTCGACAACGAGCCGTCCGTACACCTCGCACTCCGGAACACCCTGGTCGAGCTGTTCCCGGCCCTGGGCGACGCGAAGATCACCCACGCCTGGGGCGGGCCGCTGGGCATCACCCGGGACTGGCACCCCTCGGTCGGCCTCGACCGGTCCACCGGCCTGGCCTGGGCGGGCGGCTACGTCGGCGACGGCGTCGCCGCCACCAACCTGGCCGGCCGCACCCTCGCCGACCTGATCACGGGCGTCGAGTCCTCGCTGACCGTCCTGCCCTGGGTCAATCACCGCTCCCCGCGCTGGGAACCCGAACCCCTGCGCTGGCTCGGCATCAACGCCGCCCTCCGCGCCGTCGTCGCCCTCGACCGCTTCGAAGGAAGGGCACCTTCTTAACGCTCCGCGTAATAGAAGGTGCCCTTCCTAACGCTCCG
Organism: Catellatospora sp. NPDC049111; assembly: GCF_040648615.1. NCBI lineage: Bacteria > Bacillati > Actinomycetota > Actinomycetes > Micromonosporales > Micromonosporaceae > Catellatospora > Catellatospora sp. NPDC049111. The sequence goes on along the minus strand of NZ_JBEZEB010000002.1, from coordinate 177,039 downwards.
CTCGTCGCCGCGCTACGCATGATCGCTGTTTCGGGTCAGGATCTACGGTCTGATCTCACCTTTTGACCCAAAGCAGCGATCATGGCGGCAAAGCCGGACCCACTGCCTTCGGCATCCGGCACGTCCGAGCCGTGGACGTCGGTCGCGCCGTGGACGTCTACCCGCAGTCGCGCCCGACGAACGCCCTGCCAGCACCCCTTCCGACGTTAAGAAGGTGCCCTTCCTCTACGAATAGCGATGGGAAGGTGCCCTTCCTTCGCCGCTCAGGACGGGGGGATGACGCGGAGGTGGCCGCGGCGGCCGGGGGTGGGCGGGCCGTTGTGGGGCGGCTCCGGGGCGGGCTGGCGGGGGGCGGGGCGGGCTGCCTCGCGGACCGCTTCGGCCAGGGCCACCAGGTCGTCGGTGGTGGGCGGTGGGGGCTCGAACTCGCCGTCGTGGCGGACGAGGTCCCAGCCACGGGGAGCGGTCAGGCTCAGGGCGTGGGGTTCGCACAGGTCGTACGTGTGCGGCTCCTGGTACGCGGCGAGTGGGCCGACCACCGCCGTGGACTCCGCATAGACATAGGTCAGCGTTGCAACCGCCTGCCGGGGGCAGCCGTTACGAGAGCAACGCCGTGGAGACCTCACGGCGTGTGACGTTAGCGCCCCGCCGCGCACCGGCACGCCGGTTGCGCCGCGACACGCCGAGGGAAGGATCACGGCCCCGTACCGGGTACCGGCACTGGCGCTCGGGGATACATTTGCCGGGTGACCAGTCCCGCCCGCCGCCGCCCGACCGCCGCCCGCCGCCGACGCGACCGCCACGGCCGGGGTATGCGCGGTCGGCTGGTGCCGGCCAGCGTGCCCCTGGCCCGGACGAAGGCCGAGGTCTTCGACGAGCTGGTGCTGGACACGGTGGAGTCGCTCGAGGCGCGGTTCGCGACCGAGCTGGCCGGGGTGGAGTTCGCGGTCGAAGACGTGCCCCCGGACCTCAACGTCTACGACTCGGACGTGCTGGAGGACGGGCGGGTGCCGCTGGCGCGGCTGCTGCCGGGACGGCCGGGCAGGCACGGGGTGCCGCCGCGGATCGTGGTCTACCGGCGTCCGCTGGAGTTCCGGGCCTCAGATCGCGACGACCTGGGCGAGTTGGTGCGTGACGTGATCGTCGAGCAGGTCGCCAACCTGCTGGGCCTGAACCCCGACGATCTCGCGTAGCCGACCAGGCCGGACGCGCTCGCCGGAGCGGCGGTGTTGCTTGTCGGAGCGCTGCCGGACCGCCCCCACGGGCCGGCAGCGCTCGAAAGTCTCAGATCGCGCGGCGCTTGAGCTTGCGCCGCTCGCGCTCGGACAGTCCGCCCCAGATGCCGAAGCGCTCGTCATGCGACAGCGCGTACTCCAGGCACTCGGACTTGACCTCGCAGCGCGAGCAGATGCGCTTGGCCTCGCGGGTAGAACCACCCTTCTCGGGGAAGAACGCCTCCGGGTCAGTCTGGGAGCACAGCGCGTGCTCCTGCCACTCGGGCGCGTTGCCCAGCAGATCCGCCACGACGGGGCGACCGTCCATCTCCGCTGCCTCCTTATTGCGCGCCGGTCACGACCGGCGCAACCCCCCACCTGGAGAGCGTTTGTCCACATAGGCGGTTTTGTGGATGCCGCTACCTCCAGCCCCACGCAAAATTACACGCGTGTCCTACGTGCACCGTCAAGCTCACTCTGGTACACGCCCGGCAGGGCCGTTCGGTTCGGTATTTCACCGTCCCGCCACTGCCCTATCGATTCAGACCCGAAACCGGTGACGGCATGTCGGGCGTGTCGTGGCGAAATTCTGCTGGCGTGTCGAACTTGACGGCAGGGTGCTGACGACCTTCGGACAGGAGTGAGCCGCTAGCGCACGTAACTCGTGGTGCGCTGGCGGGCGGGCCGACCGGCGGCCGCGGCGATGGCGTGCAGCTGTTCCACCGTACGGGCCGAGCCGTGCGCCGATCCGGCCATCCGGGAAATCGTCTCTTCCATAAGAGTGCCCCCGAGGTCGTTGCAGCCCCCGTTGAGCATGGCCACGGTGCCCTCGTCGCCCAGCTTCACCCAGGAGCACTGGATGTTGGGGATACGCCCGTGCAGCAGCAACCGGGCCATCGCGTGCACCACCCGGTTCTCGCGCCAGGTCGCCCCCGCGCGCGAGATGCCGGCCAGGTAGATCGGGGCGTTGGTATGCACGAACGGCAGCGCCACGAACTCGGTGAAGCCACCGGTGCGGTCCTGCAGCCCGGCCAGCACCCGGAAGTGGCCCAGCCAGTGTTTCGGATGGTCGACGTGGCCGTACATCATCGTGGAGCTGGACCGGATGCCCAGCCGGTGCGCCGTCTCGACGGTCTCCACCCAGGCCGAGGTGGGCAGCTTGCCCTTGGTCAGCACCCAGCGCACCTCGTCGTCGAGGATCTCCGCGGCGGTGCCCGGAATGGTGTCCAGGCCCGCGTCCCGCAGGCGGGTCAGCCAGTCCGCCACGGACACGCCCGCTTTGGCGGCCGCGGTGACGATCTCCATCGGCGAGAAGGCGTGCACGTGCATTCCCGGCACCCGCTCCTTCACGGCGCGGACCAGGTCCGGGTACACCGAGACGGGCAGCTGCGGGTCGATGCCGCCCTGCACGCAGATCTCGGTCGCGCCGTCGCGCCAGGCCTCCTCGGCCCGGTCGGCGACCTGCTCGACACTCAGCCGGTACGCGTCGGCGTCGCGTTCACGCTGCGCGAACGCGCAGAACCGGCAGCCCACGTAACACACGTTCGAGAAGTTGATGTTCCGGTTGACCACATAGGTGACGTCGTCGCCGACCGTGTCCCGGCGTACGTCGTCGGCGATGCCGCACAGCTCGTCCAGCGCCGCCCCGTCGGCGTGCAGCAGGGCCAGCGCCGCCTCCTCGTGCACGGGCTCCAGCAGCGCCGCCGGGTTCTCCCGGGCGATCCGCAGCCCCGCCGCGAGCGCCCCCACGCTGACCGCGGGGCCCGCGCCAGCGGCCGCCGCCTCACCGACCGCGTTCCAGTCGCCGTACACCGTGTCGAAGTCGCCGCGCCGGTCGCCGGTGCGCCCCTCGGCGTCGATCTCGCGGTGCAGGTCGACGCGGCCGACCCCGCCCTCGACCTCGGGCTCCTGCCACGGGCGGCCGGTCACCGGCGCGTCCGCGACGGCCATGCCGTGCTCGTCGGCCAGGGCCCGCACGTGCGGGTGCAGCCGCGGGTCGAGCCACCGCTCGGCGCCGCGCACATAGTTCGGATACACCGTGAGCCGCTCGCGCAGCTCGAACCCTGCGGCGGCGGTCAGCGCCGCCAGCTCGTCCAGGTGCGGCCACGGCCGCTCCGGGTTCACGTGGTCGGGCGTCAGCGGCGACACCCCGCCCCAGTCGTCGATCCCGGCCTTGACCAGCAGCTCGAACGAGGCGTCGATGAGATTCGGCGGGGCCTGGATGCGCATGCCCGGCCCCATCAGCAGCCGCGTCACCGCGACCGTGGCAGCCAGGTCGAGCACCGACGCGTCGGGAGTGGAGCGCATCGCCGTGTCCGGCTTGGCCCGGAAGTTCTGCACGATGATCTCCTGCAGGTGCCCGTACTCCCGGGCGCTGCGGCGCAGCTCGAAGATCGCGTCGACCCGCTCGGCGTGCGTCTCCCCGATGCCGATCAGGATGCCCGTGGTGAACGGCACCCCCACGCGGCCCGCGTCGGCCAGCACCCGCAGCCGCACCGCGGGCTCCTTGTCCGGCGAGCCGTAGTGCGGGCCGCCCGGCTCCGACCACAGCCGCGTCGCGGTCGTCTCCAGCATCATGCCCATGCTCGGCGCCACCGGCCGCAGCCGCTGCAGATCCGGCCAGCTCATGACGCCCGGGTTCAGGTGCGGCAGCAGGCCGGTCTCCTCCAGCACCGCGATCGCCACCGACCGCAGGTAGTCGATCGTGGACGCGTACCCTCGCTCGGTCAGCCACTGCTGCGCCGCCGGCCACCGCTCCTCCGGCCGGTCACCCAGCGTGAACAGCGCCTCCTTGCAGCCCAGCGCCGCGCCCTGCCGGGCGATCGCCAGCACCTCGTCCCGGTCCAGGTAGGCCGCGGGCAGCCGGTGCGGCACCGTCGCGAACGTGCAGTAGTGGCACCGGTCACGGCACAGCCGGGTCAGCGGGATGAACACCTTCTTCGAGTACGTGATCACGCCCGGCCGCCCGGCGTCGCGCAACCCCGCGTCGCGTACCCCCGAAGCCAGCGCCAGCAGCTCGTCGAACGCCGCCCCCGAGGCGCTGAGCAGCGCAGTAGCCTCCGCGGCGTCCAATGCCCTCCCCGCCGCCGCACGCTTGAGCGCACGGCCGATCTCCGCGGAACCGACCACCGGCTGGGCAACGACCTCGCTGGACATGGAGGCCAGCCTACGACCCTGGCCCCGTCGGCCTCCCGCGGTGCGGGAGGATGTCGCCATGCGGATCGTGGTGCTGGCAGGTGGCATCGGCGGCGCGCGTTTCCTCGCCGGAGTGCGGGCCCACGCCCGCACCACCGGCGACGAGGTGACCGCCGTCGTCAACGTGGGCGACGACGTGTGGATGCACGGGCTGCGCATCACCCCCGACCTCGACTCCGTCATGTACACCCTCGGCGGCGGCATCGACCCCGAACGCGGCTGGGGCCGCGCCGGCGAGACCTGGACCGTCAAGGAAGAGCTGGCCAAGTACGGCGCGGAGCCCACCTGGTTCGGCCTCGGCGACCGCGACATCGCCACCCATCTGGTCCGCACCCGCATGCTCAACGCGGGCTACCCGCTGTCGGCCGTCGTCACCGCGCTCTGCGACCGCTGGCAGCCCGGCATCACCCTGCTGCCCGCCACCGACGACCGGCTCGAAACCCACGTCGTGGTCGCGGCCGAGGACGGCAGCGGCGACCAGGCCATCCACTTCCAGGAATGGTGGGTACGCCACCGCGCCGCGCTGCCCGCCAAGCAGTTCCGCTTCGTCGGCGCCGACACCGCCAAACCCGCCGCGGGCGTGCTCGACGCGCTCCAGGCCGCCGACATCGTGCTGCTCGCCCCCAGCAACCCCGTGGTGTCCATCGCGCCCGTGCTGGCCGTCAGCGCCCTGCGCGACGCCCTCGTCAGCGGCTCCGCCCCCGTCGTCGGCGTCTCCCCCATCATCGGCGGCAGCCCCGTACGCGGCATGGCCGACAAGTGCCTGTCCGCCGTGGACGTCGAATGCTCCGCCCAGGGCGTCGGCCGCCTGCTCGGAGCCCAATCCGCCGGCGGTGTGCTCGACGGCTGGCTCGTCGACACCGCAGACGCCCCCACCGACGTCCCCGGCGTACGTGTGCGCGCCGTACCCCTCTGGATGACCGATGACGACGCCACCGCCGCCATGGTTCGCGCAGCCCTGGAGTTGGGCGGCGTCGCGTGAATGAGCACACTGGTCACGGCAACGAGCGCAACGAGGTGGCGGCATGATCGACGGTTTCAGCGTGCACCCGGTGCGCGGCATCCCGGACGTGCAGCCTGGTGACGATCTGGCCAAACTCATCGTCGGTGCGGCCCCGTGGCTCGCCGACGGGGACATCCTCGTCGTCACCAGCAAGATCGTGTCGAAGTCGGAGGGTGCGCTGGCGTCGGTGCCTGTCGGGGGGCCTGAGCGGGAGGCGGCGCGGGAGCAGGTGCTGCGGTCGCAGACCGCCCGGGCGGTGGCCACGCGGGGGCATACGCGGATCGTGCAGACGCACCACGGGTTCGTGATGGCGTCCGCAGGGATCGACAACTCCAACGTCGACCGGTCCCAGCTTGTGCTGCTGCCGGTCGACCCGGACGCGTCGGCTCGGGCGCTGCGAGAGGCGCTACGGGAGCAGTACGGGCTCGATGTGGCCGTGATCGTCAGCGACACGATGGGCCGGCCGTGGCGTAACGGGCTGACGGATGTCGCCCTGGGGTGTGCGGGGATCGAGCCGCTGCGGGACCACCGCGGGGAGACGGATCCGTACGGCAACGAGCTGCAGATCACGCAGATGGCGGTCGTGGACGAGTTGGCGGCGGCTGCGGAGTTGGTGAAGGGGAAGGTCGATCGGGTGCCGGTCGCGGTCGTACGTGGGCTGCTCACGTCCACGCGGGACAGCAGCGGGGTGGTGCCAGCGCTGGTTCGGGATGCGGAGCATGATCTGTTCTCGCTCGGTACCGCGGAGGCGCGGGAGCAAGGGCGGGCGGAGGCGCTCGGCCAGGCCTGATTCACAGGCGCTCGCTGGGTTATCCACAGGTCACCAGGTAAGGGCTGTGCTCAGCGTGGTCAATCCGTTACCCTGCCCGCAGACGTGACTCCGGCGGGTGTGGATCGATTGGTGCCGGGGCCGTCCCCATTGCGCGCTTCTTTGGGGAGGGAAGCATGCCTGAACGACGTGTACCGGTACAGATCACCGTCGACCTAGCCGGTTTACGCGAGGTCAGCGCCAGCCTTCGGCACCAGACTGAGGCGGATCTCAAGCCCGGGCTAAACGCGGCAAAAGACAGGATGGGCTGGAGTGCGGAATTCTGTCTCGCACTGGATTGTGCTGAAGGAAGGGCTGCCCGCGTCTCGGCAGATGACGTACTAGCCCAGCACTGGCGCAACGCCGATTTACAGATCCAGATCATCGAGATACTGAATAACGCCTTGGACCAAATCGCGAAGAACTATGCCGACGCCGATGCACGTGCGGCGGCTCGCATCTTCGATGTGGACAAGGAACTCGATAAGGCGTTTACCCTATTGAGAGAGGCAGCAGCCAACCAGGCTCCTCCGCCGAGAGGAATGCTCCCATGACCACAAGGCCAGGGGGCATGCTTTCCTCTGAAGGAGGCTACGTCGCAAGGCAGCAAGGTGCCTTGGCTATTTGGCCGACAATAGGAACCACCAATTGGGTTGCGGTCGATCCGCCACGGGTCTGGGACATGCTTCAGCAGGAGGATGTTGCCCTCGGCTTGAAGCAGGTCGACGGCCTGCGAGCTTATGCATCGGTCGTTACGGCGCAAGCTGACAGACTATCGAGCCACCGTGCGGCGCTCGCGCAGATCTGGCCAGCCGAACAGAGCCAGGCCGCAACAATCGCTTTAAAAAAACTCGACAAAATGATAGCGGTGCTTCGATATGACAGCGAGGCCGCGATTCAGAATGCGCTCGCCATCCAGGGGATTGTAGAAGCGACGGCGAAAGCCAAGCGCGAGGTCCACCGAGTCGTGCAAGCGTGGGAGCTGACTACCAAGGACGGCGGCCCAGAGTGGTGGGATCGGGAAGCCACCCGGCTCAGTTACCTAACAGAGCAGACAATGATGGCGACCGAACGGGCAATACGTGACCATCGCGGTCAGATGGTCAGACCTCCCGACTGGAAAGAAGTCGATGACGGAACTCTAGTAGGGCCGATGCCTCCCCTGCGGGAAGAACCCGCCAGCGGGCCGTCGGTAACCAATACAGGGCGAGGCCGCGGCCAAACCGTCCAGCGGCCCATTCCACCGAGCCTTCCCGGTCGGCCACCGTTGGTCACCTTGCCGCCGCCAGGGCCAGAAGGACCAGGTCCGGATCTGCAGGGCTCAACGCCACCCGTTCCGGCTGTTCCCGGCCAGCCGGTTTCTATGTTGCCAATCGCGCCCGGCAATCAATATGCACCATATGGTGGCGGCTATGTACTGCCAGGCCCAGGCGTCGGCCCGAACGGATACGTGGTGGCGCTTCCCCCACCTGGGAGCGGCGGTGCCGCAGTCGTGTCACAGCCTCGGACTGCCGCCGCGTCGCCGGGATTGATGCCGATGCCCATGGGCGGGGCGTTGGGACAGCAGGGTGGGCGAAGCGACTCGTCCTACCGGCGTGGCGCAGATACTCGCTGGGAAGTCGCGCATGGCGTGACACCGGTCATCCGGCCCGAGGCTGTCAGACAGACCTCCCCTACGGAGGAGGAGACCGAGGAACAGTTCCGTCAGTGGTTCACCAGGACGGCCTTGCCCTGGCGCAACGACGAGACGCCCAATGGCCCCACCCCGATTGTCACAATCCGGCGAGGAGGCGGACCATCTTGAGCCGATTCGTCAAGATGATCAGCGCACTTGCCACCCTGACCTTGACGGTGGCGACGCTTGGTGTCGCCACGCCGACCTGGGCTGATGAGGTCTCCGATGGACAGTGGTTCCACTCGTTCCTCCGTACAACAGAAGCGCATCGGATCACCGAAGGAGCTGGCGTAACAGTCGCCGTCATTGACAGCGGAGTAGATGCCACACATCCGGATCTAAAAGGCTCGGTACTGCCGGGGGCGGACCTCACCGAGGAGGGACTCGGCAACGGTTGGACCGACCGAGAGGGACATGGCACTGCCATGGCAGGACTAATCGCGGCGCATGGAAAGGTCAGAGGACTAGCACCCGCAGCAAAGATCATGCCCGTCCGGGAGTCGGTCTGGGGGGTTGGAACGACCACGGAAATTGTGGATGCAATCAATTGGGCGACAGCCCAAAAGGTCGACGTAATCTCAATTTCCTTGGCCATGGACTTCGACGACCCCACCATGCGAACGGCGGTCGCCGCTGCGTTGAAGGCAGACATCGTGGTCGTTGCAGGAGCGGGCAACAAGCCCGATTCCGCCGTGGGGTTCCCTGCTGCCATACCCGGGGTCGTCGCGGTCGCGGGGGTTGGACGAGATGGTGAGCACGCGAAGATTTCCGTAACCGGTACGGCCATCGTGATCTCGGCGCCGAGCGATGACATCAGCAGCACGGGACTAGGACACCTCTGGAGGAAAGGCACTGGAACCTCAGATGCGACAGCGATCGTCGCAGGCGCGGTTGCCCTGGTACGTGCAAAGTACCCGGATCTCTCCGGGCCAGAGATCGTCCACCGAATCACCTCGACTGCCATCGACAAGGGTCCGGCCGGGCGGGATGCGCAGTATGGCTTCGGTGTACTCGATGTCGTCGGCGCGCTGACGGCAGACGTGCCGCCACTGGGCTCTTCGACGCCATCCCCCGGAGGCACGAAGGACCCCGCGTCTGACGGCCCGAATCCGTGGCCATGGGTGATCGGTGCCATCGTGGCTATGGGAGCGTTGGTGCTGGTCCTCAGATCACGCCGGCGTAGGTGAGCGGCCCGCGAGCATCGCATGGCCCAGGGGCGTGAGGGTATGCAGAACCGTGTTCCGGTCGCGGAGGCTGTGCACCAGGCCGGCCTCGCGCAGCACCGCCACATGCTGGCTGGCCGCCGCCGGAGACACGTCGAGCCGCCGAGCAAGCTCCGTCGTCGTACTCCCGTCGGCGAGCAACTCCACCACCGCAGCCCGCGTACGCCCCAACAGCGCCGCCAGCGCCTCCTGACTGCGCACCACCGCAGCCCGCGCCTCGTGATGCACCGAGTACACCAGCACCGGCGGCAGCTCCGGATCGAACAGGCACACGGGCTTGCTGGGCGTCTTGAAGTACGACGGAACCAGCTGCAGCCCACGCCCCTCCAAGAAAACGTCCCGATTCGACGGATACTCGGAGATCTCCAGCACGCTGCCGTCGAACCGCACCGTCGGGTGCAACGTGTTGAGCAGCCCTTCGGTACCCGATTCGAGCATCGTCCGGGCGCGCAGTCCACGATCCGCGTCGACAGCGGTACGCACCCGGTCCCACATCGGCGCGATGGCCGTCTCGTGATACCGGCTGATGGCCGTGCCAAGCTCGCCGAGCGCCCGGGTCGCTCCCCCACCGACGTCGTCGATGACGCCGGACAGCGAGCCCTGCGCATCGCCCAGCGCGTTGATCTCCTTGCGCAGCCGGTCCCTGGGCGTGGACAGCACGGCTTCGAGGCCGGGCGCGAAGCCGGCGGCGGCTTCGGGCGGGGTGAGGAAGTCGGGGAAGTAGCCGACCGGCGGGTTCAGGGCAAGCAGCAGGCCGACCTGGTCGCGCAGGGCCCCGCCCGGCTTCAGGTCGGTGATCATGCGGTTCTTCCAGCCGCCCAGCAGCGGATCGGTGCCGCGGTATCGCAGCAGGTGGATGCTGAGCGCGAGTTCCCACATCGGGTCCGGCATCGACGAGATCCGCGTACGGACCAGGTCGGCGCTGGTGAAGTGGATACGCAGCATGGGCTCTCCGGGCTAGGGGTCGGCGCTGACTCTACCGGCCGAGGTGACCTGGGTCTTTAAGTCACAACCGAAAGACGTAGACCCTTCGCCATTCGGTGGATGATCCTTGGCGCAGCCTGGGGAACCGAGGCGGCACCTCTTCTTGAGGAGCGAACTCGGCCGTACGGGGGCGTACGGGGCGATGCGGTAGCGGCTGATCGGTTTGCCGGGGGGCAAGCCGATCGGCCGCTCCGTACGCGGGGCGAGGCTACGGAACCCCAGTTCAAAGCCACAGCGCGATGCGGTGATCCTCATCGGCCACATAGAGCGGAGCGCCCTCGCGTTCGCTGATGCCTTCGACGTGGTGCAGCGGTGCCAGGTCGGCGACCAGGGTCGGGGCGATCAGCGCCGGGCCGGTGCCGTCGGGCAACCGGAAGCGCAGGTGCCGACAGGTGGCGTCGCGGGCGTCGGGGTGCTGCTCCAGCAGGATGGAACCCTTGTCGAGGGCGTCGATGGAGCCGACGACGATGTCGTAGGCCCCGTCCTCGCGGGCCGAGAGCGCCCGTACGCCGAGCGGCCCCTGGGCGATGCCGGTGAGTGCGTACACCCCGGTCACGCCGAGGGTTTCCGCACCGCTGAACAGGCCGGGCACACCGGAGAGCTCGACCAGGATCGGCTCGCCCGCCGCGGTGACCGGCCAGCGGAGGCCGGCCAGCAGCGTGCCGCGGGCGGTGAACGCCGCGCCCTCGATGTTGACCGGGTGGTCGCCGGGGGCGAGCTGGCTGGTCCAGCGTTTGCCTTTGGCGTTGCCGCGACGAACGGCCTCGGTCACGAAGCCCGCGTGCACCACGTCCCGGACCGGCTCGGGGGCAGCCGGGTGCCCGGTGGCGGCCAGCGCGGCGAGCGCGTCGTTGACGGCACGGTGCAGGGCGAACCGGTGTCTGATGATCTGGAGCTGCGGCCGGGCCGATTCGCGGAAGCGGGCGACGAAGGCGCGTTTGGGCTGGAGCGGGCCGGCCTTGGAGCCGAAGTGCGAGCCGAGCACGTACACCCAGCCGTCGAGCCGGGCCAGCGCCTCGGCGTCCTCGGTGCGGCCCTCGTGCTCGCCGGCCGTCGCTTTGACGTGCTCGGCCCGCCAGTCGCCGTCGTGCTGCTCGACGAGCAGCGCCAGGCATTCCTCGGCCGGGCCCTCGTCGAGGACGGTCCAGTAGGCCCGGCGGGCGCCGAGTTCGGCGAGAAGACCTTCGTCGTGTACGGGTAGCAGGTCGCTCGCCTCGTTGCCCGCCGCGGACAGCTCCACCAGTCGCATGGAGATCAGCGTAGGCAGTCGAGGCGAGCCGCGTCCCGGGTCAGATGCGGCTGTCGCCGCGCTCCTTGAGCTCGTCGACCAGCTTCTTGACGTCCTGGGCCCGGTCGCGCGGGCAGACCAGCACCGCGTCCGGGGTGTCGACCACGATCACGTCGCGCATGCCGAGGGCGGCGACGAGCCTGCCGGACTGCGGCACGACGACGGTGCCGGTGGAGTCGTGCAGGAGCACCTCGGGCTTGCCGCCGTCGAGGGTGGCGCTGTCGCCGACGATCACGTTGCCGGCGTCGTCGGCGGGCAGCACGTCACCGAGGGTGTGGAAGTCGCCGACGTCGTTCCAGCCGAAGTCGCCGGGCACGGTCGCGACGAGCCCGGCGGCGGCGGCGCCTTCCATGACGGCGTAGTCGACGGAGATCTTGGGCAGGGTGGGCCAGATCTCGCCGAGCACCCGGTCGCGGTCGGCGGTGTCCCAGGCGGCCGCGATGCGGATCAGCCCGTCGTGCAGTTCGGGCTGCTGGCGGTGCAGCTCCTTGAGGAACACGTCGACCCGCCAGACGAACATGCTGGCGTTCCACAGGTAGCGGCCGGAGCGCACGTACTCGGTCGCGACGTCCAGGGAGGGCTTCTCCTTGAACTCGTCGACGGTGCGGATCGGGCCGTCGATCGTCTTGCCGCACTGCAGGTAGCCGTACCCGGTCTCGGGGTGGGTGGGGGTGATGCCGACGGTCATCAGCAGGCCGCGGCGGGCGCCGGCCTCGGCGTCGCGCAGCACCTCGACGAACCGGGCCCCGTCGCGGACCAGGTGGTCGGCGGCGAACGAGCCCATCACGGCCTCGGGGTCGCGCTGGGCGATGACCGCGGCGGCCAGGCCGATGGCGGCGCAGGAGTCGCGCGGGCTGGGCTCGATGAGGATGTTGGAGTCGGGCAGATCGGGCAGCTGCCGCGCGATTCCGGGCGCGTGGGCGACCCCCGTCACCACGTACGTGTCGCCGAGCGCGGCCACCGGGGCGAGCCGGGCCACGGTCGCCTGGATGAGCGTCTCGGCGGTGCCCGTCAGGGGGTGCAGGAACTTCGGGTTCGTGGCGCGCGACAGCGGCCAGAGACGGGTTCCACTTCCACCTGCGGGAATGACGGCGTGCAGCATCCGCCCATTCTGCCTGACGAGTGTGAACGCGAGCTGCACCCCGCCCGCGACACCAGCCGCGTTCGCCTGCTAGTGGGCGGGGTGCGGGCAGCTCAGCGCGGGTGCCGCATCGAGCGCTGCCAGGCGGTGACGTGCGCGTCGGCGCTGGAGCTCCAGCTGAACTCCTTCGCCCGGGCCAGGCCGGCCGCGGCCAGCGCGGACCGGCGCGCCTCGTCGTCGAGCAGGCTGGCGAGGTCCTTGCCGATGTGGTCGGCGTCCTGGCTGGTGTACGCGACCGCGTCGCCGCCGACCTCGGGCAGTGACAGCCTGGGCGTGGTCAGCACCGGCGCGCCGCAGGCCATGGCCTCCAGGATCGGCAGGCCGAAGCCCTCGCCGTGGCTCGGGTACGCGCACAGCACCGCGCCGCCGAGGAAGCCGGGCAGGTCGGCGTACCGCAGATAGCCGGGGCGCACCAGCCGCAGATGTGCGGGCACCTCGGTGGCCACCCGGTCGATCTCGTCGTCGTGGCCCTGGCCGCCGGCCAGCACCAGCGCGGGCGGGTCGACCCGGTCGCGCACCGCCGCGATCCAGCCCCGGACCAGGTTCGGGACGTTCTTGCGGGGCTCCTTCGCGCCGAGGAACGCGATGTAGCTCTGGTCGCCGAGCCCGAGCCGGGACCGCACCCGGGCCTTCTCCTCCTCGCCGGGCACATGAAAGGCGGTGTGGTCGACGCCGTGGTAGGCCACGTCGATGCGGGTCGGGTCGGCGTCGAGCAGCCGGATCAGCTCGTCGCGGGTGGCCTTGCTGGGCACGATGACCCGCTCGGCCCGGCGCAGCGACGTCTTGATCGCGGACCGGAAGAAGGTGCCGCGCGACTTCTCGTAGTGCTCCGGCTCGGTGAAGAAGGTCGCGTCGTGCACCGTCACCGTCACCGGGCAGCTGGCCCGCAGCGGGCAGGTGTAGAACGGCGAGTGCAGCACCTGCGCGCCGACCTGCTGGGCGAGCAGCGGCAGGCCGGTCTGCTCCCAGGCGAGCCGGGCCGGGCGGTGCGACACCGCGGCGGGCGCGGCGACGACCTGCGCATGCGGCAGGGTGCGGGCGTAGCGCTCCTGGTCGGTGCGCTGGGAAACCACGACCAGGTCGATGTCGGAATGGTCGGCGAGGGCGCCGAGCAGGCCGTCGAGGTACCTACCCGCGCCGCCGCGATCAGCGGGGACGCTGGTGGCGTCGACAAGCACCCGGGGAGAGCGAGCGATCGTCACGGTGAACACTCCTTGTGGGGGTGTGCAGCGCAGCCCAGCCGACCGCCGCTCTGCGGTTGTGAGACTGTGCGCTGTTTCACAGCAGTCACGCTTCAGACTACGCCCGACATGCCCCATGGCAAGGTCCACGACGCGGCAGTGTCGGTAGCCTGACCACGTGTCCACCATCGGTCAGCTTTTCGCCGCGACGGTCGCCGCCGATCCGGCAAAACCGCTTCTCACCTGGTACGACGACGCGACAGGCGAGCGTACCGAGCTCTCCGGCGCGACCCTGGCCAACTGGGTGTCCAAGACGGCGAACCTGCTCGTCGACGGGTGCGGCCTCGGCCCGGGCAGTGTCGCGTCGATCTCGCTGCCACCGCACTGGCAGACCGCCTCGATCATGCTGGCCTGCTGGACGGCGGGCCTGGCCGTGTCGCACAGCGCGGACGTGCCGGCCGACGTCGCCTTCGTCGAGCCCGAGGCCGAGGCCGCCCCGGCCGCGCCCGACACGTACGCGGTGAGCCTTCACCCGTTCGCGCTACCGCTGCGTGGGCTCCCGCCGGGCGTGTCGGACTGGGTCAGCTCGGCCCGCGCCCACGGCGACTTCTACGGCGGCCCCGCCGCCGACCCCGGCGCACCGTCGCTGGTCGGCCTGCCCGGTGGCGGCGGTTCGATCACGCACGTGGAGCTGGCGGAGCGCTCGCTGGCCCGCGCGAAGGAGCTGGAGATCGCCAAGGGCGACCGGGTGCTGATCGACATCGGGGCGCACCCGCGTCCGCTGGACTGGCTGACCGCCCCGATCGCCGCCGGCGCGTCCCTGGTCCTGTCGTACCGCACCGCCTCCGGCATCCTCGACTCCCGCGCAGCGACGGAACACGCCCGCCTCGTCCCCTGACCTGTCGGCCGTCACCGAGGCCCACCCCGCCCTGCCCCACCTTGATAGACGCTGGCCTATCACATCGAAAAATCGGCACCCGGATTCGATGAGATAGGCCAGCGTCGATGACAAGCAGGGGCGTCAGCGGGACGCCGAGGTCTCAGCGGGACTTGGCGAGGTGTTCGAAGGCGAGGAGGGAGTCGGGGTTGGCCAGCGCACCCTTGGCGGCGGCCGACTCGACGGGGGTGCCGGTGAGGATGCGCTTGACCGGGACTTCGAGCTTCTTGCCCGACAGCGTGCGCGGCACCGCCGCCACCTGGTGGATCACGTCCGGGATGTGGCGGGGCGACAGGGCGGTACGCAGCTCGCGGGCGATCTTGGACTTGAGCGCGTCGTCGAGTTCGAGGCCGGGCTGGAGCACCACGAACAGCAGCAGCTCGCCCGCCCCGCCCTCGTCGTCCTCCAGGTGCACGACGACCGAGTCGGCGACCTCGCTCATGCCCTCGACGACGGAGTAGAACTCGGCGGTGCCGAGGCGTACGCCGCCGCGGTTGAGGGTCGCGTCGGAGCGGCCGGTGATCACGCAGGTGCCGCGGTCGGTGACGGTGATCCAGTCGCCGTGCCGCCAGACGCCCGGGAACACGTCGAAGTAGGCCTCGCGGTAGCGGGAGCCGTCGTTGTCGCCCCAGAAGCCGACCGGCATGCTCGGCATAGGCGCGCTGATGACCAGTTCGCCGAGGGCGTTGTCGAGCGGCTTGCCGGTCGGGTCGTACGCCTCGACCTTCGCCCCGAGCGCACGGGCCGCGATCTCGCCGGGGTAGACCGGGTTGAGCGGGGTGCCGCCGACGAAGCCGGTGCACACGTCGGTGCCGCCGGACAGCGAGATCAGCAGCAGGTCGGGCTTGACGTTCTCGTACACCCAGACGTAGCCCTCGGGCGGCAGCGGCGCGCCCGTCGAGCCCAGGCCGCGCAGCTTGGACAGGTCCGCGATCTCCCGCGGCACGATGCCCTCCTTGCGGCAGGCCAGCAGGTACGGCGCGGAGGTGCCGAAGTAGGTCATGCCCGCCTGCTCGGCCAGGCGCCACAGCGCGCCCAGGTCGGGGGCGGCCGGGTTGCCGTCGAACAGCACGATCGCCGCGCCCACGGCCGGGCCGGAGACCAGGTAGTTCCACATCATCCAGCCGGTGGTGGAGAACCAGAAGTAGCGGTCGCCCGGCCCCAGGTCGTGGTGCAGGGCGAGCATCTTCAGGTGCTCCAGCAGGATGCCGCCGTGGCCGTGCACGATCGGCTTGGGCAGGCCGGTGGTGCCGGAGGAGTAGAGGACGTACAGCGGCTGGGCGAACGGGACGGGCGTGAACTCCAGCGGCTCGTCGGTGTCGGCGGCCAGCTCGCCGAGACCCACCACCCCCTGGGTGTACGGCAGCAGCACGGTGTGCGCCAGCGACGGCAGCGCCGCCTGGATGGCCGCGACCTCGCCCTGCCGGTCGATGAGCTTCACGCCGTACTTGTAGCCGTCGACGGCGACCAGGACCTTCGGGGAGATCTGCTGCCAGCGGTCGGTGACGCTGCGGGTGCCGAACTCGGGCGCGCACGACGAGAAGATCGCGCCGAGGCTCGCCGTGGCCAGCATCAGCACCACGGTCTCCGGGATGTTCGGCAGGTACGCCGCCACCCGGTCGCCCTCGCCGACGCCGAGCCGGCGCAGCCCGGCCCGCGCCCGGCGGACCTGCTCGCGCAGCTGCGCGGCGGTCAGGATGACCGGTTCGCGGGTCTGCGAGTAGCCCAGCACGACCGGCTCGTCGTCGCCGATGCCGGGCATGCGCAGCACGTGCTCGGCGTAGTTCAGCGTCGCGCCGGGGAACCACTCCGCGCCCGGCATGGTGGCGTCGGGCAACACATCCGTCGGCTGGTCGTGGGCGATGACGTCGAAGTAGTCCCAGATCGAGGACCAGAAACCGGCCAGGTCGGTGGTGCTCCAGCGCCAGAGTTCGTCGTACGTGCCGAAGGTCAGCCCGCGCTCGCGCTCCAGCCAGCCCAGGTAGTCGCCGATGCGGGAGTGCTGCCTGATGTCGGCCGGTGGGGTCCACAGCGCTTCGGTCATCATGATCCTCTCCCGCGATACCTCGTCGTGCCGCTGGTGGCATCCTGCCGCATGGCACGACGGATCATTCTCCGACCTGGCACGCGGTGCCCGCGCTGGGTCGGGGCACATCGCGGCCCGGCCGGGAGTGGGCCGGGCCGACACCCCGTCAGGCGCCGTCGGCGCGGTGGCGGTCGATGGCCTGGCGGCGGGCGAGGCGGTGCTCGCGGCGGATCTCGGCCTCGTGCCAGCGGCGGACGTCGTCGGGGCTCTCCGGAACGACCTGCGGCACGTGCCGGGGGTTGCCGTCGGCGTCGACCCCGACGAACACCAGGTACGCCGTGGCGACGTTGACCGGCTCGCGGTCGGCCTCGTTCCAGCGTTCGGCGAACACCGTCACGCCGATCTCCAGCGAGGTCTTGCCGGTCCAGTTGACCTGCGCCTTGGCGTGCACCAGGTCGCCGACCTTGACCGGCACCATGAGCGTGATCTCGTCGATGGCGACGGTCACCGCGTTGAACCCGCAGTGCCGGGCCGCGGCGGCGCCCGCCGCGTCGTCCACGAACTTCATGATCACGCCACCGTGCACGGTGCCGTAGAGGTTGACGTCCTGGTTCGTCATGATGCGGCTCAGCGTGACCCGCGAGAACGCGGTCGGTCGGCCGGGCGGCGGAGTGTCGATCACGCCGTTCACCGTACGCCCCTCCTCCGAACGGTTGACGAACGGCAGGATTTCCGTAAGGTAGCGCCACATGCGTCATGTATGGAGCCTTCTCGCCGGAATTGTGATCACGCCCCTGGCCTGGTTCGCCGTCGCCTACGGACAGGCCGTCATGTTCGACGCCGCGCAGATCGGCGGCACCCGTCCGCTGTGGCTGGGGCTGGCGCTGTTCGCCGCCGTCGGCCTGCTGCTCGGCCTGATCGGAAGCCTGCGGGTGTCGCCCGCGGGACCGCTGTTCGTGGCCGTGGGCTACCTCGGCATGACCGGGTTGCTCATCGCGCGGCCCGAGACCGCCAAGCAGGCACTTCCCGACCTGGTGCAGGTCGGTGGCACCCTGGTCGTCCCGCTCAGCCCGGTGTCCACCGGCGTGCTGGGGCTGATCGGCGCGATGCTGCTGATCGCCGTGGCGAGCCTGCAGCGCTGGCGCGGCTGGCCGCGCCCGGACGCGGCGACCGAGCCGACCTGGCCGGAGATGCTCGCCCCGACCGCAGCCGACCGCGACGAGAACACCCTGGCAGACCGGGACACCTTCAACGGATTCGCGGACTTGCGGACCCCGGCAGCGACGAGCGGCGTCGATGCGCCATCCTGGAGCGCGCCAACCAAGGTCTGACCCCGGAGGCATGGATGCGCCACATTGGATCGTTTCTGCTCGCGCTCGTGTTCGCCCCAGCGATCTTTCTGCTGACCGGCACCGGGCTCAGCGCCTTCCAGACCATGTGGGTCAACGGCGGAGCGCCGTCCGCGGTCGTCGACGCCGCCGTCGCCGCGGGCGCCCTGCTGCTGGCGAGCGCCCTCTACGCGATCCTCACCATGGTGCGGCTGTCGCCGGTCGGCCCGTTCCTGGCCGGCCTGGGCATGCTGGGCATGAGCGTGTGGGCGGCGGGCTGGCAGCAGTCCTATGCCGACACGTTCGCGATGCTCGACGTGCACATGGGCGGCGCGGTCGGCCAGTCCGGCCTGGGCCTGGTGCTGTCGCTGCCGCTGCTGGCCACGGTGGCCAGCCCGCGCCGCTGGCGCAAGCACGAGCGGCTGGCCGACGAGACCGTGGCGCTGGCGGCGTATCCGCTGCAGCAGGGCCGCCCGGCCGTGCCCGCGGACCAGACCCGGGCCTTCACCAGCGTGCCCGGCGAGACCGGGTACACCGGCCTGCCGGACGTGCCGCCGCCGTCGCTGCACTACCCGCGCGCCACGCCGCAGGGCGTCCCGACGGTGAACGTGCCGCCCGCACCTGCCGCACCGGTCACCCCGCCCGCGCCCGCGAAGGCGGCTCCGGCCAAGACTCCCAAGGCTCCCAAGGCCACGCCGACCGCCGAGGCCCCACCGCTGCCGCGCCGCACTCCCTCCGCCGAGTCGGCCGTCGCCGCCGCCGCGGCCACCCCGCCGACGCCCCCGGCTCAGGCCGTGACCCAGCCGACGCCGCCGGCGGCTCCTCCCGTTCCGCCGCAGCGTTCGGCCCCGTCGCAGGCGGCCACGCCGCCGGCCACGCAGACCCCGGCTCCGCCGCCGCTGCCGGAGGAGTCGACGGTCATGCTGACCCCGCCCGCCGACCAGCAGACCATCAAGCTGGAGAAGGACTGACAGACCCCGAACGGGCCCACGACCTGAGGTCGTGGGCCCGTTTTCATGGGTCAGGCGGGCAGGGTCGCCAGCGCGCGGTAGATGCGCTTGTCGGAGACCGGGTACGGGGTGCCCAGGGACTGGGCGAAGTAGCTGACCCGCAGCTCCTCGATCATCCAGCGGACCTCGGCCAGGGTGTCCCAGCCGGGCGCGCCGGGCCGGATCGACGCCCGCGCGTCGGTGTACTCCTGCTGCACGTCCTCGAGCAGCAGCAGCCGCTCCCGGTCGCGCTGCAGGGACTCGGGCAGCTTGGCCAGCCGCTGCTCGATCGCGCGCAGGTAGCGCACCAGGTCGGGCAGCCGGCGCAGCCCGGTGGCGGCCACGAACCCGGGGTAGACCAACCCGGTGAGCTGTGCCCGGATGTCGGCCACCGACCGCACCAGCAGCACATTGGTGATCGACTTGAGCTGCCGGTCGATGTCGTACGCCAGCGACAGGATCGGCTCCAGCTGCTGCAGGATGGCGTACATCGTGTCGGGCATGTCGGCCCGCGCCTTGCCGACCAGGGCGGCGAAAGCGTCGGCGTCCCAGGCCGGGCCGCCCGCCTCGATGATCACCTTGTCGACGGCGGTGGTGACGACGTCCTCCAGCAGCTTCGCGACGCTGCCGTGCGGGTTGCGGCTCAGCGCCAGCTTCGCCTGGTTGGACAGCCGCCCCTGGAGCGACTTGAGCGGCGGCGGCGCGCCGAGCAGCACCAGCCGCCGGGTGCCGCGCCACATCGCGGTCCACTGCTCGCCGGGGCTGTCGAACACGCCGACACCCACGCTGTCGCCCTCGTCGACCAGCGCCGGGTAGCCCTTGACGGCATAACCTCCGCGCTGCCGTTCCACGACCTTCGCGAGCGGGCCGATGGTCCACGCGCGCAGCCCGTGCTGCTCCATGTCGTCGGCCGCCGCGGCGACCGCGGCCTGCGCCTTGTCCCGCAGCCTGCGCTTGAGTTCGGCCAGGTCCTTGCCTTCGGCGAGCGTCTTGCCCTGCTCGTCCTCGACCCGGAAGGTCATCCGCAGGTGGTCGGGGATCTTGTCCGGCTCCCAGGCCTCGCGGGCCACCACCACGCCGGTCATCGTGCGCAACTGCCGTTCCAGCAGGGCGAGCAGCGGCTGCCCGTCGGGCTTCTGCCCGGCGAGCGCCTCCTTGACGTAGTCGGGCACCGGCACGAAGTTGCGCCGGATCGCCTTGGGCAGCGAGCGCACCAGCGCGACGGCCAGCTCCTCGCGTACACCGGGGATCTGCCAGTCGAACCCGGCCGGGGTTATCTGGTTGAGCAGCGGCAGCGGGATGTGCACAGTCACGCCGTCAGCGTTGGCACCCGGCTCGAACTGGTAGGTCAACGGCAGCTCGAACTCGCCCTGCCGCCACACGTCCGGGTAGTCGTCCTCGTCCACTCCGCCCGCGGCCTCGTTGACCAGCATCGACTTCTCGAAGCTGAGCAGGTCGGGGGTCTGGTGCCGGGCTTTCTTCCACCAACTGTCGAAGTGGCGGCCGGAGACGACGTCGGCGGGCAGCCGCTCGTCGTAGAAGTCGAACAGGGTGCCGTCGTCGACCAGGATGTCGCGCCGGCGTACCCGGTGCTCCAGCTCCTCCACCTCGGCGAGCAGGTCCCGGTTGGCGTGGAAGAACTCGTGGTGGGTCTCCCAGTCACCGTCGACCAGCGCGTGCCGGATGAACAGCTCCCGGGACAGCGCCGGGTCGATGCGCCCGAAGTTGACCTTGCGCTTGGCGACGATGGGGATGCCGTAGAGCGTGACCTTCTCGTACGCCAGCACCGCGGCCTGCTTCTTCTCCCAGTGCGGCTCGCTGTACTGCCGCTTGACCAGGTGCTCGGCCAGGCTCTCGGCCCACTCGGGCTCGATCTTCGCGGCGATGCGGCCCCACAGCCGCGACGTCTCGACCAGCTCGGCGGCCATGACCCACTTGGGCGCCTTCTTGAACAGCGACGAGCCGGGGAACAGCGAGAACCGGGCGTTGCGGGCGCCGATGAAGTCGCGCTTCTCCGGGTCGTGCATACCGATGTGCGACAGCAGGCCGGACAGCAGCGACTGGTGCATACGCTGCGGGTCGGCGGGCACCGTGTTCAGCGTGAAGCCCATGCCCTTGACCACCTGGCGCAGCTGCGACTCCAGGTCCTGCCACTCGCGGATGCGCAGGTAGTGCAGGAAGTCGGTCTTGCACGTGCGCCGGAACTGGTTCGAGGACAGTTCCTGCTGCTGCTCTTTGATCCAGTTCCACAGGTTGAGGAACGCGACGAAGTCGCTGTCCTTGTCGGCGAACCGGGCGTGCTTCTCCCCCGCGGCCTGCTGCTTGTCGGCGGGGCGCTCACGCGGGTCCTGGATGGACAGCGCCGCCGTGATGATCAGCACCTCGCGCAGGCAGCCGTTGCGGTCGGCTTCCAGGACCATGCGGCCCAGGCGCGGGTCCACCGGCAACTGCGCCAGCTTGCGGCCGAGCGGGGTGAGCTTGCCGGGCTCGCCACGCACGGGGGCTTCCAGCGCGCCCAGCTCGTGCAGCAGGTCCAGGCCGTCGGCGATGTTGCGGCGGTCCGGCGGGTCGATGAACGGGAACGCGGCGATGTCGCCCAGGCCCAGCGAGATCATCTGCAGGATGACCGAGGCCAGGTTGGTACGCAGGATCTCCGGCTCGGTGAACTCCGGCCGCCCGATGAAGTCGGCCTCGTCGTACAGGCGGATCGCGATGCCGTCCGAGGTGCGCCCGCAACGGCCCTTGCGCTGGTTGGCCGAGGCCTGCGAGACCGCCTCGATGGGCAGCCGCTGCACCTTGAGCCGGTTGCTGTAGCGGGAGATGCGGGCCGTGCCCGGGTCGACCACGTACTTGATGCCCGGCACGGTCAGCGACGTCTCGGCGACGTTCGTGGCGAGCACGATGCGCCGCCCGGTGTGCGGCTGGAAGACCTTGTGCTGCTCGGCGGTGGACAGCCGGGCGTACAGCGGCAGGATCTCGGTGTGCCGCAGGTTGCGCTTGCGCAGCATGTCGGCGGTGTCGCGGATCTCCCGCTCGCCGCTGAGGAACACCAGCACGTCGCCCGGGGCCTCGCCGGCCAGCTCGTCGACGGCGTCGGAGATGGCCTGGATCTGGTCGCGCTCGTCGTCGTTGTCGTCCTCGTCGCCCTCGACGACGAGCGGGCGGTAGCGCACCTCGACCGGGTACGTGCGGCCGGACACCTCGACGATCGGGGCGGGCTTCGGCTCGCCGCCGACGACCGCGGTCGAGAAGTGGGCCGCGAAGCGCTCCGGGTCGATGGTCGCCGAGGTGATGATCACCTTGAGGTCGGGGCGCTTCGGGAGCAGCTGCTTGAGGTAGCCGAGGATGAAGTCGATGTTGAGGCTGCGCTCGTGCGCCTCATCGATGATCAGCGTGTCGTACATCGCGAGCGAACGGTCGTGCTGGATCTCGGCCAGCAGGATGCCGTCGGTCATCAACTTGATCATCGTCTGGTCGCCGACGTGGTCGGTGAACCGGACCTTCCACCCGACGACGCCGCCCAGCGGGGTCTGCAGCTCCTCGGCGATGCGCTCGGCGACCGTCCGGGCGGCCAGCCGGCGCGGCTGGGTATGGCCGATCAGCCCCCGCACGCCGCGGCCCAGTTCGAGGCAGATCTTCGGGATCTGGGTGGTCTTGCCGGAGCCCGTCTCGCCCGCGACGATCACGACCTGGTGGTCGCGGATCGCGTCGGCGATGTCGTCGCGCTTCTGGCTGACCGGCAGCTCGTCGGGGTAGGTGACCACGGGCACCCCGGCGGCCCGCAGGGCGAGCTTCTCCTCGGCGGTGCCGACGGCCGAGGTGATCTGCGCCATAGCGGCGTCCAGCGCATCGCCCGGCTTCATCCGGCGTACGCCGTCGAGGCGCCGGCCGAGCCTGCGGCGATCCTGCGCCATCAGCTCGTCGACGCGTTTGCGCAGCTCGGAGAGCTGGCTGGGGTTACGGGGCGGCCTGTTGCGGAGCGGCGCGGACTCGGACTGCGATGTCATGACGGGCCCCAGGATATGCCGCCGACCTCCCCTGCCGACCAGCGGTTTTCGCCACGGGGGCCGGCGTCCCCGCCGCAGCGGTGACACCGGCCCCCAGGTGACCTACTGCAGGACCGGGTACAGCGCGTTGATGAGCGCGTTGTCGTCGGAGTCCTGACTGAGCTCCCAGGCCATCGCGCCGCGCAGACCGAGCAGCTTGATCAGCGCGGTGCGCTCGGCGAGCGACTTCGGATCGGTGTAGACGATCGTCGTCGGCGCGGTGACGGTGCCGGTGGCGAGCACGTGCTCGGCCGCCGGGTTCCACAGGTACGGCTCACCCGCGAACGGGTTCCACTTGCGGGTCCAGCCGTTGCTCGCGGTTCCCGAGGGGCTCAGGATGCCCGCCACGTCGACCAGGTCGTGGTATGACGGCTGCGGCTTGGAGTCCCAGACCAGCGAGTCGGGGTTCATGCCGGTGTTGTCGAACGCCTGGTAGAGCCCGTTGGCGTTGCGGATGTACTGCACGCCGTAGAAGGGCACGCCGACGACGATCTTGTTGGCGGGCACCCCCTGGGCGAGGTAGTAGCCCACGGTGCCGACGGTGTTCCAGGTCCAGTCGTCGGCCTCGGGGTCGCGCGGGTCCCGGGTGAACAGCGTGCTCGGCCCCGCCACGGAACCGCCGGCCACGTTGAAGTCGTAGGTCATGATGTTGACCCAGTCCATGTATTTCGAGAACTCGCGCAGCTCGTAGTACTTGGTCGAGCTCTTCGCCGCGGGCAGCGCCGCGGTCAGCAGGTAGTGCTTGCCGTCGGCCTTGCCCTGCAGGTCGAGCTGGCGGCGGAACTCCTTGGCCAGCAGCGTCGCGTTGTGCCGGTCCTCCGGGCCGTAGTCGACGTTGCTGTCGGCCTTGGCCGTCGGGTACTCCCAGTCCAGGTCGATGCCGTCGAAGATGCCCTTCGCGACGCCGATGCCGCCCGCGTCCTCGGGCCAGCCGCCGGTCGGCAGGTTGCCCTTGATGAACGTGTCGATGCAGGCCGTCACGAACGCCTGGCGGCGCTCGGGGGTCTTCGCGACGCTGGAGAACCAGGTCGACTTCGTCCAGCCGCCGAGCGAGATCTCGATCTTCAGGTGCGGGTTCGCGGCCTTGAGCTTGCGCAGCTGGTTGAAGTTGCCGTAGACGTTCTGGCCGGGGTAGGTGTCGGCGACACCGTCCACGGTGTTCTCCGGACCCCAGTAGACCTGCTGGTAGTCGGCCCACGGGTCGAGCACGTCGCAGCCCACGGCCCCGGTGGCCTGGTTGAACGTCGGCACGCCGAAGGCGTACTGGATGACGTTCAGCTTGTCGGCGGGGATGTCCTTGACGAAGTAGCCCCGCCCGTAGACGGACCAGTTGGCGAAGTAGGCGGAGATCACCTTCTTCGGCGCGTCCGGCTTGGGTGCGCCGCCGGCGGAGGCCGGCGCGGCCAGGAAGCCGGCGCCCAGGGCCAGGGCGACCGCCCCGGCGATGCCCGGGCGGAGCAGTGTTCTGAGCATATGCACTCCCATCGTTCGTCCATGCGAACTTTCACGCGGGAGCGCGCTTCAGTCAAGAGACCTAACAGTTAGATTTCCTAAGTGCTGCAAGGGATCCGACTCCTCGTCGGGTTCCTCCGACGGCCTCCGCTGACGCGTGCGGGCCCGACCCTCGGCCTCGGCCAGCGAGTCCTCGCCGACGAAGTACGACGGCCGGGCCTGGACGCCCTGGTAGATCCGGCCCACGTACTCCCCCAGCAGGCCGAGGCAGATGAGCTGGCAGGCGCCGAGGAACAGCACCACCAGGGAGAGGGAGGTCCAGCCGGGCACGACGGTGCCCTGGAAGTACGCCACGAGCACCTTCGCCGCGGCGACGACGCAGGCCAGCGCGCCGAACACGCCCAGCCAGATGCCCAGCCGCAGCGGGGCCGCGGTGAAGCTGATGATGCTGTCGACGGTCAGGTTGATCATCTTGCCGAGCGGGTACTTGCTGCTGCCCGCCGCCCGCTTCTCCCGGGTGTAGACGACCTGCCCGCTGGGGAAACCCAGCCACGGCACCAGTAGGCGATAGACGGGCGCCTGCTCGGGCAGCTCGCGCAGCGCGTCCACCATGGCCCGGCTGAGCAGCCGGAAGTCACCCGCACCGAGCGGCATCCGGTTGCCGACGATGCGGCGCATCAGCCGGTAGTAGAGGTTCGCCGTGCCGCGCTTGAACAGGGTGTCGCTGGCCCGGTCGCCGCGCACGCCGTAGACGATGTCCAGCTCCTGCGACTGCGCGAGGTGCAGCATCTCGGTGATGGTCTCGGGCGGGTCCTGCAGGTCGGCGTCGATGGTGACCACGTAGTCGCCGCGCGAGCGGTGCAGGCCGGCGGTGAGCGCGGCCTGGTGCCCACTGTTGCGGCGCAGCCGGACCAGCCGCAGCTCGGGCCACTTCGCCCGAATCAGGGTCACGATAGCGGCCGTGGCGTCGCGGCTGCCGTCATCGACGGCGACGACTTCGTAGGTCTGGCCCAGCCCGTCGAGCACCGGCCGCAACCGGCTCACGAGCAGGGGCAGGACCGCCTCCTCGTTGTACATCGGGATGACGACGGACAGTCTCGGCACGGCCATGCGGACACGATAGCCATCGAAGTGCCTTGACCCCGCGCGTTCTCAGATGGAGAAATCCGGGTTGTTTCTGATCACCGAGAAGGTCGCGCCCTGCGGGTCCTTGAGGATGGCGAACCGCCCGGCGGCCGAGTCCTCCGGCGGCATCACCTTGGTCGCGCCCAGTTCCAGGGCTTTGGCGTACGCCGCGTCGCAGTCGTCGACCGCGAAGTAGACCGACCAGTGCGACGGCATCGGGCCCCACGCGGCGTCGATCGGCAGCGCGCCCGCCACCGGCCGCCCTTCGGCCTCCAGCAGGGTGTACGTCATGCCCTCGGCCATCGACACGTCGCGCATCCCCACCCCGAAGACCTCCCGGTAGAACACCTTGGCGGCGTCGACGTCAGAGGTCATCAGCTCGTTCCAGGTGACGCTGCCCGGCTCGTTCGCCAGCTCGAACCCGGCGAACGCCAGCGGCTGCCACACGGAGAAGAACGCGCCCTCGGGGTCGACGAAGACCGCCATCCGCCCCTGGCCCATCACGTCCATCGGCGACACGAGAACGGTGCCGCCGTGCTCGGCGACCTTCGCCATGATGTCCTCGGCGTCGTTCGCGGCGAAGTAGGTGGTCCACGCGCTGCCCCGGGCCACGTCGGTGGCGGGGCCGAGCCCGGCGACCTGCTTGCCGTCCTTGCGGAACATCCGGTAGCCGCCGGCGTCGGGGCCGAGGTCCTCGTCGGTCCAGCCGAACAGCCGCCCGTAGAAGGCCACCGAGCCCTCGATGTCGGTGCTGCCCAGGTCGACCCAGCTCGGGGTGCCCTGCTCATAGGTTGCCGCCATGCCGACATCCTTACTCCGCGCGCGCGGGAAGACCCCGGCATCGCCGAAATTCCGCCCGAAGGAGCGGCGGCGGACTTCGGCAACCGGCAGCCTGTCTGCGGTCGCTCCTGAAAGACTGGCCAAGGCGTGCCGCGTACCCATAGGGGCGGTATATCTGCTGGTCACAAGCCTGTGCCCGCTTCCGCCGACGCGGCCGGAACGAGAGGAACCTCGATGCCCACCAAGTCGCCCGCCAAGTCCGCGACGCGCGGCAGCCAGCCCATGCTGCATCAGAAGGGCATGCAGATCCAGGAGTTCGGCACCGTACGCCAGCTCCCGGTGGGCCTGTCCCACGACGCCCGGATGTACTCGTGCGAGCGGCTCAACCAGTGCCTCGCCGACTCGCAGATCCTCTACAGCCTCTACAAGAAGCACCACTGGCTGATGCGCGGCCCGACGTTCTACCAGCTGCACCTGCTGCTCGACAAGCACGCGGGCGAGCAGCTGGAACTCATCGACACCATCGCCGAGCGGGTGCAGACCCTGGGCGGCGTGGCGATCGGCGACCCGCGCCACGTCGCGGAGATCACCGTCATCCCGCGCCCGCCGGACGGCGTCGAGGAGGTGCCCGCGATGATCTCCCGCCTGCTGGAGGCGCACGAGGCCATCCTGATCGCCGCGCACGACGCCGCCAAGCGCGCCGACGAGATGGGCGACGACGGCACCAACGACCTGCTCGTCTCGGACGTCATCCGCACCGGCGAACTGCAGGCCTGGTTCCTCGCCGAGCACCTGGTGGACACCCCGCTCGTCGAATCCTGACCACCTTCCAAGATCGCTCGAATTGCCAGGCAACTGGGCGAATGACTGCTCAAGATACGCACAGGTGCCTGGCAACTCCGGCGATCATGCGGCGGGTCAGGTCGCGATGTAGGTGGTCGCGGGGCCCAGGTCGGGCTCTTCCCGCACCTCGACGGAACGGGCTGCGGGTTCGGCGTCGAGTTCCAGGACGATGATCTCGTTGTCGCCCTCGCGCAGCAGCGGCCAGGGGACGTACAGGGTGACCTGCGGACCACGCTCCCAATAGCGGCCCAGGTTGAAGCCGTTGACCCAGACGTAGCCTTTGTGCCAGCCGGGCAGCGCGAGGAGCGCGTCGCGCACCTCGTCGACGCGCAGCACTCCGCGGTGGAACACCGGCCCGGCCGCGCCGGTCTCCCGGCCCCACGGCAGCACCGACAGGTCGTCGAGCGGCACCGGGTCGATCTCGTACCCGTGCACGAGCTGCTGGCCGTGGAAGACCCCGCCGACGATGCCCTTGCGCTCGCCCACCAGCGGGCCGTAGTTGACCCGGCCCATCGCCTCGACGACGAGCGTCACGTCCGCCGCGTCGTCGGCGATCTCCAGCGGCAGCGCGACGGGGCCGTTGCGGTCGAGCACGCCGGCGGGCGAGCCGTCGACCAGCACCAGCGCCCGGTCGTGCAGGCCCTTGACGCGCAGCTGATGGCCGGTCCGCGGCCCGGGGACGCGGGTGCGGTAGACGGCCAGCCCGTACGCCTGGCCGAGTTCCTCCAGCGTCTTCGGGACGGCGCTGTGCACGGTGCCCGTGGACAGCACGTCCAGGCAGTCCAGCAGCGACAGGCGCTCGGTCAGTTCGACCCGCCCGGCGGGCAGCGTCTTCGGCTGCTCCGACGGCGGATCGGGCAACTCCACCCCGCGCCCGAGCACCTCCCGGAACGCCCAGTACTTCGGCGTCAGCGCCCCGTGCTCGCTCAGCGGGGCGTCGTAGTCGTAGGACGTCACGTCGGGCAGGTACACGTCGTCGAGGTGTTCGCCGACCGCGTTGGCCCCGGCCAGGAAGCCGAAGTTGGTGCCGCCGTGGGCCATGTAGAGGTTGACCGACGCACCCGCGTCCACCAGCGCGGCCAGCGTGGCCGCCGCCTCCGCCGCGGGCCGCACGTGGTGGTCCTTGCCGTGGTGGTCGAACCAGCCGTTCCAGTACTCCATGCAGAAGGACGGCCAGCGGCGCAGCGCGGCCATCTCGGCGAAACGCTCCGCCGGGCGGCTGCCGAAGTTGGCGGTGGCGTAGACGTCGTCGAGGGTGCCCCCGGTGACCATCAGGTCGGTCGGGCCGTCGGAGGTGAACAGCGGCACCTCGATGCCCCGGGCGCGCAGACCGTCGGCGAGGTGGCGCAGGTAGCGCCGGTCCGAGCCGTACGAGCCATACTCGTTCTCCACCTGCACCATCAGCACGTTGCCGCCCCGGGTCACCTGGTGCTCGACCAGATGCGGGACGAGCCGGTCGAAGAACCTGTCGACCGGCTCCAGGAACCGCGGGTCGTGGCAGCGCAGCGGGATCTCCTCGGCGGCCCGCAGCCAGGCGGGCAGCCCCCCGTTGTCCCACTCCGCGCAGATGTACGGCCCCGGCCGCACGATGGCGTACAGCCCCGCCTCAGCCGCCTCGGCCAGGAAGCGCCCCAGGTCGATCCGGCCGCCGAAGTCGAACTCTCCCGGCCGGGGCTCGTGCAGATTCCACGGCACGTAGGTCTCGATCGTGTTCAGACCCATCGCGCGCAGCTTGCGCAGCCGGTCGCCCCACTGCTCGGGCAGCACCCGGAAATAGTGGATCGCCCCGGAGAGCACCTGGAACGGCTTTCCATCGAGCTCGACGGCGTCCGGCGTGACACTGAAGACTGGCATGGCCGAGGAGTCTAGACCAACGGAAAGCGTTTTCACCAGTCTCGGTCATAGAACATCAAATAGCTTGGCAGTCTGCTCAGTAATCGGTTTCCGCAGCGATCCCGTCAAGCAGGCGGATCGCCTCGTCGGCGGCGGCCGCGTCGACCAGGATCTGGTAGCGGTCGGCCTGCATCGCCGACACCGAGGAGAAGTCGCGGCGGCCGCCGGTGAGCGCGTGCCCGGCCAGGCCGAACAGGCTGCCCGCTACCGCGCCGAACCCCGCGCCGTACAGCACGAGCAGCAGCAGCGAGATCAGCGGCGTGACCCAGTTGAAGAAGCCGAAGAGCCAGGCGAACAGCATGCCCAGCAGGGCTCCGCTGACCGCGCCGTTCGCCGCCGCGCGCCACGTCGTCATCCGCCCGGTGACCTGCTCGACCAGACTGAGCCCGCGGCCGGCGATCGCGGTGCGCTCGACCGGGAACCCGTTGTCCGACAGGTGGTCGACGGCCCGCTCCGCCTCGGCGTAGGTGTCGTAGGTCGCGACGACGACCTGCCCCGCGGCGCGGCTGTCCGCGGCCCATTCGGTCTGTGTCATGGGAGCCTTCCTCTGCACGGCTGACGTTGCCAGGCGGGTACCCGTCGCGCGGCCTCGTCAACCGTCACCGTCCGCCCTGGACGTTTCGCCCTCAGCGGACGGCGGGCCGGGTGCCGGGGGCGAAGCGGAACTGGATCGCCTCCATCAGCGAGCGGCGGCGGGTGTTGTGGAAGGCGGCGACCCGCCAGCCGTCGGGTTCGCGTACCAGCGCGTAGGTCTGGATCTTCGTCGGCGCGGGGCGGCGGTCCCCTTTGTAGGTGTCACCGCGGCCGACCACCACGGCGGTGTCGGGGCCGAGGAACGTGGTGGAGATCGTCTCCCCGGACAGCCGGGTGCCCTTGGTGAACGCCTGGAACAGGGCACGGTGGCTCTCGGTGATGTCGGCGCGTCCCCGGTACACGGTGCCGACGAAGGTCACGTAGCTGGCCTCGGCGGTGAAGGCGCGGCCGTACGCGTCGGCGTCGGCGTTCTCCCAGGCGTGCGCGATCGAGGCCAGCAACTGCTCGATCGCCGCCAGATCGGCGGTGCGGTCGGGGTGGTTCACGTGTTCCTCCCTGGTCGGCCGGGCCTAGCATGGTCTCCGGACACACAGAAGTTGCATGTATGCAATATCTGCACTCATGCAGAGATTAGCGCAGAGGGAGCCGTCACGCCATGTCCGCCGCCACGCCGCCTGCCGGGCTGCCGCCGGGAGCGCACGAGACGTTCCGGCGCTACCTCGACGCGATGACCTCGCATGCCCAGGCCGCGGCCGACGCGGCGGGCATGCACCCGACCGACTGGGCCGCGCTGAGCACGCTCAACCTCGCCGGCCGGCTGACCTCGGGCGCGCTGGCCGAGCGCACCGGCCTCACCACGGGCGCGACCACCCGGCTCATCGACCGGCTGGAGCGCGCCGGGCACGTGCGCCGCGTGGCCGACCCCGCCGACCGCCGCCGGGTGCTGGTCGAACCCGTGCCGAAACTGGACGTCGACACCATCGTGGGCCCGGCCCGGCAACGGCTCGGCGAGGTGTTCCACCGATACCGGCCCGAGGAGCTGGCCGTGCTGTTCGACTACTTCGGCCGGGCCGCAGAAGCGCTGCTGGCGGCCACCCGCGAGGTCCGCGCCGGCACCGCGGGCCGCACCCGCCCGGCCGACCCGCCTGCCGCGCCGAAGCCCTGAGGCACCCGCCGCACGAAGCACCGACGCGGCAGGTCCGTGCAGTTCACCCGATCGCCGGACCGCGGTCCGCGAACTCGTACGTGGTGGTGAGGTTCTCGGGCAGGTCGGGGACCAGGGCGTTGGTGCCGTCGACGACCTGGACGTAGCGTCGGCCCTGGAACAGCGACCAGGTCCCGTCGGCGACCTGCTCGATCTTGAACAACTGCGTCTGCGCGGCGGGATCGCACGCCTGGCCGCGCACGCTGCCCGGCGCGGCGTCGTGCACGACGGTCATGCAGAGGCGGCCACCGGCCTGCGGAGCGGCCAGCTCGATCCGGTACCGGTCCCCCTCGGGACGCAGGACCCAGCGGGCTCTGTCGTCGACACCCTGCTCGGTGGTGGCGCGCACCCGGTCGTCGTCGGGCCCGATCGCCAGCACGGCATCGCGCATGCCGGGCACCACGATCACGACCTGCCGTCGACCGGCGAGGATTTCCCACGGTCCCGCCGAAGTGGTCACGGACGTGGCCGCTGACGTCGGCGCGCCGACCACCGGCGGCTCGGCACCGTCGCGCGCCTGCAGCAGGGCCGTGGCGGCGGCCACGGCGAGCACCACCAAGCCCGCGCCGGTGACGGCCGCACGCCGACGGCGACGGCGGTCGGCGCGCTCGCGCAACGTCCGCGCGGCGGGGAGTTTCGCGGCCCGCTGGGCCCCCTCGGCGATCCCGGTGAGGTCGTCGTGCAGCTCAGCCATGGGAGGCCTCCTCCTGGTGCGCCTCGTCCAGCAGCCCGGCCATGGCCCTGCGGCCGCGGGCCAGGTAGGTCTTGATGGTCCCGACCGGCTTGCCCATCTCCGCGGCCACGTCGGCGACGCTGAGATCGTTCAGGTGGTGCAGCACCACGGCTCGGCGCTCGTTGACGCCCAGCCGCTGCAGCGCCTGCAGCAGGGCGACATGGTCCTCGGTGAGGCCGGGCACGCTGTGGTCGACGGCCGCCCTGCGGTGGGCGCGCACCCGGTTGAAGGCCTTGCGCCAGCTGCTCACCGCGATCCGGGTGGCGACCCGGCGCACCCACGCCTCCGGGCTGTCCGCGTCCCGGACCTCCGGCCAGTGCTGCCAGGCCCGCGTGAAGGCCTCGGCGACCGCGTCCTCCGCCTCGGTGCGGTTGCCGGTCAGCGTGTAGACGTGACCCACCACCCGTCCCGCACAGGCGGCGTAGAAGGCGTCGAAGTCCTCGGCGTCACTCGGCCGGCCCGTGCCCCCGAAGCTTCGTTCCGCGGTCACCAGGCGAATGGAACCCCGGCCGGACCGCCGGCCGCCCGCCCAGGGCCCGCTTTGTGAGCACCGTCACGCCCGGCCGTTCAACCGGCCGCCGGGACCGGACGTCATCGTGCGGTCCCGGGAGACACCCGGCGGCGGAGAGGACGATGTGCGACGACGGCAACGACACGCACTGACAGCCGGGGCGCTCGCGACCGCGCTTGTTGCGGCGGCACTGACAGCTCAACCCGCGAACGCGGTGACCGCAACGGGCCCGACGGCACCGCCCGCGGCGCAGCGCCCGACAGCCGGGAGCGCCGCTCCGGCCGTCTTCACGCTCATCACCGGGGACCGGGTCACCCTGCACGCGGACGGTGCCGTCGGCATCGAGCGCGGGCCGGGCCGCACCGGCATGCGGTTCGTGAGCAGCCGCGAGGACGGCCACCGGTACGTCGTGCCGGCCGACGCGATGCCGCTGCTGCGCGACGGACGGCTCGACCGGCGGCTGTTCGACCTGACCGCGCTCGGCGGGTTCGGCTACGACGACCGGGCCGCCGAGCTGCCGCTGCTGGTCGCCTACCCGCAGGACGCGTCCGCGCGAGCGCGGGCGGCCGTCGTCGACGGTGCCGCGCGGGTGCGGGCGGACCTGCCCGCCGCCGACGTGCTCGCTGTCCGGGCGAACCGCGACGACCGGGCGGACCTCTGGTCGTCACTGACCCGCGGCACCGCGTCCCAGCGCTCGCTCACGGCCGGGATCACGAGCATCTGGCTGGACGGCAAGCGCCGGATCTCGCTCGACCGCAGCGTGCGCCAGATCGGCGCGCCATCGGCCTGGCAGGCCGGCTTCGACGGTACGGGTGTCACGGTCGGTGTGCTCGACACCGGCATCGACGCCGCCCACCCCGACTTCGCCGGGCAGCTCGCCGCGGTCCGGGACTTCACCGGCGGGAACGACCCGTCCGACAACGTCGGGCACGGCACCCACGTGGCCTCGACCATCGTGGGCACCGGGGCCGCCTCCGGTGGGACGTACCGGGGCGTCGCGCCCGGCGCGAAGCTGGTCGTCGGCAAGGTCTGCGCCACCGACCTGTGCCAGGACTCCGACGTCATCGCGGGCATGGAGTGGGCGGCGGCGCAGGCGAAGGTGGTCAACCTGAGCCTCGGCGACACCGACCGGCCCGGCCTCGACCCGCTGGAGACCGCGGTCCAGGACCTGAGCCGGCGGTACGGCACCCTGTTCGTCGTCGCCGCGGGCAACGAGGGTAAGCCGAAGTCGATCTCGTCGCCGTCCACGGTGGACGAGGCGCTGTCCGTCGGCGCCGTCGACGCCGACGACCAGCGGGCGTACTTCTCCAGCCGCGGCCCCCGCCTCGGCGACAACCACATCAAGCCCGACCTCAGCGCGCCCGGCGTCG
Organism: Catellatospora sp. NPDC049111; assembly: GCF_040648615.1. Lineage (NCBI taxonomy): Bacteria > Bacillati > Actinomycetota > Actinomycetes > Micromonosporales > Micromonosporaceae > Catellatospora > Catellatospora sp. NPDC049111. The sequence goes on along the minus strand of NZ_JBEZEB010000002.1, from coordinate 143,556 downwards.
ACATCGTCGCGGCCGCCCCCGGCGGTGGCTACCAGCCCATGGCGGGCACCTCGATGGCGACCCCGCACGTCGCGGGCTCGGCCGCGATCCTCGCCGGGCAGCACCCGGACTGGACCGGACCGCAGCTCAAGGCCGCGCTGATGAACGCCACGAAGCCCGGCGGCGAAGACAGCCTGTACGAGGTGGGCGCGGGCCGCCTCGACATCGGACGTGCCGTCGCGCAGCCGGTCGCCGCCGAGGTCGGCTCCATCGACTTCCCGGTCCAGCGCTGGCCGCACGCCGACGACACGCCGTTCGACCAGGTCATCTGGTATCGCAACACGAGCCCCGCGCCGGTCACGCTGTCGCTGTCGGTCGCCCCGGCACCGGCGGGCATGCTCACCGTCAACCCGGCCACCCTGGTCGTGCCCGCGGGCGGCCGCGCTTCGGCGACGGTCACCGTGGACACCCGCGTCGACGCGCCCGACGGCGTCTACCAGGGCACCGTCACCGCGACCGGGGCCGGCGACCTGCGGGTACGCGTCCCGTTCGCGCTCAACCGGGAGATCGAGAGCTACGACGTCCGGCTGCCCCACACCGGGCGGGACGGCAAGCCGGCCACGGACTACGAGACCGTGGCGGCGAACCTGGCCACCGGCGAGTTCACCACCCTGTCCTCGGTGGCGGGCGGCGGCACCATACGGCTGCCCAAGGGCCGGTACGCGCTGTACAGCACCATCCACGACGGCAGCGTGTCCACGCTGCTCGTGCAGCCCCTGCTGGACGTGCACGGGCCGGTCACCGAGGCGCTCGACGCGCGTACCGCCAAGCCGGTCGCCCTGACCGTGCCGCAGCGCGACGCCGCCCCGACGGCGATCAACATCAGCGCCAACTGGGACGACGGCCTGCGCTACCCCGGTGTGCAGCTCAACGGGACGTCGTTCCGGGACGTGTTCTTCGGCCGGATCGGGCCCGCCGTCGCGGCACCCGAGTTCGCCGTGACCCTCGGTATCGGGCTCGCCCGTCCCGGCAAGGACGGGACCTTCCGCAACAGCCCGTACACGTACGACCTCGCATACGTGCGCAAGGGTGACATGTTCACCGGCCTGGCCAGGAAGCTGTCCCCGGCCAACCTGGCCACCGTCAAGGCGGTCTACCGCAGCCAGTCGGCGACCGCCTCCGCGGTGCGCTTCCACCGCGCGGCAGCCATCGGCGGGCCCGGGCCCATCGGCTCCAACACCGCGATCGACCTGCCGTTCCGCGCCACCGAGTACTACAACACCGACGGCGGGCTGATCTGGACGACGACGTTCGTCGAGGGCGCGAACTCCACCACGCAGGAGTCGATCTACGAGCCCGGGAAGGCGTATACCCAGAACTGGAACGCGGCGCCGTTCGGGCCGACGGTGCTCGGGGCCCCGGAGTGGTCGCCGACGGGGTACGCGGGCCGGGACGGTGACGTGATCACGGTCCAGCCGGCCATGTTCGCCGACGCGGACGGCCGGCCGGTCGGGCGCGACGACCTGCAGGTGAAGATGCGGCTGTCGCGCAACGGCAAGGAGATCGGCACCGCCGAGGGCTCGTACGCGGAGTTCACGGTGCCCGCTGCGAAGGCCGCGTACCGGCTGGAGGCGACCGTCACCCGCGGCGCGCCGGACACCCTGTCCACCTCGGTCACGGTCGTCTGGACCTTCACCTCGGCGCACACCTCCGCGCCGGAGCGGTTCCCGCTGACCACGGCCCGGCTCGTGCCGGTGCTCGACGACACCAACACCGCACGGGCGGGCCGCACCGCGGCCGTTCCGGTGGTGCTGGACCGGCACCTGGCCACGGCGTCCGCGTCCTGCCGCGAACTCGGCGTCGAGGCGTCGTTCGACGACGGCCGGACGTGGGTCAAGCAGCGCGTGCTCTGGGGAACGGCCTTCGTCAGCCACCCGAAGCGGCCCGGCTTCGTGTCGCTGCGTGTAAAGGCCACCGACCAGGCGGGCAACACGGTGACGCAGACGATCGTGCGCGCGTACCGCACCGCCTGACGCGCAACGGACAGGGCCCGGCGGGTGACCGCCGGGCCCTGTCCGCGTCGGGACGCGGAAACCGTCGACGATCGGGTACCGGACGCATTAGTATGCAGGAGTACTAAGAACCAATTAGTTTCGCTTGGTGAGCTTCCGACTGGAGATGGTCAACGAGGTCCGAGACTGGCTTCACGAGCTGCGACACGCCGATCGCCACACGGCAGTCCTCATCGGCCAGGCCATAACCGCCCTCCTAGACGAAGGGCCCGCCCTCGGACGGCCGCTCGTCGATCGTGTCAAAGGTTCGTCACTGCACAACCTCAAGGAATTGCGGCCAGGCTCCACCGGGTCGACGGAGATCCGGATCCTGTTCCTATTCGACCCGGCACGCAACGCGGTACTGCTGGTCGCGGGCGACAAGGCTGGTAACTGGAGCACGTGGTACCGCGAGGCGATCCCCACCGCCGAGGCTCGATACAGCACCTATCTGAAGGAGAGGGAGCAGGCATGAGCAGCACCTCTGGCTACGACCGGGACGCCTTTCTCACCGAGTTCTTTCCCGACCAGGCCGACCGCGCCGAGGTCGAGGCCGGTGCCGAGCACCTGATCAACGTAAGTCGTGCCACCCGCCTGGTCGAGATGCGCAAACGGCTCGGACTCTCCCAGGCCGAGGTAGCCGAGCGGATGCACGTGCGGCAGGAACGCGTCTCCGCCATCGAACGCGCCAAGGTCACTACCAGCGAACTTCGCACCCTCGCCGCTTACATTGAAGCCCTCGGCGGCCGCATGGAGATCATCGCTGACTTCGGCGGCGAACGACTGGTCGTCGGCTGATCCAGGACGCATTCGCAGGCGACACCGGCTACATCGACAGCTGGACCCTCACCATCTGACCTCTCCTGCACAATGCTTAAAAGTCGCGCCCTCCCAGACCCGGGAGGGCGCGACTTTTTAGAGTTGCGGCAAGAGGGCGACAGGGTCAGATGACGCCCTTGAGGAGCTGGCGGGCCATGACGATGCGCTGGACCTGGTTGGTGCCCTCGTAGATCTGGGTGATCTTGGCGTCGCGCATCATGCGCTCCAGCGGGAAGTCCTTGGTGTAGCCGTAGCCGCCGAGCAGCTGGACCGCGTCGGTGGTGATGGCCATGGCCACGTCGGAGGCGAAGCACTTGGCGGCCGCGCCGAAATAGGTCAGGTCGGCGTCGCCGCGCTCGGAGCGGGCCGCGGCGGAGTAGGTCAGCTCGCGGGCGGCGGTGAGCTTCATGCCCATGTCGGCGAGCATGAACTGCACGCCCTGGAAGTCCGCGATCGGCTTGCCGAACTGGCGGCGCTCCTTGACGTAGTCCAGGGCCGCGTCCAGCGCGCCCTGGGCGATGCCCAGCGCCTGCGCGGCGATGGTGACCCGGGTGTGGTCGAGGGTGCGCATGGCGGTGGCGAAGCCGGTGCCGGGCTCGCCGATCATCCGGTCGGCCGGGATGCGCACGTTGTCGAGGTACACCTCGCGGGTGGGCGAGCCCTTGATGCCGAGCTTCTTCTCCGGCGCGCCGAAGCTCACGCCTGGGTCGGACTTCTCGACGACGAACGCGGAGATGCCCTTGGCGCCGATGCCGGGCTCGGTGACGGCGAAGACGGTGTAGTACTCGCTGACGCCGGCGTTGGTGATCCAGCGCTTCACGCCGTTGAGAATATAGTGATCTTCGTCACGAACTGCCCGGGTTGTCATGGCGGCCGCGTCGCTGCCCGCTTCGGGCTCGGAGAGGCAGTACGAGAACATGCCGTCGCCGGAGGCGACCTTGGGCAGGTAACGCTGCTTGAGCTCGGCGGACCCGGCCAGCAGCAGGGGCATGGTACCCAGTTTGTTCACGGCCGGGATGAGCGAGGACGAGGCGCACGCGCGGGCGACCTCCTCGATGACGATCGCGGTGGCGAGCGCGTCAGCGCCCGCGCCGCCGTACTCCTCGGGGATGTGCGGGGCGTGGAAGTCCGAGGCGCGCAGCGCATCGAAGCTGGCCTGCGGGAACTCGCTCGTTTCGTCCGCCTCGGCGGCGTTGGGGGCGACCTTGGCGTCGCACACTTCACGCACGGCTTCGCGGATCGCCACGTGCTCCTCGGAGAGCTGGTACAGCGTGAACACCCGAGACCTCCTCAGAACCGGCTAGCAGATGGGGCGTACCGGTCGGTAGCTTAACGCTCGATCAGCCAAGGTCGTCCATCGGCTGCCGGTAAACTTTCTTTGGGGTGGTCGAGGGCGTAGGCTCTTCAACTGCTCAAACCTGATACCCCCACCCCCCTTGCGGATCAAGGAGACGAAGCGTGACGCTCCCGTACGCGAGCCAGCCTGCCCCGGTGACCCCGCCGTCAGGCGCCGCCCGGCCCCGACTGACCTTCATCGGCACCGGTTACCTGGGAGCCACCTACGCCATCTGCTACGCCGAACTCGGTTACGAGGTCATCGGCTTCGACGTGGACGTCGACAAGATCGAGAAGCTGGGCAAGGGCGAGGTGCCCTTCCACGAGCCCGGGCTCGACGAGATGCTGCGCCGCAACCTGGCCGCGGGCCGGCTGCGCTTCACCACGTCGTACCAGGAGACCGCCGACTTCGGTGACGTCCACTTCATCTGCGTGGGCACCCCGCAGCGCGCCAGCGGCCTGGGCGCCGACCTGACCTACGTCGAGGCGTCGGTCAGCAACCTGGCCCAGCACCTGAGCCGCAAGGCCCTGATCGTCGGCAAGTCCACCGTGCCGGTCGGCACCGCCGAGTGGGTCGAGCAGCTGGTCGCCAAGCACGCCCGCCCGGAGCTGGCGGTCGAGGTCGCCTGGAGCCCCGAGTTCCTGCAGGAGGGCTTCGCCGTCGACGACGTCATGCGGCCCAACCGCATCGTGGTCGCGACGAAGACCGAGTGGTCGAACTCGCTGCTGCACGCCGCGCACAAGGGCGTCTTCGACCTGGCCGCCACCGAGGACCGCGAGGTGCCGGTGGTCTCCACCGACTTCGCCACCGCCGAGCTGGTCAAGGTCGCCGCGAACTCGTTCCTGGCCACCAAGATCTCCTTCATCAACGCGATGGCCGAGGTCTGCGAGGTCGCCGGCGGCGACATCACTCAGCTGGCCCGCGCGCTCGGCTACGACCCGCGCATCGGCAACCGCTTCCTGCAGTCGGGCGTCGGCTTCGGCGGCGGCTGCCTGCCCAAGGACATCCGCGCGTTCCAGGCCCGCGCCCAGGAGCTGGGCGCCGGTGAGGCGCTGCGCTTCCTGCACGAGGTCGACCTGATCAACCTGCGCCGCCGCCAGCGGGTGCTGAACCTGGCCGCCGGCCTGCTCGGCCGCAAGTTCGGCCCGGCCGGCCCGGACCTGTCCGGTGCGCGCATCGCCGTGCTCGGCGCGACCTTCAAGCCCAACTCCGACGACGTACGCGACGCGCCGGCGCTCGCCGTGGCGGGCATGCTGTCCCGCGCCGGGGCCTCGGTGCACGTGTACGACCCGCAGGGCATGGAGAACGCGAAGCGGGCGCTGCCCGAGGTCGAGTACGCCAAGTCGATGGTCGACGCCGTCACCGATGCCGACCTGGTCTGCGTGCTCACCGAGTGGGCCGAGTTCCGCAACGCCGACCCCGTGGCGCTGGGCGAGGTCGCCGCGAACAAGCTGATCGTCGACGGCCGCAACTGCCTCGACGCGACCGCCTGGAAGTCGGCGGGCTGGACGCTGCGCGCACTGGGCCGCCCGACGGTCTGACGCACTGCCGAGAAGGGCCCGTCCGCACCGCGCGGACGGGCCCTTTCGTTTACGTGGGGTGCGGCGTGTCCCGGCGATCCACTTGCTGACTGAAATGGGGCTTTTCAAAGGTCACTCCTATTAGGCATGCTGCTGCTGAGTGGATCCATACGCCGCGTCAGCGTTCAGTGACGTGCCGGGAGTCGGAGGTAGCCATGGCTGCGGCCACCAGCACGTGCTCGATGTGTGGCCGGGAACGGGATCCGTCGGTGCGCTGCCCGCACTGCGGCAACACCCCGGAGCAGCTCGCTGCCGAGGTGGCCCGGCTCAACAAGGCCATCGCCGACATGAACGCCGAGGACCTGCGCCTGTCCGGCGAGCGCAAGAAGCTGAGCGGCAAGCTGCAGGCGGCGCTGTACCAGCGCGACATCCTCGCCCACGCCGAAGCGCAGCGGCAGAAGAAGGCCGCGCCCAAGCAGCGCCGCTGGATTCCCCGGCCGCCTGGCGCGAAGGATCCCGCCGTGCCGCCCGCGGAGTCGCCGGATCCGGCGGCGGCCGGCCCCGCGGCAGGGGACGACGCTACGGTGCCCCGCCAGGCCCCTGCCGCCCCTCGTGGCGCCGGCACGGGTCGGCCCGGGGGCGCGGCCCGGCCGCCAGGCTCGGGTCGGCCTGCCGACTCGGCGCGGGGCGGCGGCGGGCCGCGGGTCGCGCCGCTGCCCGAGTCGATGGCCGAGCCGCCGCCGGAGGCGTCCGCGCGTTCGGTGCAGAACATCATGCTCGCGCTGGGCTCGCTGCTGCTCGGCATCGCCGCGGTGGTGTTCGGGGCGGTCGCGCTCAGCAACGTCGCCCCCGGCATCCGGCTCACCGTGCTCGCGGTGGCCACCATCGCGCTGCTCGGCATCGCGCCGAGCCTGGTCCGGGGCGGCCTGTCCTCGACCGCCGAAGCGCTGGCCGCGGTCGGCCTGGCGCTGCTGCCGGTCGACGGCTACCTGCTGGCGCAGCTGAGCCTGATCGACACCTCGCTGGCCGTCGTGGCCGGGCTGGTCTTCGCCGCGACGGCCGGGATCTCGTACTTTTACCATCGGGCCACCGGGCTGACCATCCCGCGCTACGCCGTGGTGATCGCGATCCAGCCGGTGCTGCCGCTGCTGGTGTACGACCTGATCCACGGTCCGGCCGGCTGGGCCGTGGTGCTGACCGTGGTGGCCGCGCAGAACGCCGTGATCGCCCGCGCCGTCGAGCTGGCCAACGCCCCCGCCCGGCCCGCGTCGGCGAAGACCGCCGGGCTTCCCGAGAGCGTCGCGACGTTCATGCGTCGGCCCGAGACGGCCGCCACGGCGAGCCGGCGTTCGGCGTTCTGGCTGCGTGAGCTGGCCTGGGTGCTGCACGGGCTGGCCATCGCCGCCGCCACCGTATATGCCGTGGCCGCCCTGCTCACCGCCGACACGGTGCCGTCGGTGCTGCGCGCCTCCGGCACGCTGCTGCTGGCGGTCGGTGTGGCGCTGGTCGGCGCGTTGATGCTGCGCCGGGCACCGCTGAACGAACTCGCCGCCGGGGCCATGGTGCTGGCCGTCATCGGCTCGGCCGCGCGGGTCGCCGTGGTCGCCCTGCCCGACCGGGCGCTGCTGGTCATCGCCGCCGCCGTCGCGATCACCGGCCTGGGCGTGCGGGCCATCCCGGAGCCGACCCGGCGCGGCCCGCAGCTCGCCTCCACCCTCGCCCTGGTCGTGATCGGCCTGTTCACCGCGGGCAGCGCGCTGCGTGCCGCGCTCGCGCCGGTCGCCGCGGCCTGGCCGTTCGGCAGCGCCGACGTGACCGGGTTCACCGCCGAGATCGCGCAGCGGGCCGGTCATCCGGGTTGGCCGCTGGTCGCCACGATCGCGCTGCTCACCATCGCGGCGGCGCTGGCATTGCCCGCCGCATGGCGGCACGAGACCGTCGTCGCGGGCGCGGCGCTCACCGCGCTGGCCGCACCCGCCTCGCTGGGGCTGGGCTGGGTCGCCACCCAATGGCTGCTGGCCGCCGCGGCGATCGCGCTGCTGGCCGCCGGGATCGGCGTCGCGGGCATCGGCGCCGCCGAGGGCGCGCCCTGGGCCGCGGCCACCCCGCGCGCGGCTCGCACGCACCTGATCGCCTCGTTCCTGGTCGGCGCGACCGCGGTCGGGGTCGCGCTGGCGCACACCTGGTCCACCGCAGGGCTGATGGTGGCGTTCACGCTGGCAGGGGTGCTGCTCGCGGCGGCGCAGCGGGCGCTGCCCGTGCCCCCGGCCACCGGGCTGCTCGGCGACGCCGCGGCCGGTGCGGCCGCGTTCGCCGCGCCACTCGCCGTCGGCACCAGTGTGCTCACCCTGTTCCCCGCGGCCGGGGAGCAGGTCGCGCTCGCCTCCGCGTTCCTCGCCTGTGCGGCCACCCTGGGCGTGGTCGCGGCGCGTCTGGTCGCGCATCGCCGCCTGGGCACCCCGCTCGCGCTGGGTGCGGGGCTGGGCGCGCTGGTCGTGGCCGGGGCGTCGTTCGGCACCGCGGGCGCGGGCGTGCTCGACGCCGGGCTGGGCGCGCTGCTGCTGGTCGCGGCGATCCTGCTGGCGCTGGCCCCGTACATCGACTCCGGCCGCCGGGCCGACCGGGCCCTGGACGGCGCGGACTTCGCCGCCGCGGCGGTCACCACCGCGCTGATCGCCGCCCTGGCCCGGGTGGCGCACCTGATCGCCCCGGCGTACTGGCTGGTGCTGTCGGCCCTGCTGGTGTTCGCGGTCGGCGTCGCCGTCCGCCTGCTACCGGAGGAACTGCGCCGCGGGCCCGTCGCGGGCAGTGCCATGGCCGGTGGCATCCTCGTGCTCATCGCCGGCTACCCGGCGCTGGCGGGCGGGATCAAGGCGCTCGCCCGGCCCGGCGACCTGTGGGCGGCCAACCTGGCCCCGGTCGGCGGCGGGGTGGAGTTCGGCTGGCAGGCACCCGCCGCCCTGGTGGTGCTCGCGATCGCCGCCGCCGTCGTGCTGCCGCCGCCGCGCAGCCACCAGGCCGCCGCGATCGCCGCGATCCTGGCCACCGTCGGCACCCCCGCCGCCCTGGGCTGGCCCTGGTGGTCCCCGATCGTGCTGGGCCTGACCATCGCCACCGGGTACGCCCTCGCGGCGGCCGTGGCGCAGGACGCGCGCGCCGGATACACCCGTCTGGCCGTGGCCACCGCGGTGGCACTGCACGCGCTCGGGGCCAGTCTGGTGCGCCCGTGGACCACCGCCGCGGCGCTCGGCATGATCGCCCTCGTCGGCGCGGCGCTCGTGCTGATGGCCGCGCTGATGACCGACCAGGCCCGGCAGGCCGGCGACCAGCCGCCCGGACACCTGGACGTGCTCGGCGGCGGGGGCGTGCTCGCCGTGCTGCTGGCCGGTCCCGCGGCGCTGGCCGCGTTCGCCGCGAGCGCCGGCAAGGAACCCGAGGTGCTGCTGACCGCGGCGCTGGGCGGGGTCAGCATCGGGCTCGCGGCGCTGGCCGCGGCGCGCCGGCCCGCCGCGCCCTACCTGGGCTGGGGCACCGTCGGCGTGGCGATCTCCGGCACGCTGATCGCCCTGCTCGCGCTCGCCAACGGGCATCCCGCCGGGGTGTACGCCGCCGCGGCGGCCCTGCTCGTGGTGCTCGCCGAACTGCTCCGCACCACCACCCGCGACCAGCTCGGCCTCACCCCCGAACCGGTGGCCGTGCCGATGCCGCGCCGCGTGCCGAAGGAGGGGCCGCAGCGCTGGCGCGTCGGGTTCGACACCCGCCAGGAGCTGATCGAGCGCAGCCGGCGCTTCCCGTCGTACCCGGGCGCGATGGCGGCCGCCGCGGCCGCCGCACCGGCCTTCATCGCCCTCACCTCGCTCGCGCCCGCGCTGCACGCCGCGCTGGTCCGCCCGTACGACAGCCTGAACGCGATCTGGCAGGGGCCGCCCGCGGCCGCCACGGTCACCACGGACGTCGCCGCGGTGCTGACCGCGGTGCTGCTCACCGTCGCCGCGGGCATCGCCGCCGTCGGCTTCGGCGGCGGGCCCACCCGGGCCGTGTCCGTCGTGGTCCCCGGCGCGGCGGTGACGCTGCTGATCGCCCCCGCCGGCCTCGGCCTGGCCTGGCCCGCGAGCGTGCTGGCCGGGCTGGGCGTGTTCACGGTCTGCATGCTCAGCGTCGCGCTCACCGAGCCGCCGTCCGGTGACGACGTCGACCGGCCCGTCCGGGCCGCGCGGGTCGCGGTGCTGCTGCTGGGCCTCATCGCGGGCGGCGCGGGCCTGGCCGGGGCGCTGGCCACCCCGGGGCTGACCATCTTCACCTTCGGCGGCGCGGTCGCCGTCGGAGCCGTCGCGGCGCTTGGTGGCAAGAGCCAGCGCGCCCGCATCCTGGGCTGGCTCGGCGCGGCACTGGCCGCGCAGCTGTTCGTGCTGACCGTCAGCCTGCGGGTCGGCGCGAAGCCGGAATGGGCGGCGTTCGGCGTGCTGGGCGTCGGGGCGATCCTCATCGTCGGCGCGGCGCTGCACCCGCGGTTCACCCGCCCGGAGGCGGTGCGCGAGGCCAGCGCGGTCGAGTGGGCCGGCTACACCGCCGGGGTGATCGCCCTGGCCCTGGCCGTGCGGGCGCCGTCGCAGGTCGCGGCGCTGCTCGTCGGCTGGGGAGCGGTGCTCGGCATCGCGGCCACCCGAGCGGGTCGGCCGCCGACCCAGCGCCGGATCCTGTGGTGGGCCGCCGCGGCCAGCGAGATCGCCGCGTGGTGGCTCATCATGCGCAGCGCCGACATCGCGCTGCCGGAGGCGTACACGATGCCGTTCGCGGTGCTCGCGCTCGCGGTCGGGCTGCTGGAGCTACGGCAGCGCCCGCAGCTGGGCAGCTGGGCGGCGTACGGGCCGGCGCTGATCGCGGGCTTCGGCCCCACCGTGGTGGTCGTGCTGGTCACCGACACCAACCCGATCCGCGAGGTCGGACTGCTCGTCGCGGCGATCCTGACCCTGGTGATCGGCTCCCGCTACGGCCAGCAGGCCCCGGTGGCGATCGGCGCGGCAGTCACCGTCATCGCCGCCCTGCACGCCCTCACCCTGGTCGGCACGACCTGGCTGGGCGTCCTGGTCGGCGGCATCGTCCTCATCGTCCTGGGTGCCAACTCCGAACGCCGCCGCCGCGCCACGGACCGCTACAAACAACTCCGCTGACCGGTCCTTGATCATCAGACTTGCCAGGCACCTGTGCGTATCTTGACCGTTGATACGCACAGGTGCCTGGCAAGTCGAGCGATCTTGGTGCGGCGCGGGACCGCGCCCAGGGCTGCGGCGCGAAGGACCCGGCAGGGTCAGAGCGTCGCCTGGAGGGCGGCGTCCTTTTGGGCGACCAGTTCGGTGAGGCTGTGGGCGTAGTCGGTGAGCTTGGCGCGCAGGGTGGCGTCGTGGGCACCGAGGATGCGCGCGGCGAGCAGGCCCGCGTTGCGGCCACCCGCGATGGAGACCGTGGCGACGGGAATGCCCGCGGGCATCTGCACGATGGACATCAGCGAGTCCATGCCGTCGAGGTACTTCAGCGGCACCGGCACACCGACCACCGGCAGCGGGGTCACGCTGGCGACCATGCCGGGCAGGTGCGCCGCGCCGCCCGCGCCCGCGATGATGACTTTGATGCCCCGGTCCGCGGCGGTCTGCCCATAATCGATCATGAGTTGCGGCGTACGGTGCGCCGACACGACCCGCACCTCGTAGGTCACGCCGAACTCGGCCAGCGCCTCGGCCGCCGGTTTCATCACGGGCCAGTCCGAGTCGGACCCCATGATGATCCCGACCTGCGGTGCGGGAGTCTGCTCAGTCATGCCGAAACCTTCCTTCGCCGGGTGGCGGCCAACGAATCGAGCGTGGCGCGCCGCCTGCTCATGCCTCAGGTGCCTTGCCGTAGGTGAGCCAGTGGCCGGCGCGGGCCGCACGGGCGCGGCAGTCGGCGAGGTCGTCGCCGAGCGCGGTGACGTGCCCGATCTTGCGGCCGGGGCGGGTCTGCTTGCCGTACAGGTGCACCTTCACGCCCGGCTCGGCGGCCATCAGGTGGTGCAGCCGCTCGTCGATCGACAGGCCGCCGTCGGGCCCGCCGAGCACATTGGCCATGACGACCACGGGCGCGGCGAGCGAGGTGTCGCCCATCGGGTAGTCGAGGACCGCCCGCAGGTGCTGCTCGAACTGCGAGGTGCGGGCACCCTCGATGGTCCAGTGCCCGGAGTTGTGCGGCCGCATGGCCAGCTCGTTCACCACGAGCCCCGACGGAGTCTCGAACAGCTCCACCGCCAGCAGCCCGACCACGCCCAGCTCGTTGGCGAGGCGGATGGCCAGCTCCTGCGCCCCGACCGCCACGTCCTCGGGCAGGTCCGGGGCGGGGGCGAGCACCTCGACGCAGATACCGTCGCGCTGCACCGTCTCGACCACCGGGTACACCGCGACCTGCCCGTACGGCGAGCGGGCGACCTGCACGGCGAGTTCGCGGCGCAGTTCGACCTTCTCCTCGACGATCAGCTCGGCCCCGCTGGCCAGCAAGTCGATGATCTCCTCGACGTCGTTGACGACGAACACGCCGCGGCCGTCGTAGCCGCCGCGGGCGGTCTTCACGACCGCGGGCAGCCCGAACTCGACCAGTTCCGCGGCCGAGGCGATCGGGGCCCACCGCGGCACGGGCGCGCCCAGCTCCGACAGCTTGCGGCGCATCAGGTGCTTGTCCTGGGCGTACTGCAGCGCGTCGGCCCCCGGGAAGACCTTGTGACCGGCCGCGACCAGGGCGCGGATGTGCTCGCCGGGAACGTGCTCGTGGTCGAAGGTGACCACGTCGCACGACTTCGCGAAGGTGCGCAGGGCGTCCAGGTCGGTGTGGCTGCCCAGCTGGACGTCGGCCGCGACCAGGGCCGCGGACTCGTCGACGTCGTTGGCCAGCACCCGCAGGGACTGGCCGAGGGCGATCGCCGCCTGGTGGGTCATACGGGCGAGCTGGCCGCCGCCGATCATGCCGACGACAGGGAGGCCGGTGCGAGTGTCCATCGGCAAGGAGTCTAGTCAGCGCCGACGTGCCGAAGCCTTCGCGCCCTTGCGACCGGTGGGCTGCGCCACGCGGCGGGGCGCGGACAGCGCCAGCACCAGCGGGGTGCGCTCGTCGCCCTGGCCGAAGGGGTTGCGCTCGCACAGCCGCTCCAGCAGCCCGGCGGGCGGCTCACCGGGCAACGACCAGCCCAGCAGCCGCATGCCGCCGTCTCCGGCGCCGACGACGGCGCAGCCGGCGAGCATGGCGTACACCTCGTCGGGCAGGGTCTTGCGCAGCGCCGCGACGATCTGCTCGGCGACCCGGTCGGCGTCGCGCGGCGGCGGCACCACGGCCAGGTGCGCGGGCGGGCAGGCCTGCTCGCGGGGCGGGCAGACGGAGCGGACCAGCGGCCCGGCGAAACGCTCGGACCAGGCCCGGCGGCCGAGCCGGGCACTGAGCACCGCCAGCCCCAGCCGGACCGGGCCGCCGTGGTCGAGCGCCACCTGCATGCTCCACGGGTCGGCGAGCCCGACCGCGGGCCCGGCGAGCTTGACCAGCGCGCGGGCGTACGAGCCGGGCTCGATCTCCCAGATGGCGCGGGACAGGCCCTGGGCCACGGCGACGGGTTTCGCGGCGACGAGCAGGTGCCAGGGGCGGCGCAGCGCCTGCCGGGCGGTCTTGTCGGCGCCGTGCGCGAACTCGGCGACGTACCAGGCGAACTTCTCGGTGTAGCGGTCACCGGCCGCGATGGGCTCGGTGAGCACCGGGTACGTGGTCCAGTCCTGGCCGGCCGCGGTGATCACCAGGGGGCCGGGCGCGGGGCGGGCGGCGGGCACGTCGGGGGTGCGCTCGTACGGGCCGAGGACCGTGGTCAGCCAGCGTTCCAGCAGGTAGCGCCGCCACAGCCGGGTCACGTCGGCCTCGGGCGCGGTCGGCAGGTGCTGCATGACGGCGAGCGCGTCGTGATCGGTGCCGCCGTGGCGCGGGTACAGCAGCGCGCTGATCGTCTCGGCACGCAGCCGCAGCAGGATCTCCCGCAGCGGCGGCTCCAGGGTGGCGGCGGCCGGGGCCGCGGCGGCGGCGCGCAGCGAGACCGGCGGCAGGGTGCGCTCGGCAAACCCGCGCAGTTCGGCGCGCAGGGCCTCGTCGGTGGTCTCCAGGTCCCGGTACGGGAAGCGCAGCGCGACGCCGTACCGGCTGGCGACCCGGTCGGCCAGGCGCGGCAGGTGCCCGACCGGCCCGTTCCAGCCGCCGGCCCCGAGCAGCGCGTCGACCTCCCCGCCGGTGGCCCGCGCCACCGCCCAGGCCAGGTAGCTCGCCAGGTCGGGCATGGGTTCGCCGACGTCGGCGAGGAAGCCGTCGACGTCGATCTCGTCGGCGAAGAACGGCAGCGCCCGGTGCCGTACATGGCCGTCGGGCAGCGGCCCGAGCAGCGCCGAGGCGTACGCGGACGAGTCCGCCGGCAGCCCCGGGAAGTTGACCGAGTAAACGGGCAGGCCGCGGGGCTCGCTGCGCTCGGACAGGGCCGCGCCGAGCACCGCCGCGCCGGGCAGGCCGGGACCGAGCAGCACCCCCAGCCGTCCCTCGCCGACCGCGCCGAGCAGCGCCATCCGGCCGGTGATCGGGTGACCCCGGTGCCGGACGGGCGGGTGCGCGCGGACCACCCAGCCCTCGGTGTGCCCGGCGGAGATCTCGACGACCTGGTGCGGCAGCACCCGGCGGATGCCGTCGAAGAAGGTGGCCGCGCCCTCGTCGCAGCTGCCCACGGCCAGGAAGCGGGCGACCGTCTCCGGGTCGGGCCGGGCCGGCACCCCCGCGGCGAGCAGCGCGGAGGGCTCGCTCGCGACCAGCACCGCGCCGCGGCAGCGGGCGTAGTAGAGCGGCGGGCCGTCGCCGTTGCGGGCCAGCACCAGGCCGTCCGGGTCGGCCATGATCAGGGTGTACGGGTCGGGACCGCCGACCAGGCCCAGCGGCCCGCGATCGGCGTACCGGTTGGCCAGGGTGCTCAGCTCGACGATGCCGTCGACGACCAGCGTGGTGGTGTCCAGCCGGTGCACGATCGGCATCGCCGCCCGGATCAGGAGTTTCGCGGAGCCGCAGACGCCGCGGGCCTCCTCGGAGCCGCGCGGGGCGAGCGCGCGGGACAGTGCGGTGAGCGTGTCGGTGGAGCTGCGATCGGAGCCGAAGCTCAGCAGGGCGGCCAGACCGGCCACGCGACCATCTCCTCAGGGAAGGCTGGGCGACAGTGGCGGCACGGGGCACGCCACGCGGGGGAAGCCTCAGCCTAGCCAGGATTGTCCGTTTGGCCGTTCATATCGCACTATCGGGCGAGAATTGTCGCCAGTTCGACAGTCGTCGTCACGGGACGGTCGCAGACGAAGCCCCGGCAGACGTACGCCGTGGGCTGGTCGCCGACCATCGTCCGGCCCGCCAGCAGCGGCACGCCCGGCGCGTCCGGGTGACCCGCCACGATCACCGCTCCGGGTGGCGCGTGCTCGATCGCGGTCAGCACCAGCGGGTCGGTCTCCGGGTCCGTGGTCGCGATCGCGATCTCGTACGGCCCCGACAGCAGCGCCTCCGCCCCCGCGGCGGCGTACCCGGCGAAGCGCGGATGCCGGGCCAGCAGCGGCACCACCGTGGACAGCGCCCGCTCGGCCATCTCGTGCCAGCGCGGCTCCCCGCTCAGCGCGGAGTAGCTCAGCAGCGCGTTGACCAGCGACGACAGCCCCGACGGGGTGGCGTTGTCGGTCGGGTCGGCGGGCCGGATCACCAGCTGCTCCGCGTCGTCGGCGGTGTCGTGGAAGCCGCCCTGCCCGTCCCGGAACCGCTCCCCCGCCGTGTCCAGCAGCCGCCCCGCCGCCTCCAGCCAGCGCCCGTCCCCGGTGACCTGGTGCAGCGCGCAGAACGCCTCGGCCACGCAGCCGTAGTCCTCCAGCACACCCGCCGGCTGCCCGACCACCCCGTCCCGGGACACCCGGCGCAGCCGCCCGTCGACGACGTGCCGCGTCAGCAGCAGCTCGCCCGCCTCCACCGCGATCGACCGGAAGTCCACGTTCTCCACGTCGGCGACGTCGCCGACCTCGGTGTAGTTGCGCCAGAACTCGCACAGCGCGGTGATCGCCAGGCCGTTCCAGGCCGCGACCACCTTGTCGTCGCGCATCGGCTGCGGCCGCTCGCGGCGCGCGGCCATCATCAGCCCGCGCACCCGCTCCCAGCGCTGCTGGACCTCCGGCGCGACGTCGTCGATGTCGCGCTTGAGCACCAGCACCGACGTGCCGTGCTCGAACGTGCCCGAGACGGTCACCCCGAACAGGTCCGCCGCGAACTTCGCGTCGTCCTCCCCCAGCACTTCGACCAGCTGCGCCGGGGTCCACGAGTACGTCGTGCCCTCCACGCCCTCGGTGTCGGCGTCCAGCGCCGAGGCGAAGCCGCCCTCGGCCGTCTGCAGGTCGTTGACCAGGAACATGGCCGTCTCGGTGGCGATGCGCTGCGCCATCGGGTCGGCGGTCAGCCGCCAGATCTCGTTGTACACCCGCAGCAGCAGCGCGTTGTCGTACAGCATCTTCTCGAAGTGCGGCACCGTCCACGTCGCGTCCACCGCGTACCGGTGGAACCCGCCGCCGAGCTGGTCGTAGATGCCGCCCCGGGCCATCGCCTCGCCGGTGTGGCGCACCAGCTCCAGCGCGTCGGCGTCCTTGGCCCGCTGGTGGTGGCGCAGCAGGAACAGCATCAGCATGTGCGGCGGGAACTTCGGCGCGCCCCCGAAACCGCCCCGCACGCTGTCGTAGTCGGCGCGCAGCCGCTCCACCGCGTGGTCCAGCAGCTCCTTGGTGATCTCGCCGCCGCCGTCGAGCGGGTTGCGCGCGATCGCCTCGACCACCGCGTCGCCCTGCTCCAGCACCTGGGTGCGCTGATCACGCCAGGCCTCGGTGACCGCCTCCAGCAGCCGGGTGAACTGCGCCTTCGGGTAGTACGTGCCGCACAGGAACGGCTTGCCGTCGGGCGCGGCGAACACCGTCATCGGCCAGCCGCCCTGCCCGGTCATCGCCTGCGTCGCCGACATGTAGACCGCGTCCACGTCGGGCCGCTCCTCGCGGTCCACCTTGATCGCCACGAAGTGCTCGTTGACCAGGTCACCGACGACCGCGTCCTCGAACGACTCGTGCGCCATCACATGGCACCAGTGGCAGGCGGCGTATCCGACGGAGATCAGCACCGGCACGTCGCGCCGCTTGGCCTCCTCGAACGCCTCGTCGCACCACGGCCACCAGTGCACCGGGTTGTCAGCGTGCTGCAGCAGGTAGGGCGAGGTCGCGTCCCCGAGTCGGTTCACACGTCCCACCCTCTCACAGCGCCCCGCCCCGTGCCTCGGTGCCCCATTTGTCGCCGTACCACGCGCTCGGTCCTGCAGTTTCGGGGAACTGCGCGAATCACGGCCGGGATGAGTGCAGAAACCCGGAAACTGCACCTCAGCGCAGGTGCACGGGCAACAGATTCATGATCGCATTCCAGCGGTACGGCTGGTCCTGGCGCTCGGGGCGTAACGCGTCGCGCTCCGTCACCAGCGCACCCCACTCCGCCAGCAGGGCCAGGTTGCGGCGGAAGCCGGGATGCGCCGCGAGAGCCGCCTTCGCGTACGGGCTGACGATCGTCGGCACCCGGAGCCCGAACACCGTGTTCAGCAGCCCCAGCGCCACGTTGTCGTTGATCCCGGCCACCCACTTGTTGATCGTGTTGAAGCTGGCCGGAGCGACGATGACAAGATCCGGACCGGCCGCCTGCCGCTGCTCGTCGGGTTTGCGGGGGCCAACGGCGATCGAGTTGCCGGTCAGCGCCTCCAGCGCCGGCAGATTTAGCCAGTCCACGGCGGTCGCGGTCGGCACGACCTGGACCGTCCACTCGTCCGCCAGAAGCAGCCCGATCAGTTCGGCCACGGCCGTCGCGGGCGGAGCCGCGCATACGACAAGGTGAGCGTTTCTTCTCAGGTGTGAGCTCTGAGGCACGCCCAAGAGCGTCTCATCACGAGCCGACACCAGCTGAAACCCCTCAGTCGCGCCGCCTGCCGGTCTCTGCGGACGGTCGCGGTGACGCTGATTTCGGGCGCGGCAGCGGAAGGGCCGCTCGCTCAGCCGGACGGCCCCAAGTAACCACGTTGCCGCCGGTGGGGGCGGTGTGATGAGGTCTCGGGCATGACGGGGGCGGCTTTCCTGGACACACCGACGGCACTGACCACCGCGCAACGGGCGGCGCTCGCGCACGTGACCGGGGTCGCGACCCGGCGTCGCGCGCGGGCGCTGGAACGCCTCGGGGAGGTGCCCGACCTGCCCGAACTCCTGGCGGCCGTGGCCACGCACGGGCGGGTCACGCTGAACTTCCACCCGGACCGGCTGATGTCCGACGGGCGTACCGTCGCCGAGTCGATGGCCGCCGACGGCCGCTACCGGAGCCAGTTCGAGACCGGCGTGACCAACGGCAGCCGCACCGCCTTCCTGGGCGGCGACCGCGACCGCTGGGAGCAGGCCCTGTTCGGCGACGCCTACCCGGGCGCGCTGCCCGCCGAGCGGCCGCTGTACGGCGGGCTGAACCTGCTCGGCCACCCCGACGGGGCGTGCCCGCGGTTCGGCTCCTGCCACGTGCGGCTCCGGCCGTCGGTGAACGCACGCTGCACGGTGACCCTGGGCGACAGCCACCTCGGCCCCGCCGACGTCGGCACGCTCGCCGTCTTCGCGCCGGTGCTGGCCGGGCTCGTCGAACAGGCCCGCGAGACCGGCGTGACGCTGGGCCGTCCCGGTGTCGACCCGCTCGCGGCGCTGCGGGAACTCGCCGGGGCCGCCCCGGCCGCCGAGCCCGGCCGGGCCCTGGACGACTACCTCGAAGTGCAGGTCCACGGGCCGGTGGACCTGGCCGTGGACGCCGAGGCGCTGGTGCTCGACCCGAGCTTCCACGGCACGGCCGCCGGCGACGTGCTCGCCGGACTCGCCGCACGACTCGGCGTGGATCTGGAGTGGCATGCCGGCTTCGAGCTGACCGCCGCCGAGGTGGGGCCGGACTTCCGCGGTCCGGCGATCCCGCCCCTGGCCGCCCACGTGTGCGAGCGCTACGCCGGCCCGCGCGGGACCTTCGACGCCGAACTGGTCGGCCGCGCAGCCGCCGACATGCTCCGCGACCCGCTTTCGTGGTCCCCCTGGGGCACCCCCGACGAACTCCTCCAGTACGTCAAACAGCTCTGGCACACCCTCGTGCACACCGGCCGTCCGTTCGCGGGCCGCTGACCGGCGGGCAGTCCGGTGGCTGCGCTTTCCCCGAAGCGCAGCCACCGGATGGACGGCGGGACGGCGTCAGCGGCCGGACTTCATCGCCGCCAGGCGGGACTCGATCTCCTGGTCGCGGGCCGAGGCGGACAGCTCCTCGAACTGGGCGTCCACGGTGGAGGCCTGGAGTTCGTCGTGGCCCTTGAGGCGGGCCTCCTCGCGGCGGACCATCTCCTCGAAGCGGTTGATCTCGCTGCTCGGGTCGAGCGCGTCGATGCTGCGCGCCGAGCTCTGCACCCGGCCGCGCGCCTCGGTGACCTTGGCCCGGCCGACCAGCTCGTCACGCTTGCGGCGCAGCTCGTCGAGCTTGCCGCGCATCTGGGTGACACCCTGCTTGAGCTGCTCGGTGACCTGCGTCTGCTCGGCGATCATCGGGCCGAAGCTCTTCACGTCGTTCTCGTACGCGATCTGCTTGCCGATCGCGATCCGTGCGAGGTTGTCGAACTTGTCGGCGTCGGCGGCGTTGCTGGAGCGCACCTGGTCGGCCTTGGCACTGGCGGCCTGGGCCTTGGCCTGCCACTCGGCGGCGTTCTTCGTCGCCTCAGCCGAGTCGGCCTCCAGCAGCCGCAGGTTGCCGATGGTCTGCGCGACGGCGTTCTCGGCCTCGCTGATGTTCGCGGTGTAGTCGCGCACCATCTGGTCGAGCATCTGCTGCGGATCCTCGACGTCGTCGAGGATGGCGTGGATGTTGGCGCGGGCCATCTGGGTGATGCGCCCGAGGATCGACTGTGCCGCCATGATCAATTCCCCCCTGGTTGTTCCTTCTCCGGTCTCGCCCACGTGCTGGGGCCGCCGAAACGGCCCTGCACCGGCGGCGCCACGGACGCAGCCGCGCCGCCGGTCTGGTTCGCCTCGCTGGTGAGGCCGATACGGAAGCCGCCCATGCCGCCGCCGAGCATGTTCTCCAGCAGGATGCCGCCGAGCACTGCGCCACCCATGCCGCCCGCGGCCGCCGTGCCGAAGCCGCCCGGACCGCCGATAATCACGCGGCCGCCGCCCAGCTGCCCGCCGTACGCCGACGGGAAGGACCAGCGCTCGACGTCGTCGCGGGCCGAGTCGACGGCCTGCGCGGCGAGGTCGTGCGCGCGCTCCGCGGCGGCCAGCGCGGCGACCGGGTCGGTGCCGCTCTCGGCGCGGTCGAGCTGGGCGTGCGCCTCCGACAGGCGGGCGCGGGCCGTCGAGCCGACCGCGCCGCGGCGCGTGGTGATGTAGCCGGTCGCCGAGTCGACGGCGGCACGGGCAGCGTGCAGGGTCTGCTCGAGCTGGCGGCGGGCCTGCTCGGTGCGGTTCGCGGCGTCGCGTACCCCGCCCATGGCCTCGGCCAGGCCGGAAGCGGCTGTCTCCAGCCGGCGCATCATGCCCAGCGGGTCGGTCTTCGCGCCCGCCAGCTGCGTACGCACGTCCCCGGCGACCTGGTCGGCCCGGGCCACCGCGGCAGCGAGATTCATCTGGTCCGCGCCGCCCGCGCCCCCGGCGGCTTGCATCGCGGCCTTGCCGGCGGCGACCTCGGCCTGCACCTCGTCGAGCAGGCCGGTCACGTGCTGCCCTGCCGCGTCCAGATCGGTGGCCGCCTTGTCCAGCGCGTCCAGCAGGGCTCCGGCCTGGCCGGTGGCCTGCTCGGCCCCGCGCAGCGACAGCGCCGCCTTGCCGCGGTCGCCCGCCGCGATGTCGGCGCCCGCCGCGGTGAGCTGCTCGTCGGCGAAGTCGAGCCGTGCGGTGGCCTCGGTGACGTTGCCCGCCACGGCGGTCAGCGCGCCCTCGGTGTAACGGTCGGTGAGCCTGGTCAGCTTCGCCTCGGCCACGGGGAGCGTGCCGCGCAGCTGCCCGGCGCGCGCCGTCAGCGATTGCGCCAGCTCCTCGGCGTTGGCCTGCATGGCACGCAACTTCTCGAAGGCGTCCGCCTCGGCGTCGAGCCGCCTGTCCACCGTCGAGCACCGGTCGACGATCTCGCGCAGCAGCCGCCGCTGGGTGTCGTCGTCCTCCGGGATCTCGTCGTCGAGCTGGTGGCGGATACGGAACGCCGCGGCCAGGTCCTCCTTCGCGGCGGCGACCGCGGCGGCGAACGTGGTCACGGCCTCGGCACCGTACTCGGCGGTCGCGAAGCCCAGTTCCTGCTCGCTCGTGCGCACCGCGTTGTCCACGGCCACCAGCTGCCCGTTGGCGTACGTGTTCAGCTGGGTGGTGCTGTATGCGGCGAACGGGTCGGCCGGGCCGGCCTGCTGCGGGGTGGCCTGCGCCGTCCCCTGACCGCGCCCCTTGCGCCGCCTGGCCACCGTCAGCGCCAGGACCACGCCCAGCACGATGATCGCGAGGCAGCACAGAACCGAGAAGAGATCGACCTCAGTGGTCTGCACCGGCACGTGATCACGATATCCCCAGCAATCACCCCGAACCCGGCGAATAGCCCTGCCTCAATCGCCCCTGGGTCAGGCGGTGTGGGGGCGGGCGCGGAGGGGGCGGATGGGGCGGGCCGCGCGGGTGAGGGTGTGCAGGGCTTCGGTGATCTCGTCGGCGGGCAGCGGGTGGGAGAAGTAGAAGCCCTGGCCCGCGTCGCAGCCGAGGCGGCGCAGCGCGACCCGCTGGTCGGCCGTCTCCACGCCCTCGGCGACCACGCGCAGGCCGAGCTGGCGGCCCAGGTCGACGACCGCCTGCACGATGGCGGCGGCCTGCCGTGACTCGGCCATCCGGCCGACGAAGGTGCGGTCGACCTTCAGCTCGTCGACCGCGATCCGGGTGAGGAAGGTCAGCGACGAGAACCCGGTGCCGAAGTCGTCCACGGCGAACCGGACCCCGAGCCCGCGCAGCTCACGCAGCACCTGGTCGGTGACGGGCAGCGGGCTGAGCACCACCGTCTCGGTGATCTCCAGGACCAGGCGGGAGGCGGGCATGTTGTGGCGGCGCAGCAATTCGGCCACGTCCGCGGGCAGCTGCGGGTCGAGCAGGCTGCGCGGGGACAGGTTCACCGCGACGGGCACCTCCAGGCCCTGCCGGGTCCACTCGGCCGCCAGCGTCAGCGCCTGGTCGAGCACGTGCCGGGTGAACTTGCCGAGCAGGTCGCTGGCCTCGACGGCGCGGACGAAGTGCTTGGGCAGCAGCAGGCCGCGGCGCGGATGGTGCCAGCGGATGAGCGCCTCCACCCCGGACGGCGCACCGGTGTCCAGCTCGACCGCAGGCTGCAGGACCAGGTGGAGCTGATCGTCGGCGGCGAGCGCGGCGCGCAGCTCGGCGACCAGCGCCAGCCGGTCGGTGCTGGTCCGGTCGCGGTGCGGGTCGTACGCGGCGACCCGCGACCCCGACTCCTTGGCCTGGTACAGCGCGACGTCGGCGCGCCGGAGCAGCTCGGTGAGGTCGAACTCGCCCGCGGTCGCCACGGCCACCCCGACCGAGACCTCGGCCGACAGCGTCACCCCGGCGACCTCGGTGGGGCTGGCGAGCGTGGCGGTCAGCATGCGCGCCCGGCGCTGGGCGACCAGGTTCGCGGCGCTGAGCCGGTCGACCTCGTCGTGGTCCGCGGACAGTCCGGGCAGGTCGGTGACCAGCAGCGCGAACTCGTCGCCGCCGAGCCGGGCCAGCAGCTCGCCGTGCCCCACGTCGCCGGACAGCCGCGACGCCGCGGTCTGCAGCAGCTCGTCCCCGGCGAGGTGGCCCAGGGTGTCGTTGACCTCTTTGAAGTGGTCCATGTCGAGCAGCAGCAGGGCGACCGGCACCCGGGCGTCGAGCCCGCGCAGCACCGCGTCGCCGCGGTCCATCAGGGCGTCGCGGTTGAGCAGGCGGGTCAGCGGGTCGTGGTGGGACTCGTACATGGTGCGTTCGCGCAGCTCGCGCAGGGCGCTGTGGGTGGCGGCGTCGTGCAGGGCGGCGGCCAGGGCGTCGCCGAACACGGCCAGCCGGTGCTGGTCGTTGGGGCCCCAGGCGCGCTGGCGCAGCAGCCGCAGGGTGAGCACGCCGACCCGGCCGCCGGCCACCTCGAGTGCCCGGGTCACCGCGGGCGCGCGGCCCGCGTCCGCCGGGGGCGTCCCCGAGGCGGGCTCGACCAAAATCTCCTCGCCGGTACGCAGGCTGCTGCGGTATCGGGTCTGCGAGCCGAGCACGGTCAGCTCCACCGCCCGCACCGGGAACAGCGAACGGGCCGCCTGCAGGCCCTCCTGCGCCACGGCCAGCTCGTCGAGCCGGTGCAGTGAGCGGCTGGCCAGCGCGAACGCCCGCCAGGTGCGGCGCTCCTCGTCCTCGTGCACCCGGTGCACGTAGAGCTGGTGCAGCAGCCACAGCAGCGGTGGCAGCACCCAGAGCCAGCTGCTGTCCCACAACCGCACCGCGACCAGGCCGAGCGCGACGTTGCCGACGATCATCACGGGCGTGCCGCGCAGCGCCTGCCAGACCACCCCGATCATGTTCTGCCCGTCCCGCACGGCCAGGTGCACCGCGAGCAGCACGGCGCTGCTGAGCAGGTAGACGAGGGCGGCCAGCACGACGATCGCGGCGGCCTGCGCCGACATCCCGGACGCGCCGGGGGCGACCGGCACCCCGCCGACCCACACCACCAGTGCCGCGACGGCGGCGGCCAGCGTCAGTGAGGCGGCGGCCCGGACGGTCTCGACCGGGCTGGTGCGGTTGCCGGAGACCAGTGACACCACCGGTTTGGCCAGCAGCACGCCGATGCCCGCCGCGGCGGGGATCCAGGTGACCGGCACCAGGACGAAGCCGACGATCAGGGCGGCCTCGCCCCAGTCGACGTCGATGGTGGTGGAGCCGACCCGCATGCGCAGGCCGAACAGGTGGGCCAGCGTGATCAGGCCGATGAGCAGGCCGAACTGGCCGAGGTCACCCTCGTGTACGCCGACGATCGCGCCGACGCCCGCGACCAGCACCGCGGTGACGACGAGACAGGTTATGACAATGCGGACACGCGACGTCAGCGAGGCTGCACCGGACCAGCGGTAGAGTCCGTCCGCCGCCCGCGTGAGCCACCTGCCCATCCGTGCCCCCTGTCCGCGCGCACCGGAGGCGGAGGCCCGTCGTCTCCCTCTGAAGACGACACGCTCTCCGCCTGACGCGACAGGCCGTGTCCGATTCCCTCGGTCCGCCTCAGCGAGGGTCCGGCGTGACGGGCGAGTCCGTCCGCGCACCGTCACTCATGCTCGCCGAATCGAACGTCTCGGGCAACCGCCTGAGCCGCTGATTCATGTTGCGAATCAGGAAAACCGTTGCAGCGGCCAGGAGCAGGATCAGCAGCAGTGCCATCGGACCGGCGAGACCGTCGCCCGACCGGGTGTCGCCGAAGTTGTTGTCGGCCAGGATCTCCAGCATGTGCCTCACCTATCCGCTCCCGCCGGCGCGCGTACGCCGGCGAACAGGTCGTCCTCGGGAATCGCGGTCGCCACGGTCGACCTGACCAGCTGGTAGTCCTCGGTCGGCCAGGCCGTGCGCTGCACGGTCAGCGGCGCGCGGAACCAGGGCCCGTCCGGGTCGATCTGCGTCGCGTGCGCGCGCAGGGCGTCGTCCCGCAGCTCGAAGTACTCGCCGCAGGGCACCCGGGTGGTGATCCGGGGCGACTTGTCGCCGACCCAGTCGTCGTTGAGCCGCTCGGCGTACGGCGACTCCAGCCCGGCCGCCAGCATCGCCTCGTGCAGCGCCGTGAACTTCAGCTTCGTGAAGCTGATGTGGTAGTAGAGCTTCGGCACCTCGAAGGCCGGGCCGAAGTCGGGGTAGCGCTGCGGGTCGGCGGCGGCCTCGACCGCGGCCATGGTCACCAGGTGGGTCTGGATGTGGTCCGGGTGCGGGTAGCCGCCCTCCTCGTCGTAGGTCAGCACCACCTCCGGCCGGAACTCCCGGATCAGCTTGACCAGCGGCGCCGCCGCCTCCTCGACCGGCACCCGGGCGAAGCAGCCCTCGGGCAGGCCGGACGGGTCGTCGTGGGTGTATCCCTCGACCCAGCCCGAGTCGACGAAACCGAGCCAGGCCTGGTCCACGCCGAGGATGTCGCGGGCTGCGGCCATCTCCGCGCGGCGGATCTCGGCGATGTTCTCCCAGACGTCCGGGCGGTCGAGTTTCGGGTTGAGCACGTCACCCCGCTCGCCGCCCGTACACGTGACGACCAGCACCTCCGCACCCTCGCGGGCATACCGCGCCATAGTCGCGGCACCCTTGGACGACTCGTCGTCCGGATGCGCGTGCACCGCCATCAGTCGCAGCCGCTGCGTCACCGTGCTCTCCCCACGTGCGAGAATCGACCCTGACAGTGTTCCTCACGCGTCTGACGCGTCACACGAAGGACCCCCACCGGTGACCGAGACCTCCACCGACACCGCCGCCGGCCAGGCGGCCGAGCGCGCGCCGTGGCCGGCCGGACGGTACGGCCGCCGCCGTGAGCAGCGACGCGCCTCCCGCTCGACGGTGGCCGTGCTGGGCGCGCTGACCGTCCTGGCCATGACGCTCATCGGCGCCCGCCTCTACCGGGCGTATGGTGACGGAGACTACACAGCGTCGGTGACGGCGTTCGAGATGAGCGACACGCAGGTCGCGGTGACGTTCATGATCCAGATGCCGGCCGACGGCACCGCGGTCTGCCTCGTCCGCGCCCGGGACAAGACCGGGCACGAGGTCGGGCTGGAGGAGGTCACCGTGCGGCCGGGCCCGGATCCGGAGCGCACCGTGGTGACACACCGCCTCGCGACGACGGGACGTCCGGTGACCGGCGAGGTTAAGGGCTGCCACCCGGCGTGAGTCGCTGGTAGGTTGGTAACTTCGCCCATCGCGCTCATGGGGGCAGTAACCACTGCGGCGCATGGCCGACCGGCAACCACTTCCGAGAACCCGCAAGACCTGAGGAGAACGCCCGTGTCCACGACTGATGCCACCTGGCTGTCCCAGGACGCGTACGACCGGCTCCAGGGCGAGCTGAACGACCTCATCGCCGCCCGGCCCGCGATGGCCGCCGAGATCAACGCCCGCCGCGAGGAGGGTGACCTCAAGGAGAACGGCGGTTACCACGCCGCCCGCGAGGAGCAGGGCAAGGCAGAGGGCCGCATCCGCCAGCTCCAGGAGCTGCTGCGGGTCGCCCACGTCGGCGAGGCTCCCCGCGGGGACAGCGTCTCCATCGGCAACGTCGTCGTCATCTACTTCGACGACGACACCGAGGACACCGAGACCTTCCTGCTCGGCTCGCGCGAGATCGCGGCGACCACGGACATCACCGTGTACTCCCCCGAGTCGGCCCTCGGCCAGGCGATCCTCGGCGCCCGCAAGGGCCAGACCGTCACCTACACCGCCCCCAGCGGCGTCGACATCAAGGTCACCGTCGTCTCCTTCGAAGCCTTCGGCGGCTGACCCCGCCCCGCACCACCCCAGGGCCGGCCCGCTCCCGCGGCGCCGGCCCTCGCCGTTTCCCGCCCGCTCTGCAAGATCGTCTTGATCTCGGGTGGGGTCAGGCGAAGGGGGTGTCGACGTCTACCTGGTAGCCGGCGGTGCGGAGGGCGGTGACGAGCTGGTCGGAGTGTTCGGCGCCGCGGGTTTCGACGGAGAGTTCGACTTCGACCTCGCCGAAGTGCAGGCGGGGGTCGTGGCGCTGGTGGGCCACGTCGAGGACGTTGGCGCGCTGGTCGGCGATCAGGGAGAGCAGGGCGGCGAGCTGGCCGGGGCGGTCGGCGCAGCGGACGTTGACGTGGAGGTAGCGGCCGGCGGCGCTGAGGCCGTGTTCGATGACGCGCAGCAGCAGCAGGGGGTCGATGTTGCCACCGGAGACGACGGCGACGACCGGGGTCTTCACCTGTACACGGCCCGCGAGCAGGGCGGCCACGCCGACCGCGCCGGCCGGCTCGGCGACCATCTTGCCGCGCTCCAGGAGCATCAGCAGGGCTCGGGAGATCTCCTCGTCGGTGACGGTGACGACCTCGTCGACGAGCTTGCTGATGTGGGTGAAGGTGAGGTCGCCGCAGCGGCCGACCGCGATGCCGTCGGCGATGGTGGCGATGCTGGGCAGGCGCACCGGGCGTCCGGCGCGCAGCGCGGGCGGCACCGCTGCCGCGCCGGCGGCCTGTACGCCGATGACGGTGATGTCGGGGCGCAGCGCCTTCGCGGCGACGGCGAGGCCGGAGATCAGGCCGCCGCCGCCGATGCCGGTGATGATGGTCTGCACGTCGGGACGCTGTTCGAGGATCTCCAGGCCGACCGTGCCCTGCCCGGCGATCACGTCGGGGTGGTCGAACGGGTGGATGAAGACCGCGCCGGTGCGCTCGGCGAACTCCTGAGCGGCGACCAGCGCCTCGTCGACGGTGTTGCCGGCGAACTCGACCCGCGCGCCGTACCCCTTGGTCGCCGCGACCTTCGGCAGCGGCGCGCCCACCGGCATGAACACGGTGGCCTTGGTCTTGCAGAGCCCGGCCGCGAGCGCGACGCCCTGGGCGTGGTTGCCGGCGCTGGCCGCCACCACACCGCGTGCCCGCTCCTGCTCGCTGAGCCGGGAGATGCGCACGTAGGCACCGCGCACCTTGTAGGAGCCCGCACGCTGCAGGTTCTCGCACTTGAGCCCGGCCGGCCCGCCGAGCTTGGCCGACAGCGGCCGGCACGGCTCGATCGGGGTGGTGCGTACGACGGACCGCAGGCGCTCGCGCGCCGCCTCGATGTCGGCCAGGCTGACCAGCTCAGGTGTCACAGGCTGATCGTGCCACTCGGCACGGCCGCGGGCACAACGGGGACGTGCGCCGCCCGGCCGCGCTCGATCCGCGCGGTCTGTGCGCCGCTGATCGACAGGATCAGCTTGACCAGGAAGAACCCGGCGAGCACGGTGCCCACCGCCTCGACCACGCCGAAGATGAGCATGTCGTCGAAATAGGCCACGTGCGCCGCGAAGGTGTTCGCGTCCGGCTCCATGCGGCCACTGATCTGCGAGGTGGCGAAGCTCACCACGTACCCGGCCCACCACAGGCCGGTGAACAGGCCGACCCGCCGGTGCTGGAGGCTGGCGGAGGCGACCTGGTGCATCACCCGGCACGGGATGACGAAGTTCGCGAACGGGATGAACCAGCCGCCGATCGCCCAGCCCGCGGCCATACCCGGCTGCGCCTCGGGGAACGCGTCGATGTTCACCCGGGCGCGGTACAGCCAGATGATCACCAGTACGCCCGCGGCCAGCATGCCGAGCACGTCTACCCCGGTGATCGCCAGCTCGACCAGGTAGGCCCGCTGCAGCAGGTCGGTGTCGCGGTCGGCCTGAGCCTGCTCCGCCATGGCGCCGGGCACCAGGGCCAGCGCCGCGCCCAGCACGGTGAGCACCGTCGAGACCACGACCGCGGCCACTGCGGCCAGGCCGATGCCGCGCACGGCGTACAGCTTGGCGTGCGGGTGGATCAGCGGCGCGGTGCGGTCCAGCCCGCAGGCGCGGCAGTAGATCCCGGTCGCCGGATTGACGGCGGAGCAATGCGGGCAGGTCACGGCGTTCTCCAGGGTCGAGGGCCCACGGAGAGTAACGGAACCACCGGCGACGCCGAAACCCACCCCAGCTCAGCCAGGATCACCCGGTTCCACGTCAGTCACGTTGCGTGCAAGAAAGTTAAGAAGGGCACCTTCCACAACGCATAGCGAGTGGAAGGTGCCCTTCCTTTCCTCAGTTCGGGCGGGGGAAGCCGGGGGCGTGGCGGCGCCAGGGCGCGGCCAGTTCGATCTGGCCGGCGACCGCCAGGAGCAGCAGTTCGGTGCCGGGCGGGCCGACGAGTTGCACGGCGGCGGGCAGGCCGTCGGGGCGTACGCCGACGGGCAGGGTCATCGCGGGGAAGCCGGTGATGTTCCAGGGGGCGGCGAACGGGGCGTTGCGCACGTTGGCCACCACGTTGGTCAGCCAGCCTCGGCGGTGCCAGTCGCCAGCCTTCAGCGGCGGCCCGGCGAGCACCGGCGTGAGCAGCAGGTCCACGCCGTTGGTGGCGAAGAACTCCAGGCAGCGGTCACGGAATTGGGTGCGGTCCTGCTCGCGTACGAAGCCGCGCCGCCACGCCCAGCCGCCCATCGCGACATGCCGCCGGGTGCGCTTCTGCAGCTTGGACCGGTCGATCCCGGCCGCCTCGACGTCGCGGTGAGCGGCGGCGAACCAGGTCGCCATGCCGCGCAGCCCGAGCGAGGTCGAGTACGCCGGGTCGGCGGCCAGCGTGTCGTGGCCGCACTCGGTCAGCAGGCGGGTGGCAGTGGCCACCGCGGCCCGGTTGGCCTCGTCGGCGCTCGCCCCGGCCACCGGGGACTTCAGCGACACCGCGATGCGCAGCCGGCCCGGCTGGCTCAGCGGCTGCGGTGTGCGCCCGGCCAGCACCGCGAAGCCCAACGCCGCGTCGGCGACCGTCGTGGCCAGCATGCCGTGCTCGACCAGGCCGAACCAGTCGTCCGCGCCCAGGTTCACCGGCAGCACGCCCCGGCCGGGCTTGAGCCCGATCAGGCCGCAGCAGGCCGCCGGGATGCGGATCGAGCCCAGCCCGTCGTTGGCGTGCGCGATCGGCACCAGGCCCGCCGAGACCGCCGCCGCCGAGCCGCCGGAGGAGCCGCCCGGGGTGCGGTCGAGCGCCCACGGGTTGCGGGTCACCGCGCTGTCGTCGTCGGTCACGCCCCACAGCCCCAGCTCGGGCATCCGGGTCGTGCCGAGGACCACCGCACCCGCGCCGCGCAGCCTGCGTACCAGCTCATGGTCCTGCTCGGCGACGGCCTGGCGCGCGCCCGCGGACCCGTGCCACGTCGGCAGCCCGGCGACCGGGGTGTTCTCCTTGACCGCGATCGGCACCCCGGCCAGCGGCAGGTTGGCCATGTCGCTCTGGTCGTCGACCTTTTCCGCCTCGGCGGCCGCCTCCGCGGCCCGCACGGTGCGAAACGCCGCCACCACCGGGTCGGCACCGGTCAGGTAGTCGAGGTGATCGGCCACGACCTGCGTCGCCGACGTGTCACCGCGCCGCACGGCTCGCGCAATCTGCTTGGCGGTGGCGCCGACCCAGGTGTCCGCCATGTCTTTCCTCCACCACGTCGTGAGCCAGAAAACCGGGGCTCCAGTATGGAGTGCCGTGACGCGTCGTGAGCAACTGGAGCCTTGCCGCGACGGATTTCGTTGGCGAT
Source organism: Catellatospora sp. NPDC049111 (assembly GCF_040648615.1). NCBI lineage: Bacteria > Bacillati > Actinomycetota > Actinomycetes > Micromonosporales > Micromonosporaceae > Catellatospora > Catellatospora sp. NPDC049111. The sequence goes on along the minus strand of NZ_JBEZEB010000002.1, from coordinate 113,459 downwards.
GCTGGGCTGATGCAGCCGGAACAGAGCGGTCGTGATTGGACCATACCGATCGTGGTCGGAGTGATCCTGCTCGTCGTCGTGCTCGTGGTGTGCCTCGGCGGGGGCGCGGCGGCATATCTGCTGACCCGGCGCGCTTCCGGCCCTGCGCCGTCCCCGTCGGCCTCGCCGTCGCCGAGTCCCGTCGCCGTGCTGCCGTCCCCGGTGCCGGTCTCGCCCGCGCGATGCCTGATCGGACAGTGGCGGGAGACGTCGTACACCTCCAGCGCCGAGATCTTCGGGGTGACCGTGCAGCTGACCGGGGCAGGCACGCTGCTGAGCTACGGCGCGGACGGCACCCTGGTCACCGTGGACAAGGTCACCCGCAAGGGCACTCGCAACGGCGACCGCTACGAGGTGATCCACAACGGCACCACGCGCCTGAACTACGAGGCCGACGACGAGATGATCAGCTACAGCAACGCGTCCGCCTCGGGCACCACCACGTGGAAGGTCAACGGCAGCGTCCGCGACCGCGAGAACCTCAGCACCACGATCACCCCCGACCGCTACACCTGCAAAGGCGACAAACTTCGCATATACGGCGATAGCTACTCGATCGAGGCCGACCGCATCCTCCCACCCGGCCGCCCTGTCTGATCTCCTCTCGGCCCGAATAAGAAGATCGCTGTTTCGGGCCAGAACCTGTGGTTCAACCAGAGGTTTTGACCCGAAACAGCGATCTCGGTCGGGAACGGCGCGGCACGCGGCCCGGGCGCGGTCAGCCCAGCGCGGTGGCCAGGTCGGCGAGCAGGTCGTCGATGGTCTCGATGCCCACGGACAGGCGGATGAGGTCGGCGGGGACCTCCAGCTCCGAGCCCGCGACGCTGGCGTGCGTCATCTTGCCCGGGTGCTCGATCAGCGACTCGATGCCGCCCAACGACTCGGCCAGGGTGAACACCTTCGTCGTGTTGCACACCCGCTCGGCGGCCTCGGGGTCGCCCATCCGGAAGCTGATCATGCCGCCGTACCGGCGCATCTGCTTGGTGGCCAGCTCGTGGCCGGGGTGCTCGGGCAGGCCCGGGTAGAGCACCTGCTTCACCTTCGGGTGCCGGGTCAGGAACTCGGCCACCTTCTCGGCGTTGTCGCAGTGCCGCTCCATGCGCACGGCCAGGGTCTTCACCCCGCGCAGCGTCAGCCAGGCGTCGAATGGGCCGTTCACCGCGCCCATCGCGTTCTGGTGGAACTTCAGCGCGTCGGCCAGCGCGAGATCGTTGAGCACCAGCGCGCCGCCGACCACGTCCGAGTGCCCGCCCACGTACTTCGTGGTCGAGTGGACCACCACGTCCGCCCCCAGCGCCAGCGGCTGCTGCAGGTAGGGGCTCGCGAAGGTGTTGTCGACCACCAGCAGCGCGTGCGCGTCCCGCGACACGGCCGCCAGGCCCGCGATGTCGGCGATGCCGAGCAGCGGGTTGGTGGGCGTCTCCACCCAGATCATCTTCGTGTTCGGGGTCACCTTGGCCCGCACGTCGTCGACGTCGGAGATCCGGGCCGCCGTCCAGGACAGGCCCCAGCGCTCGGCGACCTTCGCGAACAGGCGGAACGTGCCACCGTACGCGTCATCGGGAATGATCACGTGGTCGCCGGGCTTGCACACGGTGCGGATGAGCGTGTCCTCGGCGGCCAGGCCGCTGGCGAACGCGAGCCCGCGTGAACCGCCCTCCAGCGCCGCCAGGCACTCCTGCAGCGCGTCGCGGGTCGGGTTGCCGGACCGGGAGTACTCGTAACCCAGCCGCGGCGAGCCGACAGCGTCCTGCTTGTAGGTCGATGTCTGGAAGATCGGCGGGATCACCGCGCCGGTGCGCTCGTCCGGCTCCTGGCCCGCGTGGATGGCGAGCGTTTCAAACCCGTAAGACATTCCCCCAGCGTAGAGGAGGACACTGGAGACATGTTCCTTCGCCACAAGAAGCTCGATGTCGTCAACGCCAGCGAGGCCCTGGCCGGCCGGGACACCCCGATCGTGCCGCCGGCCGAGCACTACGTGCTGGGCACTCCGCTCACCGGCCCCTGGCCCAAGGGCATGCAGGTGGCTGTCGTGGGCATGGGGTGCTTCTGGGGCGCCGAGCGCCTCTTCTGGAAGCTCGACGGCGTCTACTCGACCTCGGTCGGATACGCCGGCGGCAGCACGCCGAACCCGACCTACCAGGAGGTCTGCTCCGGCTACACCGGGCACACCGAGGCCGTGGAGATCGTCTTCAACCCGGAGGTCATCTCGTACGCCGAGATCCTGCGGGTGTTCTGGGAGAACCACGACCCGACCCAGGGCATGCGCCAGGGCAACGACATCGGCACCCAGTACCGGTCGGCGATCTACGCCACCACGCCGGAACAGCTCAAGGAGGCCGAGGCCTCGCGGGACGCGTTCCAGCCGGTGGTGACCGCCGAAGGATACGGCCAGATCACCACGGAGATCGCGACGCTCGGCGAGTACTACTACGCCGAGGACTACCACCAGCAGTACCTGGCCAAGAACCCTGACGGATACTGCGGCATCGGCCCCAACGGCATGAGCTGCCCGATCGGCGTCGCGAAGACCGACGCCTGACGGCCCGACCCGCTCGAACGACGCCGCCGTGCCCCTCCGGGCGCGGCGGCGTCGTCGCGCCCGGAGGCGCTACTGGCTGACGGTGTCGCAATCGGCCAGCCGCTCGTGCAGCGGCATCGAGTCCTTGACGTCCCCGCCGACCGAGATCTGGCAGCTCACCTTGAGCGGAATGTCCAGCTGCCCGAACTTCGCCGTGAGCGGCACCGGCATCACCCGCAGGGTCACCTTGACGCCCTCGTCCACCGAGACCGTCTTACGCCACGGAAACGTCACCGACTCGGTGACGGTCTCCCCAGAGCTGTCGACATAGGTGACCGTGCCCGTGCCGCTGCCGCCCTCCCCGCCGCCCGTGGCGGAGTACTCGATGTCATGAGAGGCACCGCAGCCGGACAGCAGTGTCGTCGCGGCCACGGCGGGAAGGAAGAGCCTAGAAACGATCTTTGTCATACGCATGGCAGCAGACGCTAATGCGCCCCGAGCAGGCCCACGTGCCGCCGACCGGCCGGTATCGCGTCGCCGGTCGGCTGAGCCTCCTGCCCGTACCCGGCGTTGCCTCACCCATCCGTTCGCCGCTCAGGAGAAGCCGCCGTCAGCGCCGGTACCGGGCCGAGGCGATACGCTTCGGTGGGAGGTGAGGGCAGTGGCCGGAGCGGTTTCTCGCGCGAGAGCACGCTACGCCAAACCCGTCGTGCTGCCCGAGGGCCTTGAGCTGCTCGCCGGTCCGACCTCGGGCGTGGTGGCGCTTCCCCGCCATCTGAAGTGGTCGGGCAGCGCGAGATACGACCTCGACGAGCCGGGGCGGATCATGGATCTCTACCGGACCGTGATCAACGAAGCGACCACACCTGACGACCTGCACCGATACCTCAACAAGGCGGCGCTGAGATCACTGTGGGAAACGATCTGGCTGCCCGCGCCGGTTCGCGCCGCGTGGGAACGCCGTTTTCCGGACCTCGCCACCGCCAGGACTTCGACAGAACTCGCATAGACTCCGGTCGTGGAAGCCCGCCATCGCGAGATCACCAAGATCGCTCTTGCCTCAGCCGGCAGATACGGGTTCGCGCTGGCCGGCGGCTATGCGGTGCAGGCTCATGGCATGGGAAATCGTCTCAGCAGCGATGTGGACCCTTCACCGACTCCCGGCAGCAAGCTGACTTCACCCGCGCCGTCGACGAGGTGATCGCCGCATTCGAGGCCCAGGGCTACGCCGTGACCAGCACCGTACGGAACGAGGTCTTCGCGCGGCTGCTGCTCACCGGCAGCGACGGCGCAGAGCCGGACAAGCTGGAAATGGCCGTCGACTGGCGGGCCCATCCGCCGGTCGCCTCCGCTGTCGGCCCGGTGCTCCACGCCGACGACGCCGTCGCCAACAAGATGTGCGCTTTGTTCAGTCGTGCCGAGTCGCGCGACTTTCTGGACGTGGACGCGGCGATCAGCAGCGGACGCTACTCGCGAGAGGCCTTGATCGAGCTCGCGCACCAGGCAGATCCCGGGTTCGACGCGGGTGTCTTCGCGACTGCGTTGCAGTCCTTGGAGCGGATCACCGACACCGACTTCGCCGAGTATCAGGTCAGCCCGGAGCGGCTGGCCGCGCTTCGGGCTGACTTCGCCGACTGGGCGCGCGTGCTCAGGCGATCAGCGACCTGAGCACGCCGCTCAGTCGGCTGCGAGCGGTCAGACTGTGCTCAGGCGGCGTTTCCGGTCGGAGCGGTGGTCAGACCGTCGACGAACCTGCCCCCGGCGTAGTGGGCGAGCGCCCCGGCCACCTCGGCGGTGGAGGCGCGCAGCGACTTGACCGATACGAGGATCACCGACGGCCGACCGCCGATGATGTCGCGGTAGTCCGTGGCCACGCCGAGGTCGACGTCGGCAGCGGGCACCAGGACCAGCCGGGCGGTGGTCTCGGTGCGGCCCCCGACCTCCTCGGTGAACGGCTCCAGGACCAGCGCTTCCACCGCCGACCACGGCAGCGTGCGCTTGATGCCCGCCGTACGCAGGGCCAGCCCGGAGGTGTCCAGCACCACCGGTGCGGGCCGGAAGGCGGCGGCCAGCACGGCCAGCGAGATGAGCACCGAGAGCAGCCCGATGCCGAACAGCGCGCCGGAGCCGAGCGGGATGAATAGGAACCGCAGCTCCCAGCCGTTCATCGAGCTCCAGATGACGAAGAGCCCGGCGAGAAAGAAGAAGGCTACGCCGAGATACGGCGGGCGGGCGCGGTGCAGCACCATGACGGTCTCCCCAGGACTGGTCGTTGATCGCGCCAGAACGTAGCAGCCGCCGTGGCCGGGGGCAACGGCGATGTGCGGTCACTCGTAGCAGTCCTGGTTGCCCAGCTGGAGGGACAGCTGGATGACCTTGCCCTTGTCGACCTCGATCCGGTATACCGCCGCGTCGTTGCCCGGCACCTTGACGTACCCGCGGCCCTCGGCCTCGCCGCCCACGGCCTCCCAGGACGGGTACGCCCGGCGCACCTCGTCGACGGCACTGCCCACGGTGATGCCCTCGGGCGTCTCGACTCCCGGGTAGGCGTAGATGGCGGCCAGGCCGAGCTTCTCCGAGAAGAACAGCCTGCCGTCGATGTCGTCCTGGCCCGTCTTCCCCGACCCGATCAGGTGGGCGTACGTCCAGCAGCCGGTCTTCTCACCGGCGGGCGTGGTGATCAGCTTGGTGGCCGCGGCCTGCGCCGGGGTCATGCCGAGCCGCAGCGCGCCGTATCCGGCGGGCCCGAGCGGGACCTCGCCCGCCGGGCGTGTGGGCGCGGTCGACGTGGCCGGCGCGGCGGACGAGGCGGCCGCGGGGCCGGTGGCGGCTCCGGTATCGCAGGCGGCGAGCAGCACGGCCGAGAGGATCGCGGCGGCCAGTGCGCCGGCGGGCCGAGCCAGGTGGGTACGCATGTTCGTCTCCCCGTGTCGTGGCAGGACGGTCGTCCTGGATGCGCACTACACGTGTTCGCGTACCCACCGGTTGCACCCTGATTTCAGGCGGTCAGACGTGCGGGTCGGCGACGGTCGCCGCGGAGGTCATCCTGCGCTGGTGGCCGACGAAGCGTTCGGGGCCGGTCAGCCGGACCCGCACGGTGTGCCTGATGTCGCCGCTGGACGCGCCGAACCGCAGCTCCAGGTCACCCGGCTCGACGAGCCGTCGCCCGTCGCGCCCGGTGTACGCGGCCAGGTCAGCGGGAACGGTGAACTCCACCCGCCGGGCCGCGCCCGGTTCCAGCGCGACGCGGGTGTATCCGATCAGCCGCTGCACCGGCCGGGTGACCTGGGCGACCGGATCGTGCAGGTAGAGCTGCACGATCTCGGTCCCGGCCCGCTCGCCGGTGTTGCGCACGGTCAGCGCGACCGTGACCGCCCCGTCGGTCGGGCAGGTCACCGTTCCCGCATCGGCGGGCGGCTCCCAGGCGAAGCTCGTGTACGAAAGCCCGTGCCCGAACGGGAACAGCGGGGTCGGGTCCACGGTGCTGACCTCGGTGGCGTGTCCCAGCGGCGGCGCGAGGTAGTTCGCGGGCTGTCCGCCCGGGTGGCGCGGCACGCCGACCGGCAGCCGCCCCGACGGCTCGACCCGGCCGGCCAGCACCCCGGCCACCGCCGGGCCGCCCTCCTGGCCGGGGAAGAACGCCTGCACCACCGCGGCGAGCCGGCCGGCCCACTCGCCCAGGGCGTACGGGCGCCCCGCCAGCAGCACGGCGACGACCGGCCGACCGGTGTCCAGCAACGCGCCGAGCAGCCGCTCCTGCACCCCGGGCAACCGCAGTTCGGTGACGTCGCAGCCCTCCCCGGAGGTGCCCTTGCCGAACAGGCCGGCCCGGTCGCCGAGCACCACGACGCACACGTCGGCCTGCTCGGCGAGCGCGACCGCGGCCGCGACGCCGGTGGTGTCCGTCCCGTCGACCGCACAGCCCGCGGCGTGGGTGATCGCCGCCTTCGGCAGCTCGGCGCGCAGCGATTCGAGCACCGTCGGGATGGACACGCCGAGCGGCAGGCCGGGGTGGTGCAGCCCGACGTGGCGCGGGAAGGTGTAGCAGCCGAGCATGCCGTCGGCGTCGTCGGCCAGCGGCCCCACCACGGCGATCGAGGCGGCCGGGGCCAGCGGCAGCACGCCGTCGTTGGCCAGCAGGGTCACCGACTGCTCGGCCAGCTGCCGGGCCAGTTCGCGGGCCGCGGGCGGGTCGAGGTCCACGGCTGCCGGGCGCGGCGGTGTCCAGTCCGGGTCGAGCAGGCCGAGCTCGCACTTCTGCCGCAGCACTCGGCGCACCGCCCGGTCCACCAGTGTCATCGGAACGGCGCCGTCCTGCACGGCGTCGGCCAGCGGCCGCCCGTAGCAGCGCACGATCGGCAGTTCGACGTCGACGCCGGCGGCCAGAGCGAGGCCCGCCGCGTCGGCGAGGTCGCCCGCGACGCCGTGCAGCGAGTGCAGGAAGGTGATGCCGAAGTAGTCCGCGACCACGGTGCCGTCGAAGCCCCACGAACCGCGCAGCAGGTCGGTGAGCAGCCGGCCGTCCGCGGCGGCGGGCACGCCGTCGATCTCGGCGTACGAGTGCATGACCGAGCGCGCCCCGCCGTCGCGCAGTGCCATCTCGAACGGGGGCAGCATCACGTCGGCAAGCTCGCGCGGCCCCATCGCGACGGGGCCGAAGTTGCGCCCGGCCCGCGAGGCCGAATAGCCCGCGAAGTGCTTGAGCGTCGCCACGATCCCGGCGGACTCCAGCCCCCGCACGTACGCGGTGCCGATCGTGGCGACCAGGTAGGGGTCTTCGCCGATGGTCTCCTCGGTGCGCCCCCACCGGGGGTCGCGGGACACATCGAGCACCGGCGCGAGGCCCTGGTGCACCCCGACCGCGCGCAGGCCCTGGCCGATCGCGGCGGCCACCCGCTCGACCAGTGCGGGATCGAAGGCCGCGCCCCAGGCCAGCGCGGTCGGGAATACGGTCGCGCCGTGCGTGGTGAACCCGGTCAGGCACTCCTCGTGCACCAGGGCCGGGATGCCGAACCGTCCGGACGCGACGATCGCCTCCTGCAGCCCGGCCAGCCGGGCCATGCCCTCGGCCGGGGTGACCGGGGCGGTGCCGAACGGGCGGGTCAGCTGCCCGAGCCCGGCGGCGATCAGGGTCTGCCAGTCGAACCCGTCCTCGACCATGTCCTGCTGGTAGGGCGCGACGTCGTCGCCGTCCGCACCCGCGCCGGGCCACACACTGTAGAGCTGGGCGATCTTCTCGGCCGGGGTCATCCGCGCGATCAGGTCGTCGACGCGCTGCTCGACCGGCAACGCCGGGTCCCGCCAGGGCTGCTCGTCGGGTTCGAGATCGGCTGCGGCCGCGACGGCGGCGTCCTTGTGGGTCGACATCGCCCTGCCTGTCTTCCACCCGGAATGGCTGCACTTCCGGTAGTTTCCGGTATTCGCGCCTCACCACTGAGGCATCAGCCCACGCACCCTAACACCCTAATCCGGCTTCAGGACAAGGGTTGCGGCGCACTTTGTCACCCACGATGTCGAAATCGGAGGCCGCATCGCGGTTCCGAAACTTTCGCAACCTAGGCTCTCATTTCCGGAAGCACGCGCCCGGCCGGAAGCACCTGGCGGTAGCGTGCCGGGCATGACGCTGACGATCCGCCGGGGCGGCACGCCTGAGGACGTGGCCGCGATCGGCGAGCTGCACGCGCTGAGCCGCCGGTCGGCGTACCGCGAGCTGCTCACCGCGCAGGAGCTGGCCGGGATCACCGTCGCGGACCAGCAGGGCAAGTGGGCGCGGCGGTACGCCGCCGAGGCGGACACGCACCGCCTGCTCCTCGCCGAACGCGGCGGCACCGTGCTCGGTTTCAGCTACCTGGGTCCCGCTGGAGCCGAGGAACAGGCCCCGGCGTGCACCGGCGTGCTCAACGCGATCCACGTGCACCCCGACGCGATCGGCTCGGGCGTCGGGCTCGCCCTGATGAACACCTGCCTGGCCGAGTTCGCCGCCCTCGGCTGCCGCCAGGCGCTGCTGTACGTCGTGAACGACAACACGCGGGCGCGCCGCTTCTACGAGCGGGGCGGCTGGGTCGCCGACGGCTTCGCCCGCACCACCTCGATCGGCTCGGCGAGCGTGCCGGTCGTGCGCTACGCCCGCCCGATCCCGTGACCCTCGGGCCATGCCGTCGGCGTCCGAGTCGGCGACTTGGCGCTTGCTGGAAGAACAACGGGCATGCGCAGCGCGGTACCCTCCCCCGGTGAAGACGATCTCCGCGTGGGGGCGTCCGTGAGCCGGGAGCTGATCGTGCTCGGCACGGCCAGCCAGGTGCCCACCCGCCAGCGTGCCCACAACGGCTACCTGCTGCGCTGGGACGACCAGGGCTTCCTGTTCGACCCCGGCGAGGGGGCCCAGCGGCAGCTGCTGCTGGCCGGCGCCGCGGCGAGCGACATCACCCGGATCTGCGTCACGCACTTCCACGGCGACCACTGCCTCGGCCTGCCCGGCATCGTGCAGCGGCTGTCGCTGGACCGGGTGCCGCACGAGGTGCCGATCCACTTCCCCGGCTCCGGCGCGGACTTCCTGCAGCGGCTGCGGCACGCCAGCCACTTCCACGACCAGGCCCGGATCACCGAGTGCCCGGTCGACGGGGACGGCGTGCTGGCCACCGGACCGTTCGGCACGCTCAGCGCGCAGCGGTTGCGGCACCCGGTCGAGTCGTTCGGCTACCGCCTGGCCGAGCCGGACGGCCGCCGGATGCTGCCGGAGCGACTGGCAGCGCTCGGCGTACGCGGCCCCGACGTCGGCGTGCTGCAGCGGGTCGGCACGGTGGTGGCCGACGGCCGGCTGGTCAGCCTCGACGAGGTCAGCGAGCCCCGGCCGGGGCAGGTGGCGGCGTTCGTGATGGACACCGGCTGGTGCGAGGCCGCGATCCGGCTGGCCGAGGGCGCCGACCTGCTGGTCATCGAGTCGACCTTCCTGGAGACGGAGGCCGAGCTGGCCGCCGAGGCCGGGCATCTCACCGCGGCGCAGGCCGCCCGGATCGCCACCGAGGCGGGCGTACGCCGGCTGGTGCTCACCCACTTCTCCCAGCGCCACCCCAACGCGGCGGTGTTCGGCGACGAGGCCGCGGCGCACTTCGACGGGGAGATCGTGGTCGCCGAGGAGCTGGCCCGGATCGCGGTGCCACCGCGCCGCTGACGGGAACGGCCTAAACTCGTCGCGGCGATCCACGCCCCCTCCTGCGCTGAACCCGGAGACACCCCCTTGAGCGAGATCAGCTCACCGAGCGCGCCCGCCCGGACCCGCCCCGCGGGATGGCCCGCCGCCGTCCGGCGGTCGCTGGCCGCCGCCTGGCCCGCGCTCGTGGCGTACACCGCCGCCCGTACCAGCGGACTGGTCGTGCTGTTCGTCTGGGCCCACACGGTCGGCAAGGATGCCGCCGGCCTGCTGGGCAGCCGGGCGGACGCCGGGCACTACGTCGAGATCGCCGCTCACGGCTACCCCTCCGCGGCCGAGATCCAGACCAACGCCATGGCGTTCTTCCCCCTGCATCCGACGCTCACCCGCTGGCTCGGGGCGATCCTGCCGTTCGGCCTGCCGACCGTCGGCGTGCTGCTGACCTGGGTCATGTCGCTGGTGGCGGCCTGGGGGCTGTTCGCGATCGGCAACCACCTGCACGACCGGCGCACCGGGGTGCTGCTGGCCACGGTCTGGGGCCTGCTGCCGCACGCGATCGTCGAGTCGATGGGCTACACCGAGGCCATGTTCACCGCGTTCGCGGCCTGGACACTGCTGGCCACCCTGCGTCGGCAGTGGGTGGCCGCGGCCCTGCTCAGCGTGCTCGCCGGGCTGACCCGGCCATCCGCCTCCGCGCTCTTCCCGGTCGTGGTGCTGGCCGCCTTCGTGGCGATCGTGCGCCGGCAGGACCGCACCTGGCGGGCCTGGTTCGCGCTGCTGGTCGCGCCGCTGGGCTGGCTGGGCTACCTGGGCTGGGTGGCGGCCCGGACCGGGCGGCTGGACGGGTGGTTCCACATCCAGCACGAGGGCTGGGGCTCCAGCTGGGACGCCGGCCGGTACACGGCGAAGATGACCGCTTCGGCGCTGTCCGAGGCGAAAGTGCCCGACTACCTGCTGGTGGCGCTCGTTTTGCTGCTCTGCGTGGCGCTGTTCGCGATCTCGGTCATCGACCGCCAACCCTGGCAGCTGCTCATGTTCAGCGCACTCATGATCGCCGTCTCGCTCGGCGGCTCGGGTTACTTCAACGCGAAGGCGCGCTTCCTGCTGCCCGCATTCGCCCTGCTGCTGCCGGTCGCGGGGGCGCTGGCCCGGACGAAGCCGGCGAAGATGCTCGTCATCGTGGGCACGCTCGCGGCCGTCTCCGCGTACTGCGGCGGCTACCTGCTGCTGATCTGGAAGTTCTCGCCCTAGACGAGTCGGGGCGAGGGTACGTGACCGGACTGCGGGGAACCGGAGATCACGTACCCTCGCCCACTGACGCATCTGCACGACTGGGGAGAACGCCTGGCCGGAGGCGTTGCGGAGTCGACGGAGGCATGTCGGCTCCCGCTCAGTCATACCGATGCACGCGGCGCGCCTACGCTGGCGGAGCGCAACGGCGTCGCCGCTGGGACGGGGCCCGAGGACCACACGCCGGGGGACGGCAGGGGGTCGTCGGAACACCCTTTACTGGCTAGTCGAAGAGGCTCCTGCGGGTGCCGTTTCGCATGATGGAGCCGCCACGCTCGCCAAGATCAGCACGCCAGGCGGGTAGCGAGCGCATCCCGTTGATGTCGTGCCGCACGGTCCAGGCCTCCCGCCAGTGCCGGCTGGCCGCGGCTTGCGCACGCTCGGCGAGCCTTCGTGGCGGGCACGGCCAATGCTGACCGCACCAGTTGCACAGCTGGTCGTCGTCAGGTCTGTCGTGCCGACCCAGCATCTGCTGCGCGTCGCGCCACAGCAGGTGATCGGTTATGTCGGAGGGTTCCCTGTGGCTGGTCTCGGTGGGTGGTGCATGGTCGACGGTGACCACGTTCCACGCTCCCCTCGGTAGCACTGCCGCTTCCGTACGCTTAGTCAACACTCGCGGAAGACAGTGCAGTCGCACAGGCTGTGCGATTGCCGCCGAAACGGGCTAACGGAACCGACGGCGTGCCCGGTTACCAGCGATTACTGAGATAAGCAGGGCCAGCCCCACGAGCACCCCGGCGACCCCGAACCACGTCACAGGGCGTGACGCCAGCGCCATCAGCCGCTCCCCCGCGGGCTTCGGCGAGGGCTCCGCGGACCCGGTGCCGCCCGGGGCGGGACCGCCCGGTCCGGCCGCGGGACTCTCCGCGGCGGCGGACGCGCTCGGCGAGGCTGACGGCGGCGGGGCGCAGTCCAGCCCGTCCGGCAGCACCGGGGCGCCGCGGAGCAGCGTCCGCAGACCGGCGGGACGGGCCGCCACGGGAGGCAGACCGGGCGCGGTGGACGGTTTGCCGGCCGGGCCGGAGGATCTCGGCGGGACGATCGGCGACGCGGCGGGCGACAGGCTCGGCGCGGGCGACGGGCTCGGCGAAAGGCTCGGTGAGGGGGACGGGCTGGGTGCCGCGAACACCTCGGCGTACGGCGCGAAGACCACGCCGGGCGCCGGCGGACCGGTCAGCACGAGGCGGACCGCGCTCGGGAAGTGCCACACGACGCTGTCCACGGGGCCTCCGCCGAGGCCGGTCACCCGAGGCACCGCCCAGGTCAGCCGGTCGTCGACGAGCCGGGTGTCGACGTTGACCAGCAGCGGCGCGGACTCGATCGGCGACGTGCCGACAATGAGCTCGGCAATCCGGTTGAGGTCGCCCGAGCGGATGGTGAGCACGTTGGTGCGGTCCTGGCGCAGGTAGACCAGCACCCGCGAACCGCGGGCCAGCGGCGGGGCCAGCGGGCCGCCGTCGGGGGCGCGCAGCTCGACGTTCGGCAGGCAGGCGGCAAGCGCAGCCGAGCGGTCGCGTTCGGCGGGGTCCGGGGTGGGCGCGGCCGCACCGGCGGAACCGGCGGCGAGTGCCAGCGGCAGCGCGATGAGCACCGCGAACACGGCTCGTCCCGGCGCGCCGGCATCCGTCCGGCGTACCCAGCGGCTCAGCGCGCTCGGCCTGCGCATGACCGGAGGGTAGCCCCCCGCCGCACGCCGATCGTGAATGTGGCATCCCCGACACACCGACCCGATCGCGTACCGCGGGCCGCCCGCCCCACCAAGATCGGCAGACTTGCCGGGCACCTGTGCGTATCTTGACGATCGATTCACACGAGTGCCCGGCAAGTCGAGCGATCTTGGCGGAGCGGCGGGATCAGCCCAGCTGGGCGAGCAGGTCCTGGCGGGTGAGCACGCCGTGGGGCTTGCCGTCGATCAGCACCATCGCGGCGTCTGCCTTCTCCAGCAGTGCCACGATCTCGGCGACCGGCTGGCCGCCGCCGATCATCGGCAGCGCGGGGCCGACGTGCCGGTCCAGCGGGTCGTGCAGCGCGGCCGCCCCGGTGAACAGCGCGTCCAGCAGGTCCTTCTCGGCCACCGCGCCGGCCACCTCACCGGTGACGACCGGCGGTTCGGCCTTGAGCACCGGCAACTGGGAGACGCCGTACTCGCGCATGATGTCGATCGCGTCGCGCACGGTCTCGGTGGGGTGCACGTGGATCAGCTCCGGCAGCGCGCCCTTGCTGTGCGACTTCGCGGTGAGGATGTCGGCGACGGTCGCGCCGTGCTCGTCGGTGCGCAGGAAGCCGTAGCGGGCCATCCAGTCGTCGTTGAACAGCTTCGACAGGTAGCCGCGGCCGCCGTCGGGCAGCAGCACGACGACCACGTCGTCCGGCCCGGCCTGCGCGGCGACCTTCAGCGCCGCCACCGCGGCCATCCCGCACGAGCCGCCGACCAGCAGACCCTCCTCGCGGGCCAGCCGCCGGGTCATCGCGAACGACTCCTTGTCGGTGACCTCGACGATCTCGTCGCAGACGGTCCGGTCGTACGTCTCCGGCCAGAAGTCCTCGCCCACGCCCTCGACCAGGTACGGCCGGCCGGTGCCGCCGGAGTAGACGGAGCCCTCCGGGTCCGCGCCGATGATCTTCACGCGGCCCTGGGAGACCTCCTTGAGGTAGCGCCCGATGCCGCTGATCGTGCCGCCGGTGCCCACGCCCGCCACGAAGTGCGTGATCCGTCCGTCGGTCTGCTCCCACAGCTCCGGGCCGGTCTGCTCGTAGTGCGACAGCGGGTTGTTCGGGTTCGAGTACTGGTTGGGCTTCCACGCGCCGGGGATCTCCCGGGCCAGCCGGTCCGAGACGTTGTAGTAGGAGCGCGGGTCCTCGGGCGCGACGGCGGTCGGGCAGACCACGACCTCGGCGCCGTACGCCCGCAGCACGTTCTGCTTGTCCTCGCTGACCTTGTCGGGGCAGACGAAGACGCACTTGTACCCCTTGAGCTGGGCCACCAGCGCCAGCCCGACCCCGGTGTTGCCGCTGGTCGGCTCGACGATGGTGCCGCCCGGCTTGAGCAGGCCGTCCCGCTCGGCCGCCTCGACCATCCGCACCGCGATCCGGTCCTTGACCGAACCTCCCGGATTCAGGTACTCGACTTTGGCGAGCACGGTGGGGCCGCCGGGATCGGTGACATTCCGGAGCTTGACCAGCGGGGTGTTACCGATCAGCTCGACGACGTTCTCGTAGTAGCGCACGCGTCAAGCGTAGACCGGGGTTGAACCGCCGTTAAGCGACGTCGCCGTCGATGATCGGACCGCCGACGGGCGCCTTGACGCCGTTCTCCCACAGGAGGAAACGATCGGTTTCGCTGATCAGGGCCCCGGCGATCCAGCTGACGATGATCACGTCGTCGGCCAGGCCGAGCACCAGCAGGAACGCCTCCGGAACCATGTCGACCGGGGACACCACGTACAGGGTGGCCGCGGTGATCGCCATCAGCCGGCCGAGCCCGTCGTACCTGCCGCGCAGCGTGGCCAGGACCATGCGCGGCATCGCGCCCAGCCGGTCCGCCAGACTGGCGCTGCTGCCGTTACCCGTGATGAGTGCCTTCCACAGCGCGGTGAACGCCGCGGTACGACGCAATGTGCGTCCCATCTCGCCTCCATCCGAGCGCAACCGAAGAGCGCTACCTTTCTCGCATGAGCGAGCGTTACCAGCCGACGATCCGCTGGGTACGTAGGAGCCTCAGCGAGGATTCCCCAGCGGGTCTCCCGAGTGAGGCGGGTTCACTATGAGCGAGCGTACTGCGCAAGGGGCCGCGGCGGCACACCGTCGCGGCAGGGATCTGGCGCGGCTGGCCGTCTACGGCGGCGGCGCGCTGGCCGGGCTCGGCCTGGCCACCGTCGGCGTGCTGCTCGGCCAGGTCGAAGCGGCCCGGCGCACCATCCCCATCGCCCAGGCCCCGCCGCCCCGCTCGGACGGCCTGTACGGCGGCCGGTTCGGCGGCGAGCCCGTGCACATGGCCATGCTGGGCGACTCCTCGGCGGCCGGGTTCGGCGCGCTGCGGGCCCGGCAGACCCCGGCCGCGCTGATCGCCACCGGACTGTCCCGCCGTCTGGAAAGGCCGGTCCGTCTGCACAGCCTCGCCGTGGTCGGAGCGACCTCGGGAATGCTGACGCACCAGGTGGAGGAGGCCCTGGAGCTGAACCCCGACCTGGCCGTGATCCTGATCGGAGCCAACGACATCACGCACCGGGCCGGGCAGGCCGCCTCCGTGCGCCACCTCGCCGACTCGGTGCGGCGGCTGCGCGAGGCCGGCGCCACCGTCGTCGTGGGCACCTGCCCCGACCTCGGCGCCGTGCAGCCGATCCGGCCGCCACTGCGCTGGCTGGCCCGCAGCTGGAGCCGCCAGCTCGCCGCGGCCCAGACCGTCGCCGTGGTCGAGGCCGGGGGCCGCACCGTGTCCCTGGGCGAGCTGCTCGGACCGACGTTCTCCGCCCAGCCGCACCGGTTGTTCGCCCGGGACCGCTTCCACCCCTCCGCCGAGGGCTACGCGCTGGCCGCGTCGGTGCTGCTGCCCACGGTGGTGGCCGCGCTGCGCAGCCCGGCCGGGCCGCAGCGCGTGGAAGCGGGCGCACGAACCGCCGCCGACGGGGTACGGTCGCTGCCACAGGCCGCGGTCGAAGCGGCGCGCCACGCCGGCACCGAGGTCGCCGGGGTACGCGTCGACGGCCGTGATCGCGGCCCGGCCGGCCGGTGGGCGCAGCTGCGCCGCCGCATGTGGGAGGTCGTCCGCCAGGGCGAGGCCCCGGCCGGCCTGGCAGACCAGACGAAGGTAGTGGAGCAGGCATGAGCGAGCTTGTCGAGCGAATCAGCGGGCTCAGCGGCCATGTCCGCGACGAGCGGAGCGAGGAGCGGGCATGAGTTCCGTGGCACGGAGGATCGGGAAGGCTGCCGCGATCACGCTCATCGCGGGCACGGTCGGCGGTGCGGCGCTGCTCGCGGCCGAGGCGGTGGTGGCGCGCAGCCGCCGGTACGCCAAGCCGGGGCTCGGCCTCGCGCTGCGCACCACCGTGGGCGCGGATTCCGCCGCCCCGCTGCGGCTGGTCATGCTCGGCGACTCCGCGGCGCTCGGCGTGGGTGTGGACCGGGTCGCCGACACCGTGGGCGGCCAGCTGGCCGCGCTGCTGTCCGGCGGCGAGTCCGGCAAGGGCGGCCCGGTGCAGGCCGTGGCGCTGTCCAGCGTCGGCGTCGCCGGGTCCCGCTCGTCCGACCTGGCCACCCAGGTGGCGCGCTGCCTGCTCGGCGACCGTCCGGACGTCGCGGTGATCCTGGTCGGCGGCAACGACGCGATCACCCTGCGCCGCCCGTCCGACGCGGCGGCGTACCTGGGCGCGGCGGTGCGCCGGTTGCGCGAGGCCGGGGTCGAGGTCGTCGTGGGCACCTGCCCCGACCTGGGCGCGGCCCGCGCCATCGCGCCGCCGCTGCGCCAGGTCGTCGGCTTCCTGGGCCGCCGGGTGGCGCGGGCGCAGGTGCGCGCGGTGCACGCGGCCGGGGGCGCCGTGGTCGACCTGGCCGCCGAGACGGGGCCGGTGTTCCGCGCCGACCCGAACACGCTGTCGGCCGACCGCTACCACCCTTCCGCGGACGGCTACCGGGTGTGGGCGTACGCCCTGCTCCCCGCCGTGGCCCACGCCGCCGGAGTCACCCCCCGCCTGCCCTGACCCCGCCCCCGCGCGGGACGGGCGCCCGGTCAAGATCGGCCGACTTGCCGGGCACATGTGCGTATCTTGAGCTGCCTTTCGCCCACATGCCAGGCAAGTCGAGCAATCATGCGGGGCGGGCGGGGCTGATGACTTTCTCACCCGGTCTGGTGGGGCAAGTTACCGGGGAGTTAACGTTCGTTCATGTCAGATGCTGTCATCGTCGCCACCGCCCGGTCCCCCATCGGCCGGGCCGGCAAGGGCTCCCTGAAGGACCTGCGCGCGGACGACCTCACCGCCACCATCATCCAGGCCGCCCTGGACAAGATCCCGGGCCTGGACCCCGCCGAGATCGACGATCTCTACCTGGGCTGCGGCCTGCCCGGTGGCGAGCAGGGCTTCAACATGGGCAAGGTGGTCTCCACCCTGCTCGGCCTCGACTCGCTGCCCGCCGCCACGGTCACCCGGTACTGCGCGTCGTCACTGCAGACCAGCCGGATGGCGTTCCACGCGATCAAGGCCGGCGAGGGCGACGTGTTCATCTCGGCGGGTGTCGAGATGGTCTCCCGGTATGCCCGCGGCAACTCGGACTGGCTGCCCCCGGACGCCGCCGCGGCCGTCGGCGGGAGCTGGAACAACCCGCGCTTCGAGGCGGCCCAGGCCCGCTCCGCGCAGCGCGCCGGGGCCGGCACGCCGGTCTGGACCGACCCGCGCGAGACGGGCGAGCTGCCCGACATCTACCTGACGATGGGCCAGACCGCCGAGAACCTGGCCCAGGTCCACGGAGTGACCCGCGAGGACATGGACGCTTTCGGCGTACGGTCGCAGAACCTCGCCGAGCAGGCGATCAAGGACGGCTTCTGGGCCCGCGAGATCACTCCGGTGACCCTGCCCGACGGCACCGTGGTCAGCCAGGACGACGGCCCCCGCGCGGGCGTGACGCTGGAGGGCACCGCCGGACTCAAGCCGGTCTTCCGCCCTGACGGCCGGATCACCGCGGGCAACTGCTGCCCGCTCAACGACGGCGCGGCCGCAGTCGTGATCATGAGCGGCAGCCGGGCTCGCGAGCTGGGCCTCAACCCGCTGGCACGGATCATCTCGACCGGCGTCACCGCGATGAGCCCCGAGATCATGGGCATCGGCCCGGTCGAGGCGACCCGGCAGGCGCTCAAGCGGGCCGGCATGACCATCGACGACATCGACCTGGCCGAGATCAACGAGGCCTTCGCCGCGCAGGTCATCCCGTCGTACCGGGAGCTGGGCCTGCCGCTGGAGAAGGTGAACGTGATGGGCGGGGCGATCGCCGTCGGCCACCCGTTCGGCATGACCGGCGCCCGCATCACCGGCACACTGATCAACAACCTGCAGTGGCACGACAAGAGCATCGGCCTGGAGACCATGTGCGTCGGTGGCGGCCAGGGCATGGCGATGATCATCGAGCGCCTCGGCTGACACTCCCGCACTTCACGGCGTCGAGCCGTCGGGAAGGGCACCTTCTACAACGCGGAGCGTTGGGAAGGTGCCCTTCCTTCGTCTCAGGTGAGGGTGCGGCGGAGGGCGGCGATCTCGTCGGCGGCGGCGGCCGTGAGCTCGTGCGGCGGGGAGGCCGCGACGAGGTCGGCCACGACGACCTTGAGCTGGTCGGGCAAGGCCAGATCGGACAGCCGGGGCACGTCGCGGCGCGGCGTGCCGGTGAGGTCCGCGGCCTGGTCGGCGAAACGCTGGACCAGTTTGTGCAGCTGGTCGCCCTGATCGCGCCAGCGGGCGGGGGTCCAGTGTCCGACCTGGTTGGCCAGGAGGTCGACGGCGCGCGTCAACTGCTCGATGCTCACCCCGCGATTGTCCCGGCCCGGAAAACGGACCGCCGCCCCGGGGCGTCCCCGGAGCGGCGGTCGTCGGGTGCGCCCGCTCGGGGCGCACCGGTCAGTCTTCCGAGAAGTAGGAGATCAGGCGCAGGATCTCCAGGTAGAGCCAGACCAGCTCGACGAGGATGCCGAACGCGCCCAGCCAGCCGTACTTGCGCGGCAGGCCGGCGGCGATGCCGTCCTCGATCTGCTTGAAGTTGACCACGAACATCAGCGCCGCGACCACGATGCAGACCAGGCTGAAGCCGATGGCGATCGGGCCGCCGTCACGCAGCGGGCCGACCGAGCCGCTGAACAGGTAGATCACGAAGTTGACCAGCATGACCACGGCGAGGCCGGCCGCCGCGCCGATGACGATCTTCATGAACTTCGGGGTGGCCCGAATGATCTTCATCTTGTACAGCGCGGCCATGGCGAGGAACACCGAGAGCGTGGCGATGACCGCCTGCAGCACGATGCCCTCGAAGAAGTACTCGTAGGCCTTGCTGATCAGGCCGAGGAAGACACCCTCGAGCACCGCGTATCCGAGAATCACCGCCGCGTTGGTGACCTGGGCGAACGAGATGACCAGGCCGACGATCACGCCGAGGAACATCGAGGCGTACAGCACCGGCCGCATGACCTCGAACGGCACCACGTACCAGGCGATCGCCGCGGTCGCCGCGGTCGTCGCGAGCAGGGTCACGGTCTTGACGACGACGTCGTCGATCGTCATCCGGTCGACGTGCCCGGACTGGACGACCTCCGGGTAGCCGCCCTCCGGGTAGCCCGCCGGGGCGCCCTGGCCCGGCACCGAGTACCGGGGCTGCTGCGCCGCCGCACTGATGCGGCTGAGCACCGGGTTGGAACTCTTCACAGCGGGTCTCGCCTCCTCCACAGGGAATGTGCCGACAGAGTAGCGGATCGGCGCACCTACGGAGATCACGGTTTTTCGAGCCTCCCACTGGCGGCCGGCCGGGCTGGGAGAACCGACCCACGCGTCGCGGTGTCGGAGGTCACCTCAGTCGGCGACGCTTGCGGCGCGCGGATGCGGTCGGACTCGACCACCACCCAAAACAATCACCACGCCCGATCCTTAATGAAACCTTATGAAAAGCCTGCGAATTCACGTCGTCACAGGGTGTCCATCGACCGTTACCACACCTCGTGAAATTCGGAGAGAAAAGCAGGCAACCAGGGGGTGACAGACCGTCGGGCGCTCGCTATGCTCGTCCACAACGCGCTCCAATCGCCCGCTTCCCCCGTGGCAGGCGATCGGAGCGCGTCACTATTTGTGAAGCTTTTCGCCGCGTCTTTCGCGCATCGCCCACCGGGCCGCGGAAACGCCATTCGGCACACCGGCGCGGACCACGGCACAACCTGCTGGTGCCCGGGGCGGGACTCGAACCCGCACGCCTTTCGGCAGTCGCTTTTAAGGCAACCGTGTCTGCCGTTCCACCACCCGGGCGCGTTACGCATGTTGCTGTGCCCTGACACGGTAGCGGTTCGCCCCGGCCCGAAGCACGCCCGTTGTCACTATCCGGAGAACGTGAGCACAGCGGCCGATCGGCCACAAGCGCACGCGAAGCGCTAGGGTCAAGCGCGTGACGAGCACCGCGCCCGCCCTCACCACCGCCCCGGAAAACGCCGAACTGCCTGGCCAACGGGGTGGTGCGGACGCGTCCGCGGCAGGGCGGCCCGCCCGGCGGCACGAGTGGGCCCGCGACGTCCTGGTCGGCCTGGCCTTCCTGGCGCTGGCCGGATGGCTCACCCTGGGGCTCTGGCCGGATCCGGAAACCCGCACCCTCGCCCTGAACCCGCCCGACCAGATCCTCTACGAGTGGTTCCTGGCCCACGACACCATGCTGTGGAGCGGCGACTTCTCGCTGGTCACCGACCGGCTGAACGCCCCGTACGGGGTCAACCTGCTCGCCAACACCACGGTCATCCTGCTCGGCGGCCTGCTCGCCCCGGTCACCGCCGCGTTCGGCGCGGCCACCACGTTCGCGCTGCTGGTCGCCCTCAACCTGGCCGGCACCGCCATCGCCTGGTACCTGCTGCTGCACCGCACGCTGGGCGCGAGCCGGATCGCGGCCGCCGTCGGCGCGGCGTTCTGCGGCTTCGCCCCGGGCATGGTCTCGCAGTCCAACAGCCACCTGCACATGACCGCGCAGTGGCTGATCCCGCCGATGCTGTGGTGCGTCGTCGAGCTGGCCCGCGCCGCTCGCTCCGGCACCGCCCGGCCGCGCCGGGTCATCGGCTGCGGCGCGCTCTTCGGCGTACTGGTCAGCCTGCAGGTGTTCATCGGCGAGGAGACCCTGTTCCTCACCGCACTCGCGCTGGCCGTCGTGACCGTGGCCTACGTGGCGATGACCCGGCCGCCGCGGGCGGTGCTGGCTCGCTTCGCCGCCGGGCTGTCGATCGCCGTCGCGGTCGCCGTCGCGCTGCTGGCATATCCGCTGTGGGTCCAGTTCAAGGGCCCCCAGTCGGTCTCCGACGGGGTGTTCAGCCCCTTCTACTTCTCCGCCGACCTGGCCGGGTTCACCGCGTTCTCGCCGCTGACGGTGGCCGGCGACGAGGCGGCGGCGAAACTGACCACCGGGCCGGCCGAGTACAACACCTTCCTGGGCTGGCCGCTGGTGCTGCTGTCGCTGGGGCTGCTGGTCTGGCAGCGGCGGGACGCGCTCGCGGCGGCCTGCGGCGTGGGCGCGCTGGTCATGTGCTCGCTGGCGCTCGGCCCGCAGGTCATGCTGCACGGCGAACGCACCCCGCTGCCAGGCCCGTACCGGCTGCTCATGCACCTGCCCGTGGTCGACGGCGCGCTGCCGATGCGCTTCGCGCTGGCCGCGATCCCGCTGCTCGCCGTGCTGCTGGTGCTGGCGCTGCGGCGGGCTGAGCGGTCGGACCGGCGCGGCGTGCGGATCGCCGTCCCCGCGCTGGTCGCCGCGGCGCTGGTGCCGCTGTTCCCGACCCCGCTGCCGACCGCCGACCGCGCCGCCGTGCCGGCGTTCTTCGCCGACGGCCTGTGGCGGCAGTGCGCCACCGACGGAGACGTCATCGTCCCGGTGCCGCTGCCGACCCCGGAGCAGCCGCAGCCGATGCGATACGCCACCGCGGCACTGACCGCGTTCGCCCTGCCCGAGGGCTTCTTCATCGGCCCGCACGGGTCGAACGGCAAGGCGACCATGGGCATCGGCAAGCGCACCACGTCCTGGGTGCTGTCCGAGGTGGCCCGCACCGGAGTGGTGCCCGCGATCAACGACGACCACCGCCTGGACGCCCGCAAAGACCTGACCAAGTGGAACGCCGCCTGCGTCGTCCTGTCCCCCGGCCACCCCCGCCACGCCGAACTCCAGCGCACTCTGGAAGCCCTCCTCGGCCCCGGCACCCCCTCCGGCGGCGTCCTCTACTGGCCCCGCAACTGGTGACCCCACCCCACCCGCCTCCGGCGGGCCCGCCTTCCTGCGGCAACTCTTAAAGACTTGCGGCCTCGGGGTCACGGGGTGGCCGCGAGTGGTTAAGGGGTGGGCCAGGGGGGGCGGGGGTGGTGAGGGGTGGGGGGGCGGGGGGGGGACCTGGGCGAAGGGGTCCATGGGCTGGTGGAGAGCGCCCAGGGAGACGACTTCGCGCTTGAGGAACAGGGCCAGGGTCCAGTCGGCGATCACGCGGACCTTGCGGTTCAGCGACGGGATGCGGCTCATGTGGTACGTGCGGTGCATGAACCAGGCGACCCAGCCCTTGGCCTTGAAGCCGTAGACGTGCGCGACACCCTTGTGCAGGCCGAGGCTGGCCACCGAGCCGACGTGCTTGTGCCGGTACTCCCGGATGCCCTTGCCGCGCACGGTGGCGATCAGGTTGTCGGCCAGCAGGCGCGCCTGGCGCACCGCGTGCTGCGCGCTCGGCGAGCACATCTCGCCCGCGGCGGCGGTCAGATCGGGCACCGCGGCGCAGTCGCCCGCGCTCCACGCGCCCTCGACGAAGGAGTCCCCGTCGACGACCCGCAGCGTCGGGTCGCAGGTGAGCTTGCCCTGGGCGTTGCGGGGCAGGTCGGTCGCGGCGATCATCGGGTGCGCCTTGACGCCCGCGGTCCACACGATGGTGTCCGCGGCGAACTCGCCGCCGTCCGACAGCTTCACCACGCCGTCGACGCAGGACTCCAGGCGGGTGCCCAGGCGCAGGTCCATGTTGCGCTTGAGCAGCGCCTCGACGGTGTACGCGCCCATCTGCGGCCCGACCTCAGGGAGCACCCGCTGCGTGGCCTCGACCAGCACCCAGTGCATGTCGTCGGCCTTCAGCTCCGGGTAGTAGCGCAGCGCGTCGCGGGCCATGTCCTCCATCTCGCCCAGCGCCTCGACCCCGGCGAAGCCCGCGCCCACGACCACGAAGGTCAGCGCGCGCTGCCGCGTCTGCGGGTCGGTGGTCGCGGCCGCGATGTCCAGGCACTCCAGCACGTGGTTGCGCAGCCAGATGGCCTCACCGATGGTCTTGAAGCCGACCGCGTGCTCGCGCAGGCCCGGGATCGGCAGCGTACGGGAGACGCTGCCGGGCGCGACGATGATGTGGTCGTACGGGATCTCCCGGGACGGGCCCACCACCGGCTGCACCGTGGCGACCTTGCGGGAGTGCTCGACCTTCGTCACCGCCCCGTGCACGATGTTGCAGTCGCGCAGCTCCCGGCGCAGCGGCACGACGGTGTGCCGGGGGGAGATGTTGCCGGCCGCGGCCTCGGGGAGGAACGGCT
Organism: Catellatospora sp. NPDC049111; assembly: GCF_040648615.1. Lineage (NCBI taxonomy): Bacteria > Bacillati > Actinomycetota > Actinomycetes > Micromonosporales > Micromonosporaceae > Catellatospora > Catellatospora sp. NPDC049111. Next base: position 90,199 of record NZ_JBEZEB010000002.1, on the reverse strand, counting down.
GGTACGTCATGTGCGGCTGCGGGTCGACGACCGTGACCTCGGCCTCGGTCGAGCGCAACTTGCTGGACAGGCGCAGGGCGGCGTAGAGGCCGACATGGCCGGCGCCCACCACCAGGATCCGTACAGGCTTCACGCATTCACGCTACCGCCGTGACATCGCCCTGATCAGCGCCGATGCCTGTGATCCCGGACAGCGACGGCCGTCACGCCGCCCTGATCAGGGCCGCCTGCCCAGCCGAGTGAGCAGCGCCACGGCGGCCGCGACCACGGCCAGGCCCACCACGAGCGCCACCGTCGGCGTGGTGATGTACATGCCGGGCAACACCGTCATCAGCAGCACCGCGAGCACCCCGGCCGCGGCCAGCACCAGCCCCGACCGCACCGCCCAGCGCAGCAGCACCTGGTTGTCCACGATCGCGTCGTACGGCAGCACCGCCGCCAGCGCCGCCGCGTTGTGCAGCAGGTAGAGCGCCGCGGCGGCGCCCAGCAGCCGCCCTGTCGACGGCTCGGCCAGGAACAGCATCGTGTCGACGAGCCACATCCCGACCGTGGCCAGCATCACCAGGGTCACCACCACCCCGCCCGGGGCGAGCGCGGGCACCGCGGCCAGCGCCAGGAAGCCGAGCATCATCCGCGCGGGCAGCCCGCCCGGGGCGGCCAGCAGCAGGCCGGTGAAAGCGGCCACGAAGACCACCCCGCGCACCAGCAGCGGGCCGCCGGTGATCCGGCCCAGGTCTCGGACCTGCGAGAGAAGCTGTTTCATCGCAGCACCGCCTTCGGCGCGGCGGCCAGCCGCGACACGTCCCGCAGCACGGCGTCCAGGCTGCCCGCGCCCGCCCAGGCGACCACCGGCACCCCGTGCTCGGCGAGCTGGCCCATCGTGTTCTCCCGCTCGGCCTTCCACAGCCGGTACGACACGTCGCTCCAGGTGTTCACGGGCGGCGAGGTCAGGTCGGTGGGCAGCGTGTCCACGGCGACCACGAAGCGACCCGAGCGGGCCAGGCCGGCCAGCATCGCCGCCGAGCGGGCGTCCAGCAGCGGCGTCAGCACGACGACCAGCGCCGCCGCCGAGATGCCCGCCGCGAGCTGCGCGCCGCCCCGCTCCTGCGCGGTCGGGCTCGGGTGGGCGTCCAGCAGCCACTCCAGCACCGTCAGGTACTGCCGCCGGCCGCTGGCCGGGCGCAGGCGGCGGGCCTGCGCGCCGTACTCCAGGACCGAGACGCGGTCGCCGCGGTGCAGGTAGTGCTCGGCGATCGCGGCCGCCGCGCGTACGGAGCGGTCCAGCACCGAGGACGCGCCGCCGATGCCGCCGGAGCGGCCCGCGTCGGCCAGCAGGTCCAGCAGGACCACCACCTCGGCGTCACGGTCGGACAGCGTCGCCGCCACGTGCAGCCGCTCGGTGCGCAGGGAGACCCGCCAGTCGACGCGGCGCAGCCGGTCACCGGGGCCGAACTGGCGTACGCCCGCCAGCTCGCCGCCCTCGCCGGGCCGCCGCGAGCGGTGCTGGCCGACCAGGCCCGCCGCCCGGGGCATCGCCTCGTCGGCGTTGAACGGCTCGGTCAGCGGATACACCTTCACGCCCAGCGCGCCGGTGACCACGGCCCGGCTGACCAGCAGCCCGTCCGCGGCGACCGCATGCGCCGACGCCGGGCCCAGCCAGTGCCGCCCCCAGCGCACGGCGGGACCGGCCAGCTCGACGGCGGTGGCCACGCCCCGGGGCACCAGGGTCACGTAGGGACGGTTGCCGCCGCGCCGGGACGGACCCGCTTCGGCGGCCCCGCCCTCCAGCCGCAGCCAGGGCGAGTGCTGCAGGTGCACCACCGTCAGGTCGTACCCGGTGATGTCGCGGTTCTCCACCTCGACGGTCGCGCCGAGGTCACCGCCCTCGACGGGGAACGACTCGACCGTGGACAGCCGCAGGCCCGGCAGCGTCCGCGGCCGCTTGGCCAGGGCGAACGCCACGCTCAGCGCCAGCGGCGCGGCGAGGATCACCAGGTCCGTGCGGCCCAGCAGCACGGCGGCGACCAGCAGCAGGCCCGCCACCAGCACCGCCCGGCCCAGCGCCCGGGTGGGCGCCCAGTTCTCGCCGGTGTCGGTGGACGCGACGGGCTCCAGGTCGCCCTCGGGGGAGCCTGGCTGGGACATCTCAGCCTCGCAGCCCGGTCGACCGGTACGGCGGGTCCAGCAGCTCGTCCTCTAACTCCGCCAGCCGCCGCCCGGGGGCCGGCTGGCGGCCTGCCGCCGCGTGGCTCGGCAGCGCGCCGCTGACCGGGGCCGGCGTCGCGGCGAGCACCTCGGCCACCACGGAGACCGGGTCGATGCGCTTGAGCCACATCTCCGGCCGCAGCGTGATCCGGTGCGCCAGCGCGGGCAGCGCGACCGCCTTCACGTCCTCCGGGATGACATAGTCGCGCCCGGCGAGCGCCGCGCGGGCCCGGGACAGCAGCAGCAGGGCCAGCGAGCCGCGCGGCGACGAGCCGACCAGCACCGCGGGGTGCTCGCGGGTGGCCGCGGCCAGCGCCACCAGGTAGCGGCAGATGGAGTCCTCGACCTCGATCTGCTCCAGCCCGGCCTGCATACGCAGCAGCGTGGCCGCGTCGACGACCGGCTCGACCTCGGACTCCTCCTGGCGGCGCACCATGCGCCGGCGCAGCACGTTCAGCTCCTCGTCGGCCTCCGGGTAGCCGAACGACACGCGCAGCATGAAGCGGTCCAGCTGCGCCTCGGGCAGCGGGTAGGTGCCCTCGTACTCGATCGGGTTGGCGGTGGCCAGCACGTGGAACGGGGCCTCCAGGCGGTACGTCACGCCCTCGACGGAGACCTGCTTCTCCTGCATCGCCTCCAGCAGCGCCGCCTGCGTCTTCGGCGGCGTGCGGTTGATCTCGTCGGCGAGCAGCAGGTTCGTGAAGACCGGGCCGGCCCGGAAGGTGAAGTCGTGGGTGCGCTGGTCGTACAGGAACGAGCCGGTGACGTCGGCGGGCAGCAGGTCGGGGGTGAACTGCAGGCGGCGGAAGTCCAGGCCCAGCGCCTGGGCGAAGGTCCGCGCGGTCAGCGTCTTGCCCAGGCCGGGCAGGTCCTCCAGCAGCACGTGGCCACCGGCGAGGATGCCCGCCAGCACCAGCTCCAGCGAGTCGCGCTTGCCCACCATCACGGTGCCGACCCGGTCGAGCACCTGCTGGGCGAGACGGCCCACCTCAGCGGCGGGGATCGGTTGCATGCTCACAGTTTCTCCAAGGCATTGACGATCACATCGAGTTCGCGAGGGCTGGGCGGGCGCTTGGCCGGCACCGTGAGGAGCGTCCAGAGCGGATCACCGAGCAGCCTACGCGCGCGTTCGGGCTCGGTCGCGCGGTTCACGCCGTGGTGCTGGCGCAGCCGCTCGTCGACCACCTCAGCCAGGCGCGGCTGCACCCGGCGCTGGAAGCGGGCGGCGTCGGTGTGGCTCCACTCCAGGATGGTCTCCCAGCGGGCCACCGCCAGCCGCAGCCCGTCGGTGACCTCGGACTGGTCGTCGGCGACGGCTCGGCCCGCGCGCCGGGGCGGCAGCGGGGCCTTCAGCGAGCGGGCCATCCGCCACACCCCGACCACGGTCAGCGCCACCGCGAAGACCAGCGGCAACGACATCTCCAGGCTGAACACCTGGAGCGTGATCCAGCCCGCGGCGGTCCAGGCGACGGCGAAACCGAGCAGGCTCAGCCAGCGGGTCGCCCTCGGACGGGGCGGGCGGGCCGCGACCGGCCCCTCCGGCCGGCTGAAGCCGCCGAGCAGGTCGCCCAGGGTCGCACCGTCGTCGACGTCACCGTCCACGAAGTCGTCGTGCTCGCTCATGCCCCCTCCTCGCTGCGCTCGTCAGGGGCATGTCCAGTGCTCATGATTCGCTTGCGAAGCCCGCTCATGCTTTCACCTCACCGCGGGTGCCGGCGGTCAGTTCGTCGCGCAGGCGATGCAGGGAGGCCCTGGCCTGCAGGCGCATGTCGTCGTCGACGCGGTGGGTGGCGTAGCGGGCGCGGCGGTACACGTCGGCGAAGCCGTTGAGCACGCCGGCGTCCAGGCGGCGGCGGTGCAGCATGCGTACGACCAGGTCGGTGGCGGTGTCGTCGGGCAGGCGCGGCACGCCCGCGGCGGCGGCGGCCTGCTCCAGCCGCACCCAGCAGGCGATGACGGCGGTACGCGGATCGGCGGCGTCGTCGTCGAGGTCGAGCAGGCCCGCGTCCAGTGCCGCGACGACCTCCTCCTCGTCGGTCAGCTGTGCGATGCGCACCGGCGGCTTCTCCCGGATGGCCCGGCGGCGGAACTTCGTGGTGGACTTCGCGGCGGCCTTGAGCAGCACGATCAGCACGGCCGCACCGATGGCGAGGAGCACCGCCAGCCCGACCACGCCCAGCCAGCCGGTGTCGGCGGCCTCCTCCGGCGGTGCGGACGGCGACGGGGTGGGCGTGCGCGGCGACGGCGAGGCGGTCGGGGTGGGGTTCGCCGACGCGGACTGCTCCGGCGCGGCCCGGCCGATCGGCAGCACCGAGACCGAGGCCGTCGCGGCCGCGAGCATCAGCAGCGCGGCCACGGCCAGCAACGGCCACCAGCGACGCAACGCTCCCATGTTCCCCGCTCCGATTTTCGCTTCTGCCCGGCGGCGTCAGGTCGCGGCCCGACGCGGTCGAGGTCGACTCAGTCGAGGCCGGCGAGGTGCCGGGCCTGGCTCAGCACGTCGTCCAGCATGGCGGGTGTGAGCCGCCCGGTAAAGGTGTTCTGCTGGCTGACGTGGTACGAGCCGAGCAGCGCCGGTCCGCGCGACGAGCTGGCGGCGCCGCCCTCCGGGAGGAAGACGGCCCCGTGCCCGAACTTCGGACGCGGCACCGGCGGCTTGACGCCGTACACCGTGGACAGCGTAGGCCACCACGCCGCCCACGCGAACGCGCCGAGCGCGATCACCACCCGCAGAGTCGGCCGCAGCAGCGTGACCTCGCGGTGCAGCCAGGGGGCACAGGTGTCGCGCTCGACCGGCGTCGGCTTGTTGTCCGGGGGGGCGCAGCGCACCGCGGCGGCGATGCGCACGTCGGTCAGGTGCAGCCCGTCGTCGCAGGACACGCTGGTGGGCTGGTTGGCCAGACCCGCCCGGTGCAGCGCGGCGAACAGCACGTCGCCGCTGCGGTCACCGGTGAAGATGCGCCCGGTGCGGTTGCCGCCGTGCGCCGCCGGGGCCAGCCCGAGGATGAGGATGCGGGCGTCGGCCGCGCCGAACCCGGGGACCGGGCGGCCCCAGTACACCTCGTCGCGGAACGCGGCCCGCTTGGTCGCGGCAACCTCCTCCCGCCACGCCACCAGCCGGGGGCACAGGCGGCAGCGGGAGACCTCCTCGTCGAGCGCGGCCAGCTCGGCCGCCCTCGAGCGCAGCTCGGAGGCCGTCCCGGCGGGCCGCCGGGACGAGCCGTCGGCCGAGGTCACAGCTTGGTGCGCAGCAGCTCCACCGTGCGCGCCCAGGCGCTGGCCGCCGCCGAGGCGTTGTACACCTCGGGCCGGTCGTCGTTGACGAACGCGTGGTGGGTGCCGGGGTAGTCGTGCACGACGCAGGTGCCGCCGGCCTCCTCGATGGCGGCGCGGGCGGTCTTGATGCCGGGCGCGGCGGAGGTGCCGTCCTCCTCGCTGCAGTGGATCATCGCGGTCTTGCCCTGGTAGTTCGACCACTGCGGGGCCATGCGCTCCCACGGCAGCGCCGGGTAGAAGCCGACCGCGGCAGTGATCTCGTCGCTGACCGTGGCGGACCACAGCGCCAGGCTGCCGCCCATGCAGAAGCCCACCGCGCCCACGCCGCCCGTGGTCTCCGGCCGCCCGGCCAGGTATCGCGCGGCTCCCGCGATGTCCTTCGCGGCCTGGTCCATGGCCAGGCCCATCATCAGCTTGCCGGCCTCGTCGGGCTCGGTGGTGTGCGCGCCGTGGTACAGGTCGGGCGCGAGCGCCACGAACCCGGCCTCGGCGAACCGGTCGGCCAGCGAGATGATGTGCGGGACCAGCCCCCACCACTCCTGGATCACGATGACCGCGGGTCCACTGCCGCTCTTGGGCAGCGCGAGGTAGCCCTCACTGGTCCCCCCGTTGCTGGGGTAATCCACCATTTCACCCATAGGTCGTCCTCCTGACGGTCAGTCGTCATTGGCTGGTCGCACAGTCGTGGCGTTCCGGGTAGCCAACCACACCGGACGGTACCGGGGAAGACGACGGCGGCGTGGCGAAAGTTACGACTTATGGTCGTAACTCACCACGCCGCCGCAGAAGTGATATAGCGGGCGCGAGCTCAGCTCACTTGTCGGACAGGCAGAGGAACTTGCCCGTGGTCTTGCCCTGCTCGATGATCGAGAACCAGGAGGTCGCGTCCGGCCACTGGCCGCAGCCCGTCGCCGACTCGGCCTGGGTCGCGTTGACGCCCTCCAGCACACCCAGCACCTTGTACTTGGCCTCCGCCGAGTCGCAGCCGACGACCTTCATGTCGTCGGCGTTGGCCGCGTCGGTGATGCAGTCGCCGGCCTTGGCGATGTCGGTGGACCCGCTGAGGTACTTGTACGCCAGACCGCCGCCCAGCACGACCACCGCGACGACGATGTAGCCGAGGATCTTCTTGCCGATCCCGGCCGCGACCGACTTGGCGCCCGAGGGCTCCGTCGCGGTCTCCTGGGCCGCCGGGACCGCCGGGGTTACCTGCTCGCTCATGTGTTTCTTTCCTTCCGAGGGGTGCCCTCGTCCGGAACGGGTCGCGGCGGGGGCGTCTTGTCTCACGTGCCGTCACGGAGACCGCGTTACCTTAGCGTTGGCTGTGAATCTTCGCGACCTGGTTGCCGGAGACCCCCGGCATGCGGTACGGACGGCCGAACAGTGCCGCCGATTCAGCGCCGGGGGATCCTCCGTTCAGCGACGGAATTTCATGCTCCGTGACGCCGACCGCTCACTTCTTGATCTGCTCCAGGCACCACACGCTGCCTCGGCCGCCCTTCCGGCCGATCCAGATCACGTACTCCGTCGTGGGGTACGCGTCGCAGGCGCTGTCGGCATTGAACTCGGTCTCGGTCTTGTCGGCGAGGACCCCGACGACCCGGTTCGCCGCCTCCGCCGAGGTGCAGTCGACCACCCGCGCGTCCTCGACGGCGGTGAAGGTGTTCACGCAGTCGCCGACCTTCGCGTTCGCCACATTGCTCTCGACGGCCTCGACGATGTCCTTGAAGAAGCCGCTGACCGCGTCCGGCTTCACCGCGAGCACCGCCCCACCCCCGCAGCAGCAGAGCAGGAGCACGGCGGCGATGACGATGGCGATGGTCTTTCCGGTCTTGCGGCGCGGGGGCGCCGGAGTGACGTATGGCGAGGACGGCACCTGCCGGCCGGGCTGCTCGTACATGGGAAACCTTCGTGATCGAGGGGTGGTGGCGCGGTCATTCTGTCGTGGCCGCCCGTTGCGCACCGCCCCGTCGCCGCGCCGTCCGGCCATTCCCGCAGCCTGCCGGACGGCACCGGCCACATTCCCCACCGAAAGGACGGCCCTCACGATCCACATCGGGAGGGCCGTCCTGGTCGTTCAGTTGCGCTTCCGGGGCCGTTCACCCACCCTGCGGACGCTCGGCTGCCCTCATCGCCGGGAAGGGCTCGGCTGCGGTGCGGGCGTTCCCGACGGGGTGGCCGCGGGTGTCGCGGCGGAGGCGCTCGGGGACGGCGTGCCCGACGGGGACGGTCCGGCCGACGGGACCCCGGCGACCGGGGTCTGCCACGGCACCGGCTCCGGCGACACGGCTACCCAGGGCAGCTGCGGCGCGGTGAGGTCGGGGCAGGACGGGTAGACGACCCGCCACTCCCAGCCGCGTCCGCCCCCGCCGGGGCCCTCCCAGCCGAAGCGCTGCGCGCAATACCCGAGCACGACCGGGCTGCCGTCCTGGTCCACCAGCCGCGCACCCTGGATGATCTGACCATCCGGACCCAGCACGAAGACATCGTTGACCTGCTGATACGGGTCGCCCACCCAGGATGTCGGCGTCGACTCCCGCCAGGACGAACCCACCAGCCGGTCGTCCGCCGCGACCCACAGTCCCAGGCCGAAGACGACCATCACCGCCGTCGCCGCGCCCAGCGCCACCCGGTCCCGGCGACGGGTCGGTGGGACCGCCGCGGTGCGCCGACCGAGCCAGATCGAGCCGACCACGAACGCAGCCAGCACCAGCAGGCCGAGCACGGTGCTGCCCTCGAAGCGGGGCAGCAGACCCAGCCCGTCGCCGTCGCGCCACAGCTGCGCCACCAGCATCGCGGCCAGCCAGCCGCGCACCACCCACCAGGCCGGGCGCAGCAGGGCCAGGAACTCGCCGAGGCGCTGGTACCCGATGATCGGGCCCAGCCGGCGGTCCAGCCCCGCCCAGCGCGTCCGCACCCGGGACGACGCCCGCCCGGCCCAGGCGAACCGCCGGCTGGGACCCCCCGTGTGGCCCAGCGTGGCACGCAGCTCCGCGGCGTACATGCTCGGCGGACCGAGCCGCTCGGTCAGCGTCACCCCGCCGCCCTCGGCCTCGATCTCCGCCGCCACCTCGGCCAGGTGCGCCGGCAGGTCCTCCAGCAGGTCGTTGCGCGCCTGCTCGGGCAGGTCGGCCAGGGCCGCGCCGACCTGCGCCGCGTACTGTGCGATCTCGACTGGCTCACTCATGCCTTCTCCTCGCTCCGCTCGTCGGCGGCATGACCAGGGCTCATGATTCGCTCGCAGAACTCACTCATGCCGGCTCCCTCAGCAGGGTGTTCATCGTGGAGGCGAATTCGCGCCACACGTCGCCGCCCTGTTTGAGCTGGGTGCGGCCGGCCGGGTTGAGCGCGTAGTACTTGCGGTGCGGGCCCTCCTCCGAGGGCACCACGTACGTGGTGAGGTAGCCGGCCGCGAACAGCCGACGCAGGGTGCCGTAGACCGAGGCGTCACCGATCTCGGTCAGCCCGGCAGTCCGCAGGCGGCGGAGGATGTCGTATCCGTAGCCGTCGTCGTCGCGCAGCACGGCGAGCACGGCCAGGTCGAGGACCCCCTTGAGCAGTTGGGTGGTATCCACGCTCAGCAGAGTAGTTCGCTATGCATAGTACCGCAAGCAGCGGACTACCTTGCGGCGCGTAATCTGCTGCTCAGCCGCTGATGGAGGCGGCGATGCCGTCGAGGATGTCGTGTTCGGAGACGACGATCTCGGCGAAGCCGGTCTGGCGCATGATCTCCCGCAGGATCAGCCCGCCCGCGATGATCACGTCTACCCGGCCCGGGTGCATCACCGGGATCGCCGCCCGCGTGTCGTGGTCCATCGCGGACAACTCCGCGGCCAGCCGCTCGATCGTGGCGGCGGGCAGCACCGAGTGGTGGATCCGGGCGGGGTCGTATCGGTCCAGGCCCAGCGCGATGCCGGCCAGCGTGGTGACCGTGCCCGCCACTCCGACCAGCGTGGCCGGCCCGGTGCCGACGTGGGCCAGCGCCTGCGCCACCGCGGCGTCGATGTCGGCGGTGGCCGCGTCGAGCTGCGCGGCAGTGGGCGGGTCGGTGGGCAGGTGGCGTTCGGTCATGCGTACGCAGCCGATGTCCATGCTGATCGAGCTGTCCACGGCGCGGTGCCCCCGGACGAACTCGGTCGACCCGCCGCCGATGTCCACCACCAGGTAGGGGCCGCTGCCGTCCAGCCCGGTCACCGCTCCTCCGAAGGACAGCGCGGCCTCTTCGGTGCCGGTGATGACCTCGGCGGACTGCCCGAGGGTGGCGCGGACCATGTCGTGGAAGTCCACCGCGTTCGCCGCGTCGCGGGTGGCGCTGGTGGCGACCATGCGGATGCGGCTCACCCCGTGCGACTCGATGAGCCCGCGATACTCCGTCAGCGCGACGCGGGTGCGCTCGATCGCGGCCGGGTCGAGGCGGCCGGTGCGGTCCACGCCCGCGCCCAGGCGCACGATGCGCATCAGGCGCTCGACGTCGTGGCCGTTCTCGGTGATCAGCAGGCGGATCGAGTTGGTGCCACAGTCGATCGCGGCGACGGCATCTCCCACGTCACCACCCTACAGGCGTTAAGAAGGTGCCCTTCCGCTACGCACAGCGATAAGCCGAGCTGCTGCTCGTCTCGCTGACGCGAGCCGATGATGCCCTTGCTTCACAGGTGGAGGAGCATGCGGGTGTTGCCGAGGGTGTTGGGTTTGACGCGTTCCAGGCCTAGGAATTCGGCCACGCCTTCGTCGTAGGAGCGGAGGAGCTGCTCGTAGACGGGTGGGGGGACGGGGGCGCCGTCGATTTCGGTGAAGCCGAAGGAGGCGAAGAAGCGGGTCTCGAAGGTCAGCACGAAGACGCGGCGTACGCCGAGCTCGCGGGCATCGTCGAGGAGGGCTTCGACGATCTGGTGGCCGACGCGGCGGCCCCGCCAGGTCGCGTCCACGGCGACGGTGCGGATCTCGGCCAGGTCCTCCCAGAGCACGTGCAGCGCGCCGCAGCCGACGACCGCGCCGTCGTCGTCGACGGCCACCCGGAACTCCGGCACGTCCTCGTATATCGCGACGGTGGCCTTGCTCAGCAGGCGGCGCTCACCGCTGTACGTGTCGATCAGGCGGCGGATGCCGCGCACGTCGGCGGTGCGGGCCTTGCGGACGGTCAACTCACTCAACGCAGGGACCCGCCGTCCACCAGGGCTCGACCAGGTCGATCACCTCGTCGCCGAACGGGTTCACGCCCGGACCGGCGGCCAGCGCGTGGCCCAGGTGCACGTGCAGGCACTTGACCCGGTCGGGCATGCCGCCCGCGGAGACGTTCTCGATCTCCGGCACGTTCCCGATCGCCTCGCGGCGGGTCAGGTAGTCCTCGTGCGCCTTCAGATACGCGGCGCGCAGCTCCGGGTCGGTGCGCAGCTGCTCGTTCATCTCCTTCATCAGCCCGGCCGACTCCAGCCGGCTGCACTCCGCGGTCGCCCGCGGGCAGGTCAGGTAGAACAGCGTCGGGAAAGGAGTGCCGTCGGGCAGCCGGGGCACCGTCTCCACCACGTCGGGTTTGCCGCACGGGCAGCGGTGCGCCACCGCCCGGGTGCCGCGCGTGGGGCGGCCGAGCTGGGCGCGGACCGCGGCGAGATCGGACTCGGTCGCCTCCTGCCGCGTCGGCGCCGGCACGAGGTCGCGATCCATGGGTGCTCCTAGTTCTTCTGCTCCGGCTCCGGGTCCAGGCGGGTCCAGAGCTTGCCGTACCAGCTGTCGGGCTCGGCGGGCGGCGGCGGTTTCGGGGTCTGGTCCTGGTCGGTCTTGCCGTCCGGGTCCCAGATCGGGATCAGCGGGGTCTGCCCCGGGGAGACCCAGAAGAAGCGGCGGCGGACCTGAGCCTTGATGTACTCGTCGTCCTTCCACTTCTCGGCCTGCCGCTCCAGCCCCGCGATGCGCTCCTGCTGCTCCAGCTGCGACTGCCGCATCGCCTCGATCTCGGCGAGCTGGGTGAGGTAGACGCGCACCGGGTAGGCGTAGCCCAGCGCCAGTGCCGCGAGGATCACCAGCAGCGCGGTGGCCCGGCCGGTGAGGCCGTGCGGGTTCGGGGCACTGGTGCGCTTGGCCGCTCCGGCGGCGGCGGCGCGGCGGGCGGCGGCGGGACGGCTCTGTGAACGCTCGCCCTCACGGGTGCGGACGGAGGCGGTGCCGCGGGCGCTGCCGCGGGCGCCGCCCTGGGGGCGGCGCACCGGCCCCTGCCCTCCAGGCTGTCGCCGCTGCATCACCCCTCCCCCCCCTGCGCGATGATCGAAGCTCCTTCCACGTCCGGCGTGGGCATGAAAGGAGCTTCGATCACATGCTAGGCCCTGTGCCGCAACAGCGTCACGGACCCGCGCGGTTGCTTAAGTTTGCTTACTTTCCGGCGGTGTGACGCGGCAGCGTCACTTTCCCGCGGTGTACCGCGGGAACGCCGCAGCGCCGGCGTAGCGGGCCGCGTCGGCCAGCTCCTCCTCGATGCGCAGCAGCTGGTTGTACTTGGCGACGCGGTCCGAGCGGGCCGGGGCGCCGGTCTTGATCTGGCCGCAGCCCATCGCGACGGCGAGGTCGGCGATGGTGGTGTCCTCGGTCTCGCCCGAGCGGTGGCTCATCATGGTGCGGAAACCGTTGCGGTGGGCCAGCTCGACGGCGTCGAACGTCTCGGTCAGCGAGCCGATCTGGTTCACCTTGACCAGCACCGCGTTGGCCGCGCTCTCGGCGATGCCGCGGGCGATGCGGGTCGGGTTGGTGACGAACAGGTCGTCACCGACGATCTGGATCTTGCCGCCGAGCTGGGCGGTCATCGCGCTCCAGCCGGCCCAGTCGTCCTCGGCCAGCGGGTCCTCGATCGACACGATCGGGTACGACTCGGCCAGCTTGGCGTAGTAAGCGATCATCTCCTCGCGCGACTTCGCGACACCCTCGAAGGTGTACACGTCGTTGTCGAAGAACTCGGTCGCGGCCACGTCCAGCGCCAGCACGATGTCGCTGCCCAGGGTGTAGCCGGCGGCCTGCACGGCCTCCGCGATCAGGTCCAGCGCCGCGGCGTTGGTCGGCAGGTTCGGCGCGAAGCCGCCCTCGTCGCCCAGGCCGGTGGACAGGCCCTTCTTCTTCAGCACGCTCTTGAGCGCGTGGTACACCTCGGCCCCGGAACGCAGCGCCTCGCGGAAGTTCGGCGCGCCGATCGGCGCGATCATGAACTCCTGGATGTCCACGTTGGAGTCGGCGTGCGCGCCACCGTTCATGATGTTCATCATCGGCACCGGCAGCAGGTGCGCGTTCGGGCCGCCCAGGTAGCGGAACAGGCTCAGCTCCGCGCTCTTCGCGGCGGCCTTCGCGATCGCGAGCGAGACGCCCAGGATCGCGTTCGCGCCCAGCACGGACTTGTCCGGGGTGCCGTCCAGCTCCAGCATCTTGGCGTCGATGAGGCGCTGCTCGCTGGCCTCGTACCCGATCAGCTGGTCGATGATCTGGTCTTCGATGTTGGCGACGGCCTTCTCGACGCCCTTGCCCAGGTAGCGGCTCTTGTCGCCGTCACGCAGCTCCAGCGCCTCGTAGGCGCCGGTGGAGGCGCCGGAGGGCACCGCGGCGCGGGCGATGGTGCCGTCGTCGAGACCGACCTCGACCTCGACGGTCGGATTGCCGCGGGAGTCGAGGATCTCCCGGGCTACGAAGCCTTCAATGGTGGCCACGTGTGCTCCCTCGTTCATGTGCGCTCACTGGCGTGGTCGTCGGCAATGACATCCCCTGGCCGGAGCGGCCGGTGCGTACCCTGGCAGCCTATCGAGCCGTCACGGCGCCGGGCTCTTCGGCCGGTGGTCCACCACCCGCGCTCCCTCGGGCAGCGCGAAGACCTCCGCCGGGGGCGACGTGGAGACCCGGGTCAGCGCCTGGTCGATCACCACCCCGCCGACCACGCCCGCGAAGCTGGCCAGCACCCCGGCGGCGGTCACGCAGACGGTGAACCCGCCCGCCTCGGCGTCGGTCAGCCCGGACACCTCCAGGCAGGTCGCCTGCTGGCCGGCCAGGGTGACGTCGTGCGCCTCCACGTCGGCCTGGGACTGCAGCTGTGCGGCCTGCAGCAGGTCGGCGACGATCGGCGCGGTGACCAGCCCGTGCCGGGTCACCTCGCTGTAGCCGGTGAGCGCGGCCGGGCCCGGCGCGGGCAGCGCGCGGATCTGGCAGCGCGCCGGGCGCACCGCGGTCACGCAGGACGTCTGCCCGTTCGGGTCGACCAGCAGGCGGCCGCCCGGGTAGGCGTACACCTCCCGCGCGGGCTTGGTCTGCTGCGAGATCTCGCCACGCACGCCGCCGGCCAGCAGATACTCCGCGTGGTACGGGCGCTGCGAGGCGCGCTGCAGCTGCGCCGCCAGGTCACCGAGCAGCCGGGCGCGGTCGGGCGCGACGCCGTCGTCGGTGATGGCCTGGCAGCCGGTGAGCGCGAGCAGCGCCCCCAGCAGGGGCGCGATGGCCGCACGCCGAAATACGGAGAGTCGCGGGGCACGCGGCATGCCGACCGTATTTCGCATGGGCGACAGCCTCCCCCATCGCCCCGCCGCCGCGCAAACCCTCACAGACCGAGAAGAGTGCGCAGGTGGCGGGGGGCGGGCGAGCCGTACGACAGCATGCGGTCGTGCCATTCACGCGCCGTGACACCGGCCGGTCGCAGCCTCGCGATCTCGGCGACCTCCGCCCAGCCCACGAAGTACGTCGACAGCTGCGTCGAGGACAGCAGCGAACGCCGCCACTTGCCGGCCGCCTCGCCCTCCTCCTGGAAGCCGCGGTCCAGCATGAGCGCCATGCCGTCGGCCTCACTGAGGTCCTCGCAGTGCACGAGCTGGTCGAGGATGGCGTTGATGCTCGACCGCAGCTGCATCTTCAGCTGGGTGGCGCGCACCGGCAGGCCGCCGAAGCCGCGTTCGACCATCGCCTGCTCCGCGTAGACGGCCCAGCCCTCGATGAACGTGCCGGAGCGGCCCAGCGCCCGCACCCGGGTGCTGCCCCGGTAGCGGCGGGCGTGCGCCAGCTGCAGGAAGTGCCCCGGCATGGCCTCGTGCACGGTCAGGTTGCGGATGGCGTGGTCGTTGTACTCGCGGTAGAACGACTCGACCCGCTGCGCGGGCCAGCCCGCCGGGGTCGGCGCGATGCAGTAGAACGTGGGCACCACCGCCGTCTCCAGCGCGCCCGGCGGGTCGCAGTAGGCCACCGCCACGCCCCGGGAGAACTCGGGCATCTCCTCGATGACCAGTGGGTCGTCGATGAGGCTGATGAGGTCGTGCTCGCGTACGAACGCGGTGGTCTCCTCGACCGCGTGGTAGGCCAGCCCGACGATCGAGTCGTTGTCCGGGTGCTCGGCGGCGATCAGGTCCAGGGCCCGGCGCACCGTCTCGTCGTCGGCCTTGCCGCCGACCAGCTCGACGGCGACCTCACGCAGCTCGGCGGTGACCCGCTCGACGTTGTCCTGCGCCCGCTTGAGCACCTCCGCAGCGCCCAGCTCGGTGTCCAGGGTGTGCCACAGCTTGGCCTCCCAGAGCCGGCGCCCCAGCCGCGGGTCCCGTCCCTCGCCGCGCTCGGCCTGCGTCGCGCACCAGGCGGCGAAGTCGTCCAGTGCCAGCACCGCCTCCGCCGCGACGAGCTGCATCTGCTCGGCCAGTCCCGGCTCCTGCAGCAGCAGCCGCGGCAGCTCCTCGCGCACCAACGCGGCGGTGCCGGCGAACTGCCCCGCCGCCGTCTCCAGGTGGATGCGGGGCGCGTCGCGCAGCACCGTACGCGCCGTGGCCAGCGCGTCAGGCACCTGGAGCAGCCGGCCCGCGAGCGCGTGCAGGCGCTGCTCCACCGGTGCGAACGGGCGGGCCATCAGCGCGTGCAGCAGCGCGCCCGGGTTGTGCCGCAGCGGGTTCCACTGGTGCGAGCGCACCTCGGTCAGCTCGAACAGCTGCCGGTCCACCAGCGAGCTGAGGATGGCGTGGTCGACCCGCTCCTCGTCGTCGAGTGAGTCCGCGTCCACCTGCGACAGCGCGTCGGCCGCGTCACGCAGCATGCCGATGTCTGCGGTGGTGCCGTCGGGCGACAGGTCCGGCAGGCGGTCGTCGAAGCGGTGGTCACCGGCCGCGGCGGCCAGCTCGGGCGACGACTCCAGCAGGGCGTCGGCGATGTGCTCCGCCAGCGGTGCGAACTCCAGCGTCATCGCCTCAACGTACCCGCCGCCCCCGCGACCGCTCGACTTGCCAGGCACCCGTGCGTATCTTGACCGCCCATTCGCCCACTTGCCGGGCAAGTCGGACGATCAAGAACGGTTCGCGACCGAGTCGGCGTAGTGGTGCAGTTCCTCGCGCAGGGCGGCTTCGGCGTCGGCGTCCTCGCCGGCGGCGGCGACCAGGGCCAGCAGGCGGCCGCCGAGGGTGTCGGACGGCGCGGGTTCGGGCAGGCCGTGGCGGCGGGCCCGGGAGAGCAGCTTGGCGGCCAGCGTCAGCGAGGGCAGTGACCAGGTCACCCCGTCCAGCGGGGCACGCTCGCCGCCCTTCTCCTCGGCCTTGACGCGCTCCCAGGTGGCGATGATCTCCTCGATGTCCTCGGCCGGGGTGTCCGCGAACACGTGCGGGTTGCGGCGGATCATCTTGGCCACGAAGTCACCGGCCACGTCGTCGACGTTCCAGCGCTCGTCCTCGGGCAGCTCCTGGGCGAGCTGGGCGTGGAACAGCACCTGCAGCAGCACGTCGCCCATCTCGTCGCGCACGGCCGCGTGGTCCCCGGCGACGATCGCGTCGTAGGCCTCGTACGCCTCTTCCAGCAGGTATTTCGCCAGGGTGCGGTGGGTCTGCTCGCGCCGCCACGGGTCGCTGCTCTGCAGCCGGTCGGTGACGGCCACCGCGTCGAGCAGGCGCGCGCCGGGCGGGTCCCAGGAGCCGTACATCAGCTCCAGCTCGGCGAGGCCGGGTTCGCGGGCCAGCCGCAGGCCGAGTTCGCGGGCGAGGAACTCGTCGCCGCCCGGCCCGGCCAGCCACACGGCCACCGGCTGCGCCGCGTCGAGCAACGTCGCCGCGCTCGCGTCCGGCACCACGCTCACCGCCGCACCCGCGGCGCGCAGGGCGGCGGTGTGCTCGTTCTCCGCACCGGTCAGCACCGGAAACGCCCGCACCACGTCCCACGCGGCCGCGGTGAGCAACCCCGCGGGCATCCGCGGGGACGTGACGAGCAGGATGATCCGGCGGTCCGCCGTCACTGCTGGGGCTGGGGCTGGGGCTCGGCCGCCGTGTCCGCCGGGATCACGCCGTCCTTGACCGCGTCGGCCGGCTGGCCGAGGCCGAGGCTGAGCGCCGGGCCCTGGTTGAAGCTGAGCACGGCGAAGTTCATCGGGCGGTAGCGCGGGTTGACCGAGACGTTCATGGCGTCCGCGGTGTCCTTCAGCACGTTGCGCTTGGCCAGCGCGTCACCCAGCTCACCGCTCTGGGCCAGCTGCGGGGCGACCTTGTCGAAGCTGTTCGCCGGGTCGGTGGCGTTGATCGCGCCCACCGCCACGCCGTTGTCGTAGACCTCGCGCAGCTCCGCGGGGGTCGGCTGGACGCCCTTGACCGGCAGGTTCTCGCGGCAGTTCTGCAGGCTCTGCTGCACACCGGCCAGCGCGGGCTGCCCCGGCTGGGTCTGCACGGGCGGCAGGGTCGCCTTCAGATCGGCGGCGGCGCGCTTGCAGACCTCGTCGAGCACCAGCATCTGCACGACCTGGTAACGGTCGGGCACGGCCTGCGGATCGATGTTCGGGATCTTCTTGACCTCGTCGATCAGCTGCGTCACCTGCTCCTCGGTGAACGTGGTGTTCCCCACGTACGCGGCGACGTTCGGATTCGACCGGCAGGCGGTCAGGGCCAGCAGGGCGACGGCGATGCCGGCCGCGGCGGTCAGACGGCGCACGGAATCCTCCAGTGACAGGCGCTTACGCCGCCACTCTCTCACGAACGGCGACTCCGGGAGATCTCAGGGTGGATTCAGGTGTTCGGAGGGCGCGTAGACCCCCTCCGACACGGCAGAATTCCGGCCGTGACGACGCAGACGCTTCCTCGTACCACCTCGGGCTGGGTGGGCCTGGCCCGCAGCGGGCCCGACGCAGGCCAGGGCCCCGCGGTGGTCGCCGCCGTCTACCGGCTCTGGCTGGTCGCCTTCGCGCTGAAGATGCTGGGCTCGACCTGGGACATGTCGTGGCACTTCAAGTGGCTGCGCGACGACGCGGCCCCGCCGCACCTGCTGAACACGGCGGGCACGGTCGTCGTGGTGGCCCTGGTGCTGTTCCAGGCATACCACAACGTGGGCGTCGACAAGATCGCGAAGCGTCTGATGGTCGGCGGCACGGCGACGTTCCTGATCGCCATCCCCATCGACATCCTGAACCACCGGATCAACGGCCTGGACATCACCGCCTGGAGCCCCAGCCACGCCTTGCTGTACATCGGCACCGCGTTCATGCTGCTCGGCGTCGCCCGCGGCTACTGGATCTCCACCCCGCCGAGCCGCACCCGCACCGTGATCAGCGCCTTCATCTGGGGCTTCTTCCTGGAGAACGTTCTGTTCCCCAGCCAGCACCAGGAGTACGGCGTGCTCTCCCTGGAGAGCTGGAAGGCGGGCGCGCCCACCGCCGAGCCGATCCTGCTGCAGTTCGCCGCCGACCAGATCGGCCGCCCGGTCGACGAGATCGCGGTCACGGGCTTCGCGCTCCCGGTCGACTCCTGGGTCTACCCGGTCTGGATCACCGGCGCGGCCATGCTGACGCTGGTCGCCGCCCGCGCGCTCGTCGGCGCGCGTTTCACCGCCACCGCGATCGCCGGCTCGTACGTGGCATACCGCCTGGTCGTCTGGGGGCTGCTAGCCGGCACGGGCTTCCCGAAGTCCATCCCGCCGCTGCTGCTGCTCGCCGGCGCGATCGCTATCGACATCGTCTTCCTGGCCTTCTCCGCCTCACGGGGGAGGAAGCAGCTGATCCCGCAGCAGGCCGGGCCGGAGCGCGTCGCCGTCGCGAAGGGCTCGTCCGGGCTCGGCCTCGCCCTGATCGCCGCGGTCTTCGGCGCGGCCGTCACCACCGCGGCCACCGCGGGCGCGACCTGGCTGCAGGACTTCTTCATCGGCGCCCCGCCGATCGACTACCCCGCCTTCGGCTACGGCTTCGCCGTCCTCGCGCTCGGCTGGGCCGCCATCGCCGTCGTCACGAACCGCCGGCGGGCCTGACCCGCCCATCGCACACCCGAAGGGGTGGCCCGGACATTGTCCGGGCCACCCCTTCGGCGTCCCGGGCCCGCGCTGCGGTGCTTGATCGCTCGACTTGCCTGGCACCTGGGCGAAAGCGTGCTCAAGATACGCACATCTGCCCGGCAAGTCGGACGATCAAGGGGGTCAGGCGAGCCAGTCGTGTTCCATGCGAACGCGGGCTTCGAGTTCGAGGAGGTGGCGTTTGGCGGGCAGGCCGCCGCCGAAGCCGACGAGCTTGCCGCCCGCGCCGACCACCCGGTGGCACGGGACCACCACGGCGACCGGGTTGCGGTTGCAGGCCACGCCGACCGCGCGGGCCGCGTCGGGCTCGCCGACCGCCCGCGCCACCTGGCCGTACGTGTGCGTCTCCCCGTACGGAATGCGGGACAGCTCGGCCCAGACCGCCCGTTCGAAGTCACTGCCCCGGCGCACCGACACGGGCAGGGTGAACTCCACCAGCTCTCCCGCGAAGTAAGCGCGCAACTGCTCGGCGATGTCGTCGAGCAGCGGGTCCACCTCCTGCGCTACCTCCAGCGCGCCGAACTGCACCGAGCACAGCCCGATGTCATCGATCGCGCAGCTCAGCGGCCCGATGGGCGTGTCCACGACGGTCCAGCGGCGGCTCACGGCGTCTCCTCGCTTCGCTCGTCGACACCGTGCGTGCTGGGCTCCGTGATTCGCTCGCTGCGCTCGCTCATGAGCCGAGCACGTCCTTCAGGAGCTGGGCGCACCAGTCCAGCAGCGCCTGGTCGCGCAGCGGCTCGCCGCCAACCCGGCGGTTCATCGGCGTGGGCACGCTGACCTGTGAATTCGCCGTCTTGTAGACCGAGTCGGGGTGGTAGCGCTTGAGCCGCAGCTGCTTGGAGTCGGCCAGTTCCAGCGGGCCGAACCGCACGTGCTTGCCCTGCAGGGAGATCTCCGTCAGGCCGTACGCCCGCGCGGTCATCCGCAGTTTGGCGACCGCGACCAGGTTGGCGACCGGGGCGGGGGGCTCGCCGTAACGGTCGGTCAACTCGGCGACGACCTCCTGCAGCGCCGCCTCGTCGCGGGCCGAGGCGAGCTTGCGGTAGATCTCCAGGCGCAGCCGCTCGGAGTCGATGTAGTCGTGCGGCAGGTGCGCGTCGATCGGCAGGTCGATCTTGACCTCGGCGGCCTCCTCCTGCGCCGCGCCGCCGCCCTTGAACTGCTGCACCGCCTCGCCGACCATACGCACGTACAGGTCGAAGCCGACGCCCTCGATGTGCCCGGACTGCTCGCCGCCGAGCAGGTTGCCCGCGCCGCGGATCTCCAGGTCCTTCATCGCCACGTACATGCCCGCGCCCAGCTCGGTGTGCTGGGCGATGGTGGCCAGCCGCTCGTGGGCCTGCTCGGTGAGCGGCTTCTCCGGCGGGTAGAGGAAGTACGCGTACGCGCGCTCGCGGCCCCGCCCGACCCGGCCCCGGATCTGGTGCAGCTGGGCCAGGCCGAGCAGGTCGGCCCGCTCCAGGATGAGCGTGTTCGCGTTCGGGATGTCGATGCCGGACTCGATGATGGTGGTCGCGACCAGGACGTCGTACTCCTTCTCCCAGAAGCCGACCATCACCTTCTCCAGGGCCTCCTCGCCCATCTGCCCGTGCGCGGCGACGACCCGCGCCTCGGGCACCAGCTCCCGGAGGCGGCGCACCGCCTTGTCGATGGTCTCGACCCGGTTGTGCAGGTAGAACACCTGGCCGTCGCGCAGCAGCTCACGGTGGATCGCGGCGGCGACCTGCTTGTCGTCGTAGGCCCCGACGTAGGTGAGCACCGGGTGGCGCTCCTCCGGCGGCGTGGTGATCTGGGACATCTCCCGGATGCCGGTGATCGACATCTCCAGGGTGCGCGGGATCGGCGTCGCGGACATGGTCAGCATGTCGACGTTGGTGCGCATCTCCTTGAGGCGCTCCTTGTGCTCGACGCCGAAGCGCTGCTCCTCGTCGACGATGACCAGGCCGAGCCGGTTGAACCGGGTGCTCTTCTGGATCAGCCGATGGGTGCCGATGATGATGTCGGCGCGGCCCTCGGCAGCCATGTTCAGCGTCTCCTCGGCCTCCTTCGGGGTCGCGAAGCGCGACAGCTGCCGCAGCACCACCGGGAACTGCGCCATCCGGTCGGAGAACGTGTTGTAGTGCTGCTGCGCCAGCAGCGTCGTCGGCACCAGCACGGCGACCTGCTTGCCGTCCTGCACCGCCTTGAACGCCGCCCGCACCGCGATCTCGGTCTTGCCGTAGCCGACGTCGCCGCAGATCAGCCGGTCCATCGGGGCCGACTTCTCCATGTCGGCCTTGACCTCCTCGATGGCCGAGAGCTGGTCGGGCGTCTCCTGGTAGGGGAACGCGTCCTCCAGTTCGCGCTGCCAGGGGGTGTCCGGCCCGAAGGCGTGGCCGGGGGCGGCCTGCCGGGCGGCGTAGAGCTGGATGAGCTGCGCGGCGATCTCGCGGACCGCCTTGCGGGCGCGCGCCTTGGCCTTCTGCCAGTCCGCGCCGCCCATCTTGTGCAGCGTGGGCTGCTCCCCGCCGACGTAGCGGGAGAGCTGGTCGAGGGCGTCGGTGGGCACGAACAGGCGGTCGCCGGGCTGGTTGCGCTTGCTGGCGGCGTACTCGATGACCAGGTACTCCCGGTCCGCACCGTTGACCTTGCGCTGGACCAGCTCGACGTACTTGCCGATGCCGTGCTGCTCGTGCACCACGAAGTCGCCCGCGCGCAGCTCCAGCGGGTCGATGGTGTTGCGCCGCCGGGACGGCATGCGCCCCAGCTCACGGGTGCCCGTGCCGCGCCCGCCGGAGATCTCCGCCCCGGTCAGCACGGCGAGCTTCGCGGCCTCGTCGACCAGGCCGAGCCGCAGCCGTCCGCAGCTCACCACGACCTGACCCGGGTCCGGCAGGTCGGCGATCTGCTCGACCAGCACCGCGCCGACGCCCGCGTCGCGCAGCACCTCGACCGAACGCTGCGCCGGCCCGTGGCCCTCGAAGACCAGCGCCACCCGCCAGCCGTCGGCCAGCCAGCCCTTCACGTCGGCGATCACCTTCGCGGTGTCGCCGTGGTACACCGTCGGCTGGGTCGCCGACCAGGTCAGCACGGCTCCGGTGTCCGGCGCGACCTCGACCTCGGGGGTGTCCAACCACGGCTCGTCGGCGGCCTTCTCGGTGGCCACCAGGCCGAACGGGGACGTCGTCCACCAGGGCAGATCCAGAGCGGCGGCGTGTCCGCGTACCTCGGCGAGGGTCTTGAAGGCGGCGGCGCCCAGGTCGATCGGGGCCTTGCCGCCGACGGCGGCCGCGGCCCAGCTCGCCTCCAGGAACTCCTCGGAGGTGCGGACCAGGTCGTGGGCCCGGGTGCGGATGCGCTCCGGGTCGGCCAGCAGCACCAGGGTGTCGCCGGGCACGCAGTCCAGCAGCAGCTGCATCGAGTCGCGGCCGTGGTGCAGCGCCGGGGACAGCGACTCCATGCCCTCGACCGGGATGCCCTCGGCCAGCTTGGTCAGCATCTCTTCCAGCGCCGGATGGTCGGCGGCGAGCTGTGCGGCGCGCTCGCGCACGTCCGGGGTGAGCAGCAGCTCCCGGCACGGCGGGGCCCACAGCCGGTCGACCTTGGCGATGGTGCGCTGGTCGGCGACGGCGAAGGTGCGGATGTCCTCCACCTCGTCGCCCCAGAACTCGACCCGGGACGGGTGCTCGTCGGTGGGCGGGAAGATGTCGAGGATGCCGCCGCGCACCGCGAACTCGCCGCGCTTGGTGACGAGATCCACCCGGGCGTACGCGAGATCGTGCAGCGTGTGCGTGAGCTCGTCCAGGGGCGCGACCGTGCCCTGGCCCAGGTCGATCGGTTCCAGGTCGCCGAGCCCCTTGAGCTGGGGTTGCAGCATGCTGCGCACCGGCGCGACGAGCACCCTCAGCGGGCGGCCCTCGGGGTGGGCGAGCTGGCGCAGCACGGCCAGCCGCCGCCCGACGGTGTCCGAGCGCGGCGACAGCCGCTCGTGCGGCAGGGTCTCCCAGGCCGGGTACACCGCCACGGTGGCCGGGTCGAGGAACTCGCCCAGCGCCTCGGCCAGGTCCTCGGCCTCGCGGCTGGTCGCGGTCACCACCAGCACGGGGCGCTGCCTGGCGGCGCTCGCCACCAGGAACGGGCGGGCCGACGCCGGGGCGGTCAGGTCGAGCTGTGGTTCGGTGCGGGCCAGGTCGGTGGCTCGGGCCAGCGCGGGGTCGGCTGTCGCGGCTTGGAGGAGTCCGGTGAGGTTCACGGGTAAGCGCCTTCCCGCCCGGTGCGCACGGGCCATGGGCAAGCCACGGCGAAAGCCCCGCAACCAGGCAGGTACGGGGTTTCGTCGTCGAGCCTACTCCTGCCCGCCGACCGGTTTACGCCCCCGACGCGCGGCGGGGCCCGGCCCGACCCCACCTTGATCGTCGAACTTGCCTGGCATCTGTGCGAATCTTGGGACGGTATTCGCCCAGGTGCCAGGCAAGTCGATCGATCTTGGGCGGCCGCGTGCGACGGGCGGCCGTGCGGGCGTCAGGCGCAGTACTTGTCCAGCTTCTCGCCCGCCGCGGTGACGGCGGCGCCGTCGGTGATCTTGTCGGCGTCGTCCAGCTTCTTGATCTTCTCGACCTCGGCCTTGAGCGCGTCGGCGAAGCCCTTGATGTCGGCCTTGAACTGCGGGTCCTCGGCCTTGGCCGCCTCGGCCTCGATGCCGGCCGCCCAGTTGGTGAAGACGTCCTTCATCACCGCGATCGAGGCCTTCTCGATCGCGGCCCGGGTCTTCTTGTCCTTGAGCGCCACGGCCAGCGCGTCGGTGGTCTCCTTCTCCAGCGTCTTGCCGGAGAGCACCTCCTCCAGCGAGGTGCAGACGGTCTTGGTGTTGGCCGAGTAGTCGGGGGCCGCGGCCTCCGGCTCCGCCTCGGTGCCGCAGGCGGCGGTGGCGAGCAGCACGCCGCCCAGGAAGACGGCCGCGAGCGCACGACGCATGAGGGTTCCTCTTTCTTGCACGGGGATTCGCCCCACGAACCGTCTGCGCAGGTGGCGACCGGTCGGGGCGGTTGACGACGACGATCGTGCGGCATCGCGCTGCCGGACCGCCGCGCACCCGCTGCCGTACGCTGCGGAAACACTGCCGCACACTCCCCGACCTGCGAAAACGTCCTCCCGAACGGTTATGTAGATGGCGTCTACGTAGATCGCATCTACATAACCTGCTTATGGATGTTTCCGGCTTGCACCGGTTTCGGCACGCCCCTATCGTCTGAGCCGATGACTCACGATCTTGCCTATCGACCCGTCGCGCTGGTCACCGGCGTGGGGCGGACCGCCAACATCGGCGCGGCGGTGGCCCGGCGGCTGGCCACCGACGGGTACCGCGTCATGATCACCGGCCACCCGACGTACGACGCCGAGCAGGGGCTGCTCGGCGGCGACCCGGCCGCGCTTGCCGCCGAACTCGGCGCGCACTGGCAACCGTTCGACCTGACCGTCCCGGGCGGGCCGGAGGCGCTGGTCGCGGCGGCCGTCGAGCGGTTCGGCGGGCTCGACACCCTGGTGTCCTGCCACACGTACTCGACATCCACGCCCCTGGGCGAGCTGGCGGCCGACGAGATCGACCGGCACCTGACCGTCAACGTGCGGGCCAACATGCTCCTGGTCCAGGCGTACGCCGCCGCGCATGACGACACCCGGCCGGGCCGGGTCGTGCTGTTCACCTCCGGGCAGCGGCTCGGCCCGATGACCGGCGAGCTGGCATACGCCGCGAGCAAGGCCGCGATCGAGTATCTGACCCGGGACTTCTCGGTCCTGCTGGCTGGACGCGGCATCACCGTGAACGCGGTCAACCCCGGCCCGAACGACACCGGCTGGGCCGATCCGGAGACCCACGTCTGGGTCCGTGAGCGCTTCCCGGCCAAGCGCTGGGGCACACCCGCCGACACGGCGAAGCTCGTCGGCTGGCTCTGCTCCCCCGACGCCGAGTGGATCACCGGTCAGATCGTCGACTCCGCCGGCGGCTGGGGAACGCACGTCGCCTGAGCCGCCGCCCCACGACCGGCCGGCGGCCGCAGCTGAACTTCCGGCCCGTGGCCAGGCGCTCGCCGTCCCGGCCACCGGGACACGCCGGGTGCCCTTGATCGTTCGGCTTGCCGGGCACCTGGGCGGATGAGCCGTCAAGATACGCACAGGTGCCGGGCAAGTCGGGTGATCTTGTGGGTGGGGCGGAGATGATCGCGAATGGTGGGATGGCCCGCGTCACAGCGCCGCTTCCGGCACTCGGGCAGTAGCATCCACCGCAGGACAGCGCCGTCCTTCGTACCCACGGAAGGAACAGCGCGGTGAGCGAGCTGACCTATCACCCGGACGTCGACGGCGATCCGGACGGCGCGGACGCGGCGCTGCGGGCCGACATCCGCCGCCTCGGCGGCCTGCTCGGCCAGACCCTGGCCCGCCAGGAGGGCCGCGGCCTGCTCGACCTGGTCGAAGAGGTGCGCGCGCTGGTGCGCAGCGACGCCGACACCGCCGCCGTGAAGCTCGGCGGCCTCGACGTCTCCACGGCGACCCTGCTGGCCCGGGCCTTCTCCACGTACTTCCACCTGGCGAACATCACCGAGCAGGTGCACAGGGCCCGCGAGCTGCGCCGCCGCCGCGCCGTGCACGGCGGCTGGCTCGACTCCACCGCCAAGCTGATCGCCGAGCGCAACGTGCCCGCCAGCGAGATCGCGGCGGCCGCCCGCCGGCTGGCGATCCGGCCGGTGTTCACCGCGCACCCGACCGAGGCGGCCCGCCGCTCGATCCTGACCAAGCTGCGAGGCGTCGCCGACCAGCTCGACGGCGAGTTCGCCGCGGCCGCCCTGTACGGCGAGACCGCGCTCAACGACCGCCGCCTGTCGGAGCTGCTGGACCTCCTGTGGCAGACCGACGAGCTGCGTCTGGACCGGCCGGACCCGACCGACGAGGCCCGCAACGCCGTCTACTACCTGCGCGACCTCTACGACGACGCCGCGCCGCAGGTGCTCGACGACCTCGCCGAGACCCTCAAGCGCCTCGGGGTGGACACCGCCCCGACCACCCGCCCGCTGACGTTCGGCACCTGGATCGGCGGCGACCGCGACGGCAACCCGTACGTCACCCCGGCGGTCACCCGCGACGTGCTGCTGCTGCAGCACGAGCACGGCATCCGCGCGGTCGAGCACGCCCTCGAAGAACTGATCAACGAGGTGTCGGTGTCGCGCCGGCTGCGCGGGGTGTCCCTGGACCTGTCCGCCAGCCTGGCCAAGGACCTGGACGCGCTGGCCGAGGTCGACGAGCGCTTCCGCCGCGTCAACGCCGAGGAGCCGTACCGGCTCAAGGCCCGCTGCATCCGGGCGAAGCTCGCCAACACCCGGACCCGGCTGGCCCGCGGCACCGAGCACGTGCCCGGCCGCGACTACCGGGGCACCCGCGACCTGGTCGCCGACCTGGAGCTGATGCGCGCCTCGCTGGCCCGCAACGCCGGGCAGCTCACCGCGGTGGGCCGGCTCGCCTCGGTGATCCGCACGGTGAGCGCGTTCGGCCTGCACCTGGCGACGATGGACGTGC
This sequence comes from Catellatospora sp. NPDC049111, assembly GCF_040648615.1. Lineage (NCBI taxonomy): Bacteria > Bacillati > Actinomycetota > Actinomycetes > Micromonosporales > Micromonosporaceae > Catellatospora > Catellatospora sp. NPDC049111. The sequence goes on along the minus strand of NZ_JBEZEB010000002.1, from coordinate 63,928 downwards.
GCGAGCACGCCGACGCGCACCACGCGGTGCTGGCGCAGCTCTACACGCAGGTCGGCGAGGTCACCAACTACGCCTCGCTGAGCCGCACGGAGCGCATCGCGCTGCTGGCCAAGGAGCTGACCGGGCGGCGGCCGCTGTCGAGCGTGGACAGCCCGCTGACCGACTCGGCCCGCAAGACCTACGACGTGTTCGGCACGATCCGCACCGCGCAGGAGCGCTTCGGTGAGGACGTCGTCGAGTCGTACATCATCTCGATGACGCGAGGGGTGGACGACGTGCTCGCGGCGGCCGTGCTGGCCCGGGAAGCCGGCCTGGTGGACCCGCACGCGCCGCGGGCCTCGATCGGGTTCGTGCCGCTGCTGGAGACGGTCGCCGAGCTGCGGGCCGGTGGCGAGATCCTCGACCAGCTGCTCAGCCTGGCACCGTACCGGGCGCTGGTGCGGGCGCGGGGCGACGTGCAGGAGGTGATGCTGGGCTACTCCGACTCCAACAAGGAGGCCGGCATCACGACCAGCCAGTGGGCCATCCACAAGGCGCAGCGCTCGCTGCGCGACATCGCCGCCAAGCACGGCGTGCGGCTGCGGCTGTTCCACGGCCGGGGCGGCACGGTCGGCCGCGGCGGCGGCCCCACCCACGAGGCGATCCTGGCCCAGCCGTACGGCACGCTCGACGGCGCGATCAAGGTCACCGAGCAGGGTGAGGTCATCTCCGACAAGTACACGCTGCCCGCGCTGGCCCGGGAGAACCTGGAGCTGACCGTGGCCGCGGTGCTGCAGGCGACGCTGCTGCACACCACCCCGCGCCAGCCCGACGAGGCGCTGGCCAAGTGGGACAGCTCGATGACCGTGGTCTCCGACGCGGCCTTCGTGAAGTATCGCGAGCTGGTGGAGAACCCGCAGCTGCCCGAGTACTTCTGGGCGGCGACGCCGACCGAGCTGCTGGGCGCGCTGAACATCGGCTCCCGCCCGGCCAAGCGGCCCGACTCCGGCGCGGGCCTGGGCGGCCTGCGCGCCATTCCGTGGGTGTTCGGCTGGACCCAGTCCCGCCAGATCGTGCCGGGCTGGTTCGGCGTCGGCACCGGCCTGCGCGCCGCCCGCGAGGCTGGTCTGGCCGACGACCTGCGGGAGATGTTCGAGCGCTGGCACTTCTTCGGGACGTTCCTGTCCAACGTGGAGATGATGCTGGCCAAGACCGACCTCACCATCGCCCGCGGCTACGTGCAGACCCTGGTCCCCGGACCGCTGCTGCCCATCTTCGACAGCATCGAGGAGGAGTACGAGCGCAGCGTCGCCGAGGTGCTCGCGATCACCGGCGAGTCGGCGCTGCTGGAGTCGCAGCCGGTGCTGCGGCGTACGCTCGGGGTGCGCGACACCTACCTGGAGCCGCTGCACCACCTTCAGGTGGCGCTGCTGCGCCAGTACCGGGACGCCGGGCTGGCCGGCCGGGCGGTGGCCACCGCACCGGGCAGCCGCCGCGCACCGACCACCGACCCGACCCTGGAGCGGGCACTGCTCACGACCGTGAACGGCATCGCCGCCGGGATGCGCAACACAGGCTGAACGGACTGAATGTTTCGGCGAAGTCACGCCTACCGGACATATCGGCGGGCGTTACTTCGCCGAAACCGCGGCACGATCTCATCATGGGCGTGATGCACTCGACCGGGGTGCGCACTGCTGCCACACTTGTCACCTGCGGAACACGGTGCGTCGCTTGACGCGCCGCGACAGCGGCGGTCAGCCGGGCAGAGGTCATGGGCAACAGTGGAGCGTCGCGGTGCGATGCCGACGCTGGGGAGGCAGGAGCAGACGTGAGCGAGCGGAGCGAACGGGTGATCGGCGACGAGGCGCTGCGCGGCGCCCCCACGTGGACCCCCAACCCGACCGAGCTGTCCGACCTCGAACTGCTGCTGGCCGGGGCGTACGCGCCGCTCGGCGGTTTCCTCGGCCGCGACGACCTGCGCTCGGTGGCGGCCACCTCCCGGCTCGTCGACGGACGCCCCTGGCCTTTGCAGGTCAAGCTGGAGGTGCCGGCCGGGATGCTGGACGGCATCGAGGTCGCCGACGCCCCGCCACTCGTGCTTACCGACGCCGAGGGCGCACCCGTCGCCCGGCTCGACGTCGCCGAGGTGTGGCCGACCCGCGAGGGCTGGTGCGGCGTCGCCGGGCCGGTCACCCGGTACGGCGACGGCGGGCGGGCCCCGTTCGACCGGCTGCGGATGCCCACCGACCACGTCCGCGGGCTGCTGACCGCGCAGCGGGTGCTCGGCTACTTCGCCGACCGGCCGCTGCACCGCCCGCAGCTCGCCCAGCTCAACCACGCCGCCCGCCAGCTCAACGCCCAGCTCGTCGTGCTGGTGCCGGTCGGCGCGCCCGGCCCCGACGGCCTGACCTCGGAGTCGCTGGTGCGCTGCGTGCTGGCCGCGCGGGACCGGATGAACGAGCCCGTGATCGTCGCCATCCCGCTGGCGAGCCGCGGCAACGAGATCACCGACGCCCTGATCCGGGCCCGGGTCGCCGCCGCGTACGGCGCCACGCACCTGCTCGGCACGGCCACCACCATGTCCGGCGGCGGCCCGCGCGTGCTGATCCCGCGCGAGCTGGTCTACGACAGCCGGGACGGCCAGTGGCGCGACCGCGACGAGGTGCCCGAGCGCTTCGAGCGCATCGCGCTCACCGACGAGGAGATCGCCGGGCTGCTCGACGACGGCCTGCCGCTGCCGGAGTGGCACACGCCCCCGGCGGTCGCCCGGGAGCTGTCCAAGGCCCGCCCGCCCCGCCGCCAGCGCGGTGTGGTCCTGTTCTTCACCGGCTTCAGCGGCTCCGGCAAGTCCACGGTGGCCCGCGGCGTCGCCGACGCGCTGCTGGAGACCGGTGAGCGCAGCCTGACCGTGCTCGACGGCGACGTGGTGCGCCGCGAGCTGAGCGCCGGGCTCGGTTTCAGCAAGGCCGACCGCGACCTCAACATCCGCCGCATCGGGTGGGTCGCCGCGGAGACGGCCCGGCACGGCGGCATGGCCATCTGCTGCCCGATCGCGCCGTACGCCAGCGCCCGCGCCAACGCCCGCGCCATGGCCACCGCCGCCGGGGCCGACTTCGTGCTGGTGCACGTGGCGACCCCGATCGAGGTGTGCGAGCAGCGCGACCGCAAGGGCCTCTACGCCCGCGCCCGCGCCGGGCAGATCACCGGGATGACCGGCATCGACGACCCGTACGAGGTGCCGACCGACGCCGAGCTGGTGCTCGACACCTCGGAGGGCACCATCGACGACGCCGTGGACACCGTGCTGGTGTTCCTGGGCGAAGAGGGCTGGATCAACCCCCGCAGCTGAGCAGCGCGACGGCCCGCCACCAGGCGGGCCGTCGCGGTCGGGCTCAGTAGGCCGGTCCGGTCACGATGTCGAAGGCCGGATGCTTGCTGAACTGCTGGAACGAGGACAGCCCCGTCGAGGTCATGTCGATCATCGAGCTGCGGCCCTCCTCGGCGCTCGGCGACTCGAAGTAGACCAGCGCCTTCAGCCGCGGGAACAGCTCCAGCTGCAGCCGCGCCGAGTCGAAGAACCTGGCCTGGTGCTGCGGGTTGTTGCGGGAGTGCCACACGCCCCACTCGCCCAGCATCAGCGGCTTGTCCGGGAAGGACGTCGCGGCCCAGTTGTAGAAGCCCGGCCAGTCCTTGCGGCTGCCCGACTTGCGGTTCATCATCTCCGCGAAGTCGCCGTAGCCGTAGCCCGGGTCGCTGTAGGCGTAGGTGTCCCAGGCGACCCAGTCCACCACGTCGTCGCCGGGGTACAGGTCCTCGAACCAGTCCTTGACGTTCCACGGCACGAACGCCATGTAGCACATCACCGAGACCAGGTTGGTCACGCCGCGGGCGCGCAGCCCGGTGACCACGTGCCGGTACGCCGCGGCGTAGTCCTTCGCGGTCATGCCGCTGCCGGGCCGCGCGATGACGTCGTTCTCCGGCTCGTGGTTCATCGTGAAGAAGAACTGGTCGCGCAGCGAGCCGCGGATGTGCACGGCCAGCCGGTCCAGGTAGGCCTCGGTGCGGGCGTCACCGCGGGCGATGCCGGCCCAGCTGACGCCCTGCGGCTTCCAGTTGAGGAACAGCACCCGCTTGTGCAGCGGATCCTTGGTGATGGACAGCTCCTGCGCGGTGGGGAACAGCGAGGTGCCGCGGTGGTACGCGTGGTAGACGACCTGCTGGCGGTTGGTGCGCCGCTCGAACTCGTACAGCGCCTGGATGCGGTTCTGCGAGGTGTGCGCGCCCGGCGCGACGCCCCACAGGGCTCCGCAGGTCGGCACCAGCGCCTGCCCGATCACGCACTCCACCGGCAGGTTCGGGTCGGTCGACGGCGACGGCGAGGTGGGCGGCACGCTTGGGCCGGGTGACACCGGCGCGCTCGGATCCGTGCTGGGCGGTGTGCTCGGGTCGGTCCCGGGCGGTGTGCTCGGGTCGGTCCCGGGCGGGGTGCTCGGGTCGACGACCGGCGGGACGCTCGGGTCGGTCCCGGGCGGCGTGCTCGGATCGGTAGCCGGTGGCGTGCTCGGCTCGGTCGCGGGCGGCTCGGTCGGGTCGATGACCGGCGGCATGCTCGGTTCGGTGACCGGCGGGTCGGTCGGCTCGACCGGCGGGACGCCGGGGCTGGGCTCCGGGCCGGGTTCGGTGCCCGGATCGGGCTGCCCGGGTCCCGGGTCAGGACCTGGCGCGGGACCGGGTTCCGTGCCGGGATCGGGGCTCGGCTGCGTGCCGGGGTCCGGGCCTGCGGTGGGCTCGGTGCCGGGCTGTGGACCCGTGCTCGGCTCGGTGCCGGGGTCCGGTCCTGTGCTCGGCTCGGTGCCAGGTCCGGGTTCGGTGCCAGGTCCGGTGCCAGGCCCAGGCTCCGTGCCGGGACCCGGTTCGGTGCCTGGGTCGCCGGGCTGGGTGCCCGGGTCGGGGCTGGGCTGCTGACCCGGGTCGGTGCTCGGGTCCGGTTCCGCACTCGGCTCGGAGCCGGGTTCGGGGTCGGGAGCGGTCGACGGGTCGGGGGCGCCGGGCTGGCCCGGGGTGGTCGGCTCGTCGCTCGGGGCGGCCGGGCTCGGCTCGGGCTCGTAGACCGGGTCGGTCGCGAAGGTGCCGCTCGGGACCGGGCTGGGGTCGGTGGCCGGGTCGACCGGAGTGGACGGGTCCGGGGCGGCGGACGGCAGGGGCGTCGCGCTCGGGTCGAACGTCGTGCCCGGCCACGGCGTCACGGTCGGCTCGGGCGCGCCCGTCCCGGACGGGCTCGGCGCGGTCGTGGGCTGGTCGGCCGGTGGCGGCAGGGTCGGCGCGGCGGGCTCGTTCCACTCGAAGGTGATGGTCGGCGGGCCGGTCGTGGTGCTGTCGGCCCGGGCTTCGCCCGCCACGAACTGGGCGACCTCGGTGCTGCTGGGGGCGGTGATCGCGAAGGCGTACCGGCCGGAGCGGCGGACGACGCGGGTCACGTCGAAGGCGACCGCCCGGTCGAAGCGGCCCGGTGCGACGCTGCCCACCACGCTGCCCAGCCGGGGCGCGGACTCGGCGGTGAGGGTGCCCTCCCGCCAGCGGGTGTCGGGGACGGTGGTCAGCTCCACCAGCCGGGGCAGCGGGCCGCTGTGCCGGCCGAGCCACAGCCACACCTTCTTCGGCTGGCGGCCGGCCGGCAGCTCGACGTCGAACTTGAGGTAGCTGACCGCCGCGCCACCGCCCACCCCGCCCGCGGTGAGGTAGAGCCGGCTGCCGGCGGTGACGCCGGGCTCGGTGCTCATCGTGTACGAGTCCTCGGACACGGTGACCCGTGTCGGCGGCGCGGACAGCCGCCCCGCCACCAGGCCGAGCAGCACTGCCGAGGCCAGCGTGGACATGGTGACGGTGACCGCGATGCCGATTCGCGTCCTACTCATCAGGTCGCCCCCTTCCCCCGAAAGCGGGCACTCAGATTTCTGTCCGAATCCGCGTACCCTCTGGGGCATCATAACCGTTGTGTCTTGTTTGCGAGCTTTTCGCCGAAGAACGCGCTAACTGCCGCTTGGCACCACGCAGGCCTCTCACCTGCACGAACGGTCATTGCGCAGGTATCGGCCGATATGCCTAGTTACGTCGTTACCGCCGGACCGTTGACCTCACCGGACGCAACAACGCCGGAGAAGGGCCACACGCCGTGGACGCGACATACGCCGGGCCTCCCCCCTCGTCGTACGACATGAGCGACTACCTGGGTTTGATCGCCCGTCACTGGTGGATCGCCGTGCTGCTGACCCTGGCCGGCACCGCCGGCGGTGCGGCGTACAACGAATCACTGCCGCGCGAGTACGTCTCCACGGCGTCCGTGCTGGTGCGACCGGCCGGGCTGGACGCCAACGTGGCCGGCGGCCGCACCCGCGACGAGATCAACCTGGACACCGAGGCGCAGCTCATGCGCTCGACCGCCGTGGTCGCCGGAGCCGCCAAGGTGCTCCAGCGCGAGGACGTGGACGTGCTCGCGGGCGCGGTCTCGGTCGAGGTGCCGCCGAACACCGCGGTCCTTCAGATCAACTACGCGGCGTCGGTGCCCGAGGAGGCGCAGGCCGGAGCCAAGGCGTTCGCACAGTCCTACCTGGCCAACCGGGAGGGCAACGCGAAGGCGGAGCTGGAGCGCCAGGCAGCGGCGTTGCGCGACAAAATCAAGGACCTCACCGAAGATCTCACGAAGATCAACAGCAAGCTCTCCGACGCCAGCCCGAAGAGCTCGAACTACGCCACCCTGGACAGCCAGCGCGACACCACGGTGACCCAGATCAACCAGCTCAACAACAAGGTGAACCAGCTGGCCACCGAGACGGTCAGCGCCGGCACGGTCATCCGCGAGGCCCGCGTGCCCGGCCGCCCGGTCAAGCCGACCGCGGCGGTCAACTACGCCGCGGGCGCGCTGCTCGGGCTGCTGGCCGGGCTCGGCGTCGCGGCCCTGCGCGAACGCCTGGACAAGCGCGTACGCGCCGGGCGTGACCTGGCCCGCAGCGGCGTGGCGGTGCTCGGCGCGGTGCCCGGCAAGGGCACGGGCTGCACGGAGGTCTTCACCCCGTTCAGCCCCGGCGGGCGTGCCTTCAACCGGCTGCGCAACGAGGTCGTCGCCGCGTTCCGCCCCGGCGAGCAGGTCGTCGTGGTCACCGGAGCGAGCCGCGGCCCGGCCGCCACGCTGGTCGCCGCGAACCTGGCCGCCGCGCTGTCGCGTACCGGCGCCGAGGTGGTGCTCATCGGCGCGCAGCTGCCCGACTCGCTGACCGAGGCCGCGCCGCTGGCCCGGCTCGTCGGCGTCGCGCCGACCCCGGGACTGTCCGAGGTGCTCGCCGGCCGGGTCAGCCTGGCCGAGGCGACGCAGCGCGCGGCGCGTACCCCCTCGTTGCACGTCATCACGACCGGCGGCACCGCCACCGCGGCAGGCATGCTGCAGTCGCACGCGCTTCGCGACATCATCGGCACGCTGCGCGCCCACGCCGACTACCTGGTGGTCGAGGCCCCCTCGACGTCGGCCAGCGCCGACGCGCAGAGCCTGGCCAGCCTGGCCGACGCCGCGATCCTCGCGGTGGAGACCCGGCGCACCAGCCGCCCCGAGGTCGCCGACGCCGCCGAGCAGTTGCGCCGGGTCGGCACGCCCCTGCTGGGCGGCGTGATGATGCCGCGGCTGCCGCACCGGGCCCGCCGCACGCCGTCCACGACCGACAGCGAGACCACGCCCGCCGAGCCGACCGGACGGCCGCTGCTCAGCGAGGACGAGGGACCGGTCGACGCGGCCACCAACGGCCACAAGCCGCACGCCGACGAGCAGACGATCATGCTGGCCCCACTGGACGCCTCGGCCCTGACCGAGCTGGACGAGGCCCATCGGCAATGATCGACATGCGGAGCCCGCTCCGCGGCCTTAACCGGTCGTCCATCCTCCGCAGCGCTCCGGATGTACACCGAGCGGCCGCTCCGACGGGCTCCCGGGCCCTGCGGGCCGGTGCCCCGGACGGCGTCGCCGCGCCGACCATCGCACCGGCCCGCCCCAGCCTGCTGTTCGGACCGGCCTGGCCGCTGACCGCGCTGCTCGCGCTGTACCCGTTGTGGTGGGCGCTCGGCCTGGGCGTGCTGATCTTCCCGATCATGGCCGTGCCGATGGCCTGGCAGCTCTACCGGCGGCACGCGTCGGGGCTGCCGGTGCGGCTGCCGCCCGCGTTCTGGCTGTGGCTGGCGTTCTGCGCGGTGACCGTCGTCGGCTTCGGCGTGCTCGACGTGGACCCGGCGGGCACCGTCGGCGCCACCTTCGGTGAGCGGATCACCGCACCGGTCTACAAGCTCGTCCAGCACCTGGCCCTGACGGTGCTGCTGGTGTACGCCGGCAACCTGTCGGCGGCCGTGCTGCCGCAGCGGCGGCTGGTGAACCTGCTGGCCTGGATGTTCGCGGTGACCGTGGCCGGCGGGCTGCTCGGCACGTTCGCCGGGCACTTCGAGTTCACCTCGCCGGTCGAGCTGCTGCTGCCCGACGGGGTGCGCGGCAAGGGCTTCGTGAAGTCGCTGGTCCACCCGTACGCCGCACAGATCATGGACCTGGTCGGCGACCCGCTGCCGCGCCCCGCCGCGCCCTGGGGCTACACCAACACCTGGGGCAACAACTTCTGCCTGCTGGTGGTGTGGTTCGTGGCGGCGGTGTTCGCCTTCCCGAGCCGCCCCCGCACCCGGCTGCTGGCCGTCGGCGTGCTCGCCGTGTCGGTCATCCCCGTCGTGCACTCGCTCAACCGCGGACTGTGGATAGGCCTGGGCGCGACGGCGGTCTTCATCGCGGTGCGCCAGGCCCTCGCGGGGCGGCTGCGGGCGCTGGTCGCCCTGGGAGTGGTGCTGGCCGGGCTGGCCGTCGCGCTGGCCACCACCCCGCTCGGCGGGGTCATCGAGCGCCGCCTCGACAACGGCAAGTCCAACGGGGTGCGCATGTTCCTCACCGAGCGGGCCGTGTCGGGCGTGGCCGAGTCGCCGGTGCTCGGCTTCGGCTCGACCCGCAGCACCCAGGGCGGCCGGCAGTCGATCGCGGTCGGCGAGTCGGCGGCGTGCGAGCGCTGCGGCAACTTCACCGTCGGCGGCAACGGCCAGCTGTGGCAGCTGCTGTACGCGCACGGCCTGGCCGGCACCCTGACCTACTTCGGCTTCTTCGGCCTCGCGCTGTGGCGGTTCCGCCGGGACCGCTCCGCGCTCGGGCTGGCCGCCTCGGCCGCGATCGCGGGCTCGTTCGTCGCCGCGCTCTGGTACAACTCGCTCGTCACGCCGCTGGCCTTCACCTTCCTCGGATATGTGGTGCTGTGGCGCAACTCCCGCTTCCAGATCGCGCCCAGCTCCGTTGAGCCCGTGGGACATAACGGACACCAGCGGAGGAGCTGACGTGACAAGCAGCGAGCGTTCAACCCGGGGTCCCGCGTGACCGCGGTCGGCACGGCCGCGGTGGACACCGGCGACGCGCAGCTGCGCGGGCAGTACCTGCGCGAGGTGCTGGAACTGCTCTACCCGGGCTGCTCCACCGCCACCGAGGGCCGCCGCGTGGTGGAGTACCTGGCGATCCCGGACGCCCGGCGGTGCAAACTGCTGGTGCCCGCGGGCTCCCGCCGGGTCGCCGCCGCCGCGGTGCGCCGGTTCTCCGAACCGCAGGGCCGGCTCGGCCGGCTCAAGCGCGACGCGGTCGCCATGGCGCTGCGCTCCGGCGCCTGGTCCACGCTGGTGCGCGACCGGGTCCGGCTGACCTCCCGGGAGGGCGGCACCGACACCGTCGACCACTTCCTGTCCACCGCGCTCGGCACGCCACTGCAGGTCAGCATCCACATCGGACCGGTACGCGCCAACCGCAAGCCGGTGCTGCAGCTGCTCGACCCGCGGGGCGGCACCATCGGCTTCGCCAAGTTCGGGGTCGGGCCGCTCACCCGGCGGCTGGTGCGCGCCGAGACCGCGGCCCTGTCCGCGCTGTCCCACGTGCAGCTGCCCGAGATCGTGGTGCCGAGCATCCTGCACGCCGGCCAGTGGCGGGGCATGCAGGTGCTGGTGCAGTCCGCGCTGCCGGTGTGGGAGCCACGGGTGCCGCTGTCGCCTGCCCGGCTGCAGCGCGCCATGGCCGAGGTCGCCGGCGCCTGCGGACTCACCCAGGGCTGGCTGGCCACCAGCCCGTACTGGGCGGACCTGCGCAACCGGCTGTGCCAGCTGGTCGCCGACACCCCCGAGGGCTCGGGCCGGGCCGCGACCGAGGTGGCGCAGCTGTTCGAGGCGGCGCGGGCGCTGGTCGAGCACGCCGCGGAGCTGAACCTGCGCTTCGGCGCGTGGCACGGCGACTGGGCCCCGTGGAACATGGCCAACGTCGCCGAGTCGCTGCTGATCTGGGACTGGGAGCGGTTCACGCCCGGGGTGCCGCTCGGCTTCGACGCTGTGCATCACGACCTGCAGCGCCAGATCCAGGACGGGGTGGACGCGCAGACCGCGGTCGAGTCCACGGTGCGGCAGGCGCCGGCGCTGCTCGCCCCGTTCGACGTCGCGCCCGGCAGCGCCGAGATCGTGGCGCTGCTGTACCTGGTGGACCTCGCCACGCGGTACCTCAGCGACCGCCAGGCCGAGGCCGGGGCCCGCCTCGGCGTCACCGGCACCTGGCTGCTGCCCGTGCTGATCCGCAAGGTCCGGTCCCTCTAGATGAACCCCGTTCCGGTTCCCGTGCAGCTGACGCCGCCCCGGCGACTGCGCGGGATCCGGAGCGGGTCTCGCGCCAACCCGCCCATGGAGAGCCAGTGAAGACGTCGAACGTGCCCGAGTCGGTCAAGCGGGTGGTCCACATCGGCTCCCGCTCGGTCGGCTGGATGACCTCGGGCGCGCGCATGCTGCCGTCGTTCCTGATCTGCGGCGGTCAGCGGTGCGGGACCACCTCGCTCTACCGGGCGCTGGCCGCGCACCCCGCCGTGCTCAAAGCGGTGCTGCACAAAGGTGTGCACTACTTCGACACCAGCTACCACCGCGGCCGGGCCTGGTACCAGGGGCACTTCCCGCTGCGGCGCACCGCCGCCCGCATCGAGCGGGAACTGGGCGTACGCCCGCAGACCTTCGAGTCCAGCCCGTACTACCTGTACCACCCGCACGCGGGCGCGCGCATCGCCCGCGACCTGCCCGACGTCAAGCTGATCGTGCTGGTCCGCGACCCGGTGGAGCGCGCCTACTCCCAGCACGCGCACGAGGTCGCGCGAGGCTTCGAGACCGTCGCCGACTTTGCGCAGGCGCTCGAACTGGAACCGGCCCGGCTGCGCGGGCAGCGCGAGCGGCTGCTCGCCGACCAGCACGCGTACTCCTTCTCGCACCAGCACCACGGCTACCGCTCGCGCGGCGAGTACGCCGTCTACCTGCGCCGCCTCGCCGAGCAGGTGGGCCGCGACCGGATCCTGGTGGTGGAGAGCGAACGTTTCTTCAGCGACCCGCGCCCGACCTACGACGAGGTGCTGACGTTCCTCGACCTGCCGCAGCTGAGCTACCCGCAGTTCGAGCAGCACAACGCCCGGCCGCGCAGCGCGCCGATGCCGGCCCGGCTGCGCGCCGAGCTGACCGCCCACTACGCGCCGCACGACGCTGAACTCGCGACCTGGCTGGGCCGCACCCCGAGTTGGCGCGCATGAGCGCGCGCCGAGCAGCACCGGCCACCGGCGCGGCGCGCGGCAGCGGCAGCGTCGGGCTCGCCGACGTTCCGCCAGGTCTGCCGGGTCGGACGGGTCCTGCAGGGTCGCCACCACCGGGCGGTTCCGGCGACACCGCCGGCCTGGCCCGGGGTGGCGTCGCCAACCTCGCGGGCGCGGCGCTGGCCGCCGTCGCCGGGGTCGGTGTCACCTGGCTCGTCGCGCGCGGGCTGGGCCCGGTCGCGGCGGGGTCCTTCTTCGCCGCCACCTCGGCGTTCGTGCTGGTCGGCGGCATCGCGCGGCTGGGCACGACGACGGCGCTGGTCTACTGGCCGGCCCGGCTACGGGCCCAGGGCCGCCCCGAGCTGATCGGTCCGTGCCTGCGCAGCGGCCTGGTCCCGGTCGCGGTACTCGGCCTGGCGCTGGGCATCGCGGTATGGCTGACCGCGGAGCACTTCGTGCCCGAGTACGCCGCCCCGCTCACCATGCTGGCCCTGTTCCTGCCGGTGGCGGCGCTGTCGGAAGCGCTGCTCGCGGCGACCCGCGGCTACCGCATGATGCGCCCGACCGTGCTGCTCGAAAAGATCATGCGGCCCGCCACGCAGCTGCTGTGCGTGGGCTCGCTGGCCGTGCTGGCCCTGTCCGACATCGTCTCGCCGCCGTCCACCTGGGCGCTGGCCTGGGTGCTGCCGTATGTGCCGGGGGCCGCGATCGCCGCGTTCCTGGTGTGGCGGCGCTGGCACCACGAGCCGACGCTGACCCGCCGCGACCGGATCGCCGCCCGGATCGAGGGGCGCACCGTGGGCTCCGCGTTCTGGCGCTACACCGCCCCCCGCGCGCTGGCCAACGCCGCGCAGACCGCGCTGCAGCGGGTGGACGTGCTCATGGTCGCCGGGCTGGCCGGGCTCGCGCCCGCCGCCGCGTACGCCGTGGCCGGGCGCTTCGTCGTGCTCGGACAGCTCGCCAACGGCTCCATCGCCCAGGTGGTGCAGCCCCGGCTGGCCGAGACCCTCGCGGTCGGCGACCGGGCGGGCGCCCTGCGGCTCTACCAGACCGCCACCGCCTGGCTCGTGATGATCAGCTGGCCGCTGCACCTCATCGTGGCCACCTACGCCGACCTTTACCTCGGCCTGTTCGGCGCGACCTATACCGCGGCCGCCCCGGCCGTGCAGGTGCTCGCCGCGGCGATGCTGATCAGCACCGGCTGCGGCATGGTCGACATGGTGCTCTCGATGGCCGGGCGCACCACCTGGAACCTGATGAACGTGCTGCTGGCGCTGGTCACCATGGTCGCCATCGACCTGGTCGCGATCCCCCGGCTCGGCGTGCTCGGAGCCGCCATCGGCCTGGCCGCCGCGGTCGCGGTCAACAACCTGCTGCCGCTGGCCCAGCTCGCCACCTCGATGCGGCTGCACCCCTTCGGCTCCGGCACGCGTACCGCGATGGCACTGGCCGCCACCAGCTTCGGCGTCGTGCCGTGGCTGGTGCGGCTGGTCGTGCCGAGCCAGCCGGTGGGCGCGGGCGCGGCCCTGGTGCTCGCCGCCGGGGTCTACTTCGGCGGGCTGCGCCGCTTCCAGGACCGGCTGGGACTCCCGGCACTGCTCGCCGCCGCCCGGCCCGGCCGCCGGAACACCGTCAAGACCGCTTCGCAGGGCTAGCGGAGCGGAAGCACCGACAGCACCACTCAGAGAAGAAAAGGAACACGAACCGCATGCGCGCCGACTACACCGAGATCTTCCAGGACGAGGCGACGGTCGAGAAGTACGAGCACGTCGTATACGCCCCGGACAGCTACGCCTCGGCGATAAATCGGCGCCAACGCGCCTACCTGCGCCGCCTGGCGAAACGGGCGTTCCCCTACCGCCGTCCCGTGCAGCACGACTTCGCCTGCGGCACCGGCCGGGCCATCCGCATCCTGCACGGGCTGGTCCGCGGTGCGCACGGCTACGACACGTCCGCGGCGATGCTGGCCAAGGCCGAGGAGGTCGGCGCGTACGCCGAGCTGCACCTGGTCGCCGCCGAGGGCGAGGTTCCCGACCCGACGCCGACCGAGATCCCGGCCCTGGTCACCATCTTCCGGCTGCTGCTCAACGTGGACAACGACGTACGCGAGCGGGCCATCGCGTTCTCCGCGAAGGTGCTGCCCAACTACGACGCCGGCCTGCTCGTGGTGGAGAACCACGGCAACCGGCACTCGCTGCGCCACCTGCGCCACGCCCGGCACACCGGCTCGCCCTGGTTCGCCGAACTCGACCACACCGAGGTCGCCGAACTGCTCGACCGGCACGGCTTCACCATCGTCGAGCAGCGCGGCTTCGCCCTGTTCACGCAGGGCTGGTACGGCCGGCGCGGGCTGCGCACCCTGGCCAAGCTCGTCGACGACGTCGTCGCCCGCACCGGCTGGGGCGGCAAGTGGGCCGTCAACGTCCTGTACGTCGCCCGCCGCACCCGGCCCGTCGACTGACATGACCCGCCCGCTGCGGATCCTCGCCGGGGTGGCCACCGTGGCCATGCTCGCCACGTGCGGCTCCCCTCCCCCGGCGGACCGCGGCATCGCGGTGTCCCCGCCGCCCGGCTCCCCCGTCGCGCCCGCCGCGGCGGGCGGGCCCGTCGCCGCGCCCGCGACCGGCGCGCTGCTCGGCGCATGGGTGCGCCCCGACAGCCTGACCCAGGCCGGCCGGGTCACCGGCGTCGTGGAGTTCGAGCAGGAGCTGGGGCGGCGGCTCGACGTCGTCAACACGTACCGCCGACTGCGCGAGGAGTTCGGCACCAGCTCCGACCGGACGTTCCTGGAGTCCGGGGCGACGCTGATGTTCAGCTGGACCGGCGGGCCCAGCGCCGAGGTCGTCCTCGGCGACCACGACGACGAGATCCGCGAACGCGCCCGGCAGGCGCGCGAGCTGGACGTGCCGGTGCTGGTGCGGCTGCGCTGGGAGATGGACCGGCCCAACCTGGCCGCCGAGGTCGGCTCGCCGCAGGAGTACGTCGCCGCCTGGCGGCACACCCGCGCCCTGTTCGCGGACGAGGGCGCGGACAACGTGTCTTGGGTGTGGTGCCCGACCGAGGAGGGCTTCACCGCCGGCCGCGCCCCGGACTACTACCCCGGCGACGACCAGGTCGACTGGACCTGCGTCGACGTGTACGCGGGCTCCGACCTGACCCCCCTCGGCGACCTGCTCGAACCGTTCCTCCGCTGGGCCGCCGCCCACCCGCACCCCATCATGATCGGCGAGTACGGCGTCTCCCGCGCCTGGACCGCCGGCCAGCGCGCCTCCTGGCTCCGCGACGCCGCCGCGGTCTTCCGCCGCAACACCCAGATCAAGGCCGTCCTCTACTTCGAGTCCAACCCCGACAACCGCACCCCGGCCGGCGAATTCGCCCTCCGCCCCGACCAGGCCCCCCTCGAAGCCTTCCGCGACACCGCCACCCACCCCCACTTCCGCCGCTGACCCCACCCACCGCCCCACCGCCCCACCGCCCCACCGCCCCACCGCCGCGCCACCCCACCACCGCGCCACCGCGCCACCGCCCGCATCGCCGCGTTGATCATGAACTTATGGCACGGTTCGACGGCGTATCACTGCCCCAACTTCATGATCACCGCGGCGGCGGGGTGGAGATCTGTTTTTGTGGACGCCCGACGCCCCTATAGGGGCATCCAGCGTCCACAAAAACAGATCTTGGTCGATCGGCGTTCGGGGGCAGAGACGCCATGCCGGGTGTGGCAGTCGAGGCGGCCTACCCTGCGAGCCCGGTCAGGCCCCGCGGTGGGCCCGAGCCGCATCGCCGCCCCGAACCGCGGACGAACCCGCTGGTCACAGACCCGAAGCGTTAACAAGGGCACCTTCTACATCGCGGAGCGATGGGAAGGTGCCCTTCCTTCGTCCCTAGCGGCGGCGGAGGGCGGCGCCGGCGAGGAGGCGGGCGGCGTACGGGAGGTCGTGGACGAGGTAGCGGCCGGCGAGACGGCCGGGCTCCTGGGCCAGGCGGTGGGCCCATTCGAGGCCGCTGCGCTGCATCCAGATGGGAGCCCGGTGCAGCTCCCCGGCGACGAAGCCGATCGCCGCGCCGCAGCCGATGAACCAGGTGAACGGCAGCTCGGCGCGCAGGTCGGAGATGACGCGCTCCTGCTTGGGGAAGCCCAGGCCGACGAAGACGAAGTCGGGCTTGGCCTCGATGACGTCGGTGTACACCTGGGCGCACGTGTCCGGGTCGAGGTCGAACCCGAACGGCGGGGCGACCTGCCCGGCGATGCGCAGTCCGGGGCACCCGGCGGCGAGCACCGCCGCCGCCTTGACCGCGCCGTCGGTGCCGGTCTCGTCGGGGGGCGTGCCGCCGAGCAGGTAGACCGAGCGCCCAGCGCGGCCGAGGGCGGCGGACAGGCTCCAGATGAGACCGGAGCCGGTCACCCGTTCGGGTAGCGGGGTGCGGGAGAGCTTGCTGGCCCAGACCAGCGGCATGCCGTCGGCGACGACCAGGGTCGCGTCCTCCAGGAAGCCGCGCACTTCGGCGGCGCGCACGCCGCGCCCCGAAGCCAGCCGCATGATGTCGACGTTCGGGGTGAGGATGCGTCCCCCGTCACCGCGTTCCAGGGCGGCGATCACTCTTTCGGCCACGGCCTCCTCGGTGACGGCGTCGAACCAGGTGCCGGCGAGGTGGACCTTTCGGCCATAAACAGTCCCCGTAAAAGCCATGAATTCAGACAATACAGACCAACAACACTGTTCGGTCGTTATACCGCACGAGGGCGCGTCGCACCGCGACGCCGCAGTGGGGGATGTATGACGACCAGGGTTCTTTTCGTCGGTGGGCTCGGCCGCAGCGGCACGACCCTGATCGAACGCGTGCTGGGCGAGCTGCCCGGCGTGTGCGCTCTGGGCGAGATCGTCCACCTGTGGCAGCGCGACCTGCGCGACGACGAGCGCTGCGGCTGCGGCGAGCGGTTCAGCGGCTGCGACTTCTGGCAGCACGTCGGCAAGGCCGCCTTCGGCGGCTGGCACCGGGTGGACGTGCACCGCATCCTGGCCCTGCGCGACCTGGTCGAGCGCACCCGGCACATCCCCCGACTGGCCGGGTCGAGCCGGCTGGCCGCCAAGGACTTCGCCGCCCTGGTCACCGAGTACGCCGACTACTACGCGCGTATCTACGCCGCGGCGGCCGAGACCTCCGGCGCGAGTGTCGTGATCGACTCGTCCAAGCACAGCGCGCTGGCCCACTGCCTGCGTTGGTCGGACGCGGTGGACCTGCGGGTGCTGCACGTGGTACGCGACGCCCGCGGGGTGGCGTACTCGTGGACCAAGACGGTGTCGCGGCCGGAGACGGACGGCACCGAAGAAATGACCCGGTATGCCCCGACACGCAGCGCGCTGCTGTGGAACGCGCACAACGCCGCGTTCGGGCTGCTGCGCCGCCGCGGCGTGGCCGTGCGCCGGGTGCGGTACGAGGAGTTCCTGGCCCGGCCCCGCAGCAGCGTGCAGCGCATCGCCGCGTTCATGGGGCTGGACCCGTCCGTGATGGACCTCGGCTTCGTCGACGACGAGGCCGTCGAGCTGTCGCGCGGCCACAGCGCCGCGGGCAACCCGATGCGGTTCACGGTCGGGCGCATCGAGTTGCGTCGCGACGACGCCTGGCGCCGGCAACTGCCGCCGCGCCAGCGCGCCCTGGTCGGGGCCGTGTGCGCGCCGCTGCTGCGGGCGTACGGGTACCCGCTGAGCAGTAGCGCTGAGATAGTGGGAGCACACCGATGAGGGTCAAGGTCAACACCGGCCGGTTCGACGGCACACGCGGGGCCCGCCCCGCCGGCACCGAGCGCGCCACCGCCGCCGTCTCCGGCGAGCCGCCCGCCGGGGTCCAGGGCAGCACCGCGCAGGCGGCCGCCCCACAGGTCGGCACGGCCGCGGGCACCTCCCCAGCCGCCGGCACGGCGGCACGACGTGCGCAGGCCGACGGCGCATCGGCAGGCACGCCGTCGGTGCTCGACGGTCCGGCACACGACGCGATGCCGCAGCGCCGCGAGTGGCCAGCGGTCGGCGTGGTCATTCCCACCCGCAACCGCCCGGAGCTGCTACGCAAGACCCTCGACGCGGTACGCGCCCAGGACTACCCCGGCCCACTGCGGATCATCGTGGTCTTCGACCAGGCCGAGCCGGACCCGGAGCTGGCCACCACCGACGACCGTCCGGTGCTGGTGCTGGCCAACTGGCGGCAGCCCGGCCTGGCCGGGGCGCGCAACACCGGTATCGCGGCGCTGGACACCGAGCTGGTGGCGTTCTGCGACGACGACGACCGCTGGCACCCGGGCAAGCTGCGCCGCCAGGTCGGCGCGCTGGTCCGCACGCCGGACGCGGAGTTCGCCACGTGTGCGATCGAGGTGGAGTTCGAGGGAACCGCCCACCCCCGGCTGGCCGGCACGGGCTCGGTGACCGTCGAACACCTGGCCCGCTCGCGGATGTCGATGCTGCACTCGTCGGGCTTCCTGGCCCGGCGCGAGACGCTGCTGGAGTCCGGCGTCATCGGCCCGGTCTCCGAGGACGCCCCGGGCAGCCAGAACGAGGACTGGGACCTGCTGCTGCGGGCCGCCCGCCGGCACCCGATCGTGCACGTGGACGAGCCGCTGGTGCGGGTGCTGTGGGGCCGCAGCAGCTTCTACGCGTACGAGTACTCCACCAAGATCTCCTCGCTGCGCTGGATGATGGCCCGCCACCCGGAGATCTCCGGCTGCCGCCCGGGCGCGGCCCGGGTCTACGGCCAGCTGGCCTGCTGGTCGGCGGCGGCCGGGGACAAGCGGCAGGCCTGGCGCTGGACCCGGGAGACGGTACGCAACAACTGGCGCGAGCCGCGGGCCGCCATCGCCCTGGCCGCCCTCACCGGGGCGGTCAAGGTCGAGACGGTGCTGACCGCGCTGCACCGGCGCGGCCACGGCATCTGAACGCGTTCGCACAGTCACACCTGCACCGATCACCACGTTCCACCGTTGCCCGTGCGCGTCCGCGTACGATACGGTGTTGAACCTTGTTGGATTTCGGTGACTTAGGCTCCCTCGGGAGCCGGCAGGTGAGGAGACGGGATGCTCGCCCCGCAACGCCAGCAGGCGATCCTCGCCCAGGTGCGCCGCTCCGGCGGCGTACGCGTGGCCGACCTCGTCGCCGAGCTCGGCGTCTCCGACATGACCATCCGCCGTGACCTGGAGGTGCTCGCCGAACGCGGCCTGGTGGTCAAGGTCCACGGCGGGGCGACCGCGCCCCCGTCCGGCGTGGCCGACGAGCCCGGCTTCGCCGCGAAAGCCGAACGCCAGCGTACGGAGAAGGCGAAGCTCGCCGAAGCCGCCGCCGCCCATGTGGCCCCCGGCAGCGCGATCGCGCTGTCCGCGGGCACCACCACGGTGCGGCTGGCGCAGGCCCTGGTCGAGGTCCCCGGGCTGACCGTGGTCACCAACTCGATTCCGGTCGCCGACGTCTTCTACCGCGCCGGCCGCCCCGACCAGACCGTCGTGCTCACCGGCGGCACCCGCACCCCCTCCGACGCGCTGGTCGGCCCGATCGCCGTCGCCTCGCTGCGCGACCTGCACGTCGACCAGCTGTTCCTCGGCGTGCACGGGCTCAGCGTCGAAGCCGGGCTGACCACCCCGAACCTGCTCGAAGCAGAGACGAACCGGGCACTGATCGCGGCCACCCGCCGCCTGATCGTGCTCGCCGACCACACCAAGTGGGAGACGCTCGGCATCGCGTCGATCGTCCCGCTCAGCGCCGTCGACCTGCTCATCACCGACGCCGAGCCGCCGGTCGACATCAGCGAGCTCACCCTTGTGGAGATCACCCCATGAAACGCACCAGCATCACGATGGCCGACGGCCGCGAACTGATCTACTTCGACGAGCACGACGACGCGGTACGCGCCACCGTGGACAAGCGGGAGCTGCCCCCGCCGCCCGCGCCCGCGCAGCTGCGCTTCGACCCGCTCACCGAGGACTGGGTCGCGGTCGCGGCGCACCGGCAGGCCCGCACCTTCCTGCCGCCCACCGAGGAGTGCCCGCTCTGCCCCACGAAGAGCGCGTTCCTGACCGAGGTGCCCGCCGACGACTACGACGTGGTGGTGTTCGAGAACCGCTTCCCCTCGTTCTCCGGGGACGCCGGGCGCTGCGAGGTGGTCGTCTTCTCGCCGCAGCACGACTCGTCGTTCCGGGAGCTGCCCGTGTCGCGGGTGCGCACCGTGCTGGGCGCGATGGCGGACCGCACCGCCGAGCTGTCCGCCCAGCCGGGGGTGGAGCAGGTGTTCTGCTTCGAGAACCGGGGCGTCGAGATCGGCGTGACACTGCACCACCCGCACGGGCAGATCTACGCGTACCCGTACGTCACCCCGGTCACCCGGCGCTACCTGGAGGCGGCCCGCAAGTTCCGGGCGGAGCACGGCGGCAACCTGTACGCCGACCTGCTGGCCCGCGAACGTGCCGAGGGCACGCGCGTCGTCGCGTCCAACGAGCTGTGGACGGCGTTCGTGCCGTACGCGGCCCGCTGGCCGTACGAGATCCATCTCGCCCCGCACCGGCAGGTCCCCGACCTGGCCGCACTCACCGAGGCCGAACTCGACGCGTGCGCCCCGCTGTGGTCGGAGATCACCAACCGGCTCGACGGACTGTTCGGCGTGGCCATGCCGTACATCGCCGGCTGGCACCAGGCCCCGGTGCACGCCGACCGCGACCTCGGCTACCTGCACCTGCGGCTGATCAGTTCCCGGCGCGCACCGGGCAAGCTGAAGTACCTGGCCGGGTCGGAGTCCGCGATGGGCGCGTGGGTCAACGACATCGCGCCGGAGCAGGCCGCTGCTGCGCTGAGGGCGGTTTCCCTCTAAGTTCGTACATGTGAACGACTACGAGGTCACCGAAGTCGAGGTCGAACCCGGCGTCCGGCTGCGCCTGCGCCACCGCGCCGCAGCCGGTCCCGGCCCGGGGCAGGTGCCGTTCCTGCTGGTCCACGGGCTGTCGTCGAACGCCCGGCTGTGGGACGAGGTGGCCGGGGCACTGGCCGCCGCCGGGCACCCGAGCTGGGCGGTCGATCTGCGCGGGCACGGCGAGTCCGACGCGCCGGAGTCCGGATACGACACCGGCACCGCCGCCGCGGACCTGGCTGCCGTCATCACCGCGCTGGGCCTGCACCGCCCGGCGGTGGCCGGCCAGTCGTGGGGCGGCAACGTGGTGGTGCGGCTGGCCGCCAAGCATCCGGAGCTGCCCGGCGCGCTCGGGCTGGTCGACGGCGGCTGGATCGATCTGCATGCCGCCTTCCCCGACTGGGAGTCCTGCGAGCGCGCGCTGCGCCCGCAGGACATCGACGGCCGCCCCGCCGCCGCCATGCGGCAGTGGCTGGACTCGGCGCACCCCGACTGGTCGGACACCGCCCGCACGGCGACACTGGCGAACATGCGGGTCCGGCCCGACGGCACCATGGAGCGGCGGCTGACCATCCCGCACCACGTGGAGATCCTGCGCTCGATGTGGGACGGCCCGCCCGGCCCCGACCTGCCCCTGGTCGCCGTTCCCACCGTGCTGCTGCCCGCGCTCGGGCCCGACGACGAGCGGGCCGAACCGGTCCGCCGCGCCGCCGCGGCACTGCCCGACGCGGACGTGCGCTGGTATCCCGGCAGCGACCACGATCTGCACGCCCAGCACCCGGCCATGGTCGCCGCCGACCTGCTCACCCTGGCCGGTGCCCGGCGCAAGGAGGCGACGTGACGAAGCTGCTCGTGGTCATGGGGTCCGGCGAGACCACCCCCACCATGATCAAACCGCACCGGCAGTTCTTCGCCGCACTGGGCGACGGAGACCGGGCGGCCCTGCTGGACACGCCGTACGGGTTCCAGCTCAACGCCGACGAGATCAGCGCGCGGGCCGTCGGCTACTTCGCACAGAGCGTCGGGCGCACCGTGGACGTCGTCTCCTGGCGCACCACGCCCGCACCCGGCCTCGACCGGGAACGCGCGCTGGCCGCCCTGCGCGGCGCGAGCTGGATCTTCGCGGGACCGGGCTCGCCGACGTACGCCCTGCGCCAATGGCGCGACACCGAGCTGCCGTCCCTGCTGGTCCAGGCCGAGGTGCTCGTCTTCGCCAGCGCCGCCGCACTCACCCTCGGCTCGCACACCATCCCCGTGTACGAGATCTACAAGGCCGGCGCCGATCCGCACTGGGAACCCGGCCTCAACCTGTTCGAGCAGCTAACCGGCATCCCCGCCGTGGTCATCCCGCACTACGACAACGCCGAGGGCGGCCACCACGACACCCGCTTCTGCTACCTCGGCGAACCCCGCCTCGCCCGCCTCGAACGCGAACTGCCCGACGACACCGTCATCATCGGCATCGACGAGCACACCGCCCTGGTCTGCGACCTCGAAACCCGCACCGCCACCGTCCTCGGCAACGGCACCCTGACCCTCCGCCACCGCACCCGCACCCGCACGTACCCCTCCGGCTCCGTCCTTCCCCTCCCCACCGAACAAAGGAAGGGCACCTTCTTATCGTTATTCGTAGAGGAAGGGCACCTTCTTAACGTTGAGGGCGCAGACGGCGAGGTCGGGGGCGCTGACGGGGTCGGGCACGGTGTGGCGGGCAGCGGCAGGGGCCTGGGTGGTCCAGGCCCGGGTGGTCCGGGCCGAGGCGGTCCGGGCCGAGGTACGGCGGGCGGAGGGGCAGCGGGCGGAGGCAGAGCCACGGGCGGCCCGGCCGAGGAGGTCGACGCCGAGAACGCCATGCCCGGTGGTGTCGCGGCCACGTTGCGGGAGGCCGCCGACGAGGCCGAGGCCCGGTTCTCGACCGCGCTGGCCGAGCGGGACGTGGACGGCTGCGTCGCGGCGGTGCTGGAACTGGAGCAGGCGATCACCGACTGGAGCGCCGACACGCTCACCTCGGACTCCGGCGAGCACGCGCATGGGCTGCTGCGCGGCATGATCGTGCGGCTCGGCGCGCTCGCGGGCACCGCGGACCCGACGCCGCTGCTCACCCCGCTGGTGGACGCACTGATCGGCCTCCGGGAGAAGGCTCGCGAGCAGCGCGACTGGGCGGCTGCCGACCGGGTCCGCGACGCCTTGGCCGCCGCCTCCATCGAACTGCGCGACACCCCCGACGGCCCCGTCTGGCTCCGCACCCTCTGAACCGACCCTCGGCCACGGCCCGCCCGGCAACGGCAACGGCAACGGCAACGGCAACGGCAACGGCAACGGCAACGGCAACGGCAACGGCAACGGCAACGGCAACGGCAACGGCAGCATGATCGCTGTTTTGGGTCAGGATCTGCGGTGAGACCCGAGGTTCTGACCGGAAACGGCGATCATGGGCGGGCCCCGGGCGTAAAAACAGTGCCGACCCGCGGATCGCGGGTCGGCACTGTTCGGGAAGGGACTTTCAGGCGGGATTCTTCTGCTGTTTCACCTGGTCAAACGATCGCAGGCGAGGCAGGAGACGGCTTGGCGCCGTACCCGGTGAAAATCAGGCGGCCAGGCGGCGGGCCAGGTTGGTGTCGAGGGTGTTCATGAACTCCTCGGTGGTCTGCCACGGCGCGTCACGCGAGATCAGCAGCGCGAGGTCCTTGGTCATCGCACCACCCTCGACGGTCTCGATGATGACCTGCTCCAGCACGTCGGCGAAGTTGGTCACCTCCGGGGTGCCGTCCAGCTTGCCGCGGTGCGCGAGGCCCCGGGTCCAGGCGAAGATCGACGCGATCGGGTTGGTCGACGTCTTCTCGCCCTTCTGCCACTGGCGGTAGTGCCGGGTGACCGTGCCGTGCGCGGCCTCGGCCTCGACGGTCTTGCCGTCGGGCGTCATCAGGACGGAGGTCATCAGCCCGAGCGAGCCGAAGCCCTGCGCCACGGTGTCGGACTGCACGTCACCGTCGTAGTTCTTGCAGGCCCAGACGAACCCGCCCTCCCACTTCAGCGCCGCGGCCACCATGTCGTCGATGAGGCGGTGCTCGTAGGTGATGCCGGCGGCCTCGAAGTCGGCCTTGAACTCGGTCTCGAAGACCTCGGCGAAGATGTCCTTGAACCGGCCGTCGTACGCCTTGAGGATGGTGTTCTTGGTCGACAGGTAGACCGGGTAGTTGCGGGCCAGGCCGTAGCGCAGCGAGGCGCGCGCGAAGTCGCGGATCGACTCGTCGAAGTTGTACATGCCCATGGCGACGCCGCCGCCGGGGAAGTCGGCGACGGTCAGCTCCATCGGCTCCGAGCCGTCGGCCGGCTGGTACGTGATGGTGACCTTGCCCGGGCCCGGGACCACGAAGTCGGTGGCCTTGTACTGGTCGCCGTGGGCGTGACGGCCGATGACGATCGGCTTGGTCCAGCCCGGCACCAGACGCGGCACGTTGCTCATGATGATGGGCTCACGGAAGACGACGCCGCCGAGGATGTTGCGGATGGTGCCGTTCGGCGACTTCCACATCTTCTTCAGGCCGAACTCGGCGACGCGGGCCTCGTCCGGGGTGATGGTGGCGCACTTGACGCCCACGCCGTGCCGCTTGATGGCGTTGGCGGCGTCGATCGTCACCTGGTCGTCGGTGGCGTCGCGGTGCTCCATGCCCAGGTCGTAGTACTCCAGCTCCACGTCGAGGTAGGGCAGGATCAGCTGCTCCCGGATCTGCTTCCAGATGATCCGGGTCATCTCGTCGCCGTCGAGCTCGACGACCGGGTTGTTTACCTTGATCTTCGCCATCGCGAGGGCGCTCCTTAAAACCTTCGGCGTCCGGCGCGGAAGGCCGGGCGGCGGTCTCGTTTAGCAGTACGAGCGTACTGCCAGATCCACCTGGCGCAACCGCCAGGGTGAGGTGCCTCTCGCCACGGCCCGCGAAACTGGCGTCGCACCACTACGCTGCGCGCTCGTGACAGCCAACGAGTCCGCGCCGCCGCAACGGGTCACACCGGCGTTCCTGATCTTCCTGCCCGCCTGTTTCGTCACCTGGGGCGCGGTCTACCTGTTTCGAGACCCGCTCTTCATCGCCGAGACCAGGCTCCTGGCCGACGCGCCGATCGCGGTCACGGCGGCGCTGGCCTGGGCGGTCGTCGCGTTCCCCATCGTCTCCATGGCGCTGGGCTCCCTCGACCTGTCCGCGAGGCCGCTCCGCCGCCCCTGGGGCGGGCTCGCGGGCGCCGGTTTTCTGCTCCTGCTGGCACAGATAGTGATCATGGTGAGCCGACCGCAGCGCAGCCCCCGCAGCAGCGGGCTGCCCGTGCGGGAGTCGCTGGACCACCGTGTCGCCGCCGAGTCCTCCGCCGGCGAGGCGCTGGCGCACGGGCTGCTCTGGACGCTGGCCCTGCTGGTGCTGTGGGCGCTTGTCTTCTCCGGCGTCCGCTGGACCCGGCAGCGGCTGCGCGGCGAGCGGTCGAAGTTCTTCCAGAGCCTCTGGGGCATCGCCCCCGTGCAGTGGCGGCTGTTCACTGTGGGTGCCGCGATCAGCGTGTCCGCGGGCCTGGCCGCCGCCCTGAGCACGCAGTGACCAGCCCACCAGGCAGACCGCCCGCCGTGTGCTGCGGCGGGCGCTGCGCGGAGGATTGATCAGCTCCAGTTGATCTCGCCGCGGCCCGCTTCCTGCAGCGCGGCCTTGATCTGCGAGAACGGCTTGCTGCCCAGGAACCCCTTCGGGTTCATCGGGCTCGGGTGCCCGGCCTCCAGCACGACGTGATGGGGGTTGCCGACGAGCGCGGCCTTCTTGCGGGCGTACGACCCCCACAGCACGAAGACCACCCGGTACGGCGAGTCGTTCACGGCCTTGATCGCGGCGTCGGTGAACGCCTCCCAGCCTTGGTTGGCGTGGCTGCCCGGCTTGACGCCCACGGTGAGCACCGCGTTGAGCATCAGCACACCCTGGCTCGCCCAGCCGGTCAGGTCGCCGTTGCGCGGCGGCTCGACGCCCAGGTCGTCCTTGAGCTCCTTGTACACGTTGCGCAGGCTCGGCGGCACGGCCACGCCGGGGCGCACGCTGAAGCTGAGGCCGTGCGCCTGGCCCGGCTTGAAGTAGGGGTCCTGGCCGAGGACGAGCACCCGGGTGTGCGCGGGCGAGGTGAGCCGGAACGCCGTGAACAGGTCGTCGAGGGGCGGGTACACCGTCTCGGTGGCGTAGGCGTTCTCCACGAACGAGGACAGCCGGGCCGTGGCGTCTAGGTCCAGGTGCGGCTTCATCACGTCGCGCCACTCAGCGGGCAGCAGGTCGAGCAGGTCCAATGCCATGCGGGACACCATAGTGCCCGCGTCCGACAACCGTGCGGCTAAGCCCCGCCCCGGCGGTTTGCTCAGCCTGGCCTGCGGTTATCCACCGTCGGGCCGGCGTTTGTGCCCTATCCGGACTTCCCTGCCGACGCCTTGGCGCCCGGTCCTCGGCGATCCGCCGACCCGCCCCGCGGCCGACCCGCTTCCGGGTGCCGACCCGCCCACCTGCCGTCACGGTAGCCTGCTGCCGCAGGTCAGCTGCCGCCAGGCGTCAAGAAGGGCACCTTCTATGACGCGAAGCGTTAAGAAGGTGCCCTTCCTTTGGGCGATCACATGCCGGCGACGTCGGCCTGCTTGGCGCGGACGGCTTCGGCGGCCTCGTTGAGGCCGGCCAGCTCGGTCTCGGTGAGGTCGGTGATGACGACCTTGCGGGCGCCGGTGGCGCCGATCTCGGCCTCGACGCCCAGGTAGACGCCGGAGATGCCGTACTCGCCGTCGACCCAGGCGCAGACCGGCATGACCTCGCCGGAGTCCTCGGCCACGGCCTTGGCCATGCGGGCGGCGGCGGCCGACGGGGCGTAGTACGCCGAGCCGGTCTTCAGCAGCGCCACGACCTCGGCGCCGCCGTTGCGGGTCCGGGTGACCAGCTCCTCGATCTTGTCAGCCGGGAGCAGGTCGGACAGCGGCTTGCCGTCGACGGTGCAGCGCGAGGGCACCGGCACCATGGTGTCGCCGTGCGAGCCCAGGGTCAGCGTCTTCACCGAGCCGACCGGGACGTTCAGCTCCTCGGCAACGAAGTGCGTGAAGCGGGCGGTGTCCAGCATGCCGGCCTGGCCGATGACCCGGTTCTTCGGGAACTGGGTGGCGATCTGGGCCAGCGCGGTCATCTCGTCGAGCGGGTTGGACACCACGATGACGACGGCGTTGGGCGCGTGCTTGGCGACCTGCTCGGCCACCCCGCGGACGATCTTGGCGTTGACACCGAGCAGGTCCATGCGGCTCATGCCCGGCTTGCGCGGCAGGCCGGCGGTGATCACGACGATGTCGGAACCGGCGATGGCCTCGTAGCCCGAGCCGTCGACACCCGTGGTGGCGCCGACGACCTTGGTCTCGAAGCCCTCGATGGAGCGGGACTGGTTGAGGTCCAGGGCGAGACCCTCGGGCTTGCCCTCGATGATGTCGGTCAGCACGACGGTCTCGAAGACGTCGTACTCGGCGAGGCGCTGCGCGGTGGTCGAGCCGTAGAAACCGGCGCCGACGACGGTGACCTTCTTGCCCATTGGCACATACTCCCTGCTGGCGGATGTCTGGTGGTGACCAGCACAGCCCTGTGACGAAGGTGTAACGATCCGCACCATAGTCCGCTGCGTCTATCGACGGCCGGTCGGGTGCGGCGGGTGTGGGCTAGAGCGCCGACTCGGCCTTCTCGACCACGTTGGTGAGCAGCATGGCGCGAGTCATCGGCCCTACCCCGCCCGGGTTCGGTGACACGAACCCGGCCACGTCGGCGACGTCGGCGTGCACGTCACCCACGATGTGCTTCTTGCCGTCCGGTCCCTCCACCCGCGACACGCCGACGTCGAGCACGGCCGCGCCCGCCCGGACCATGCCCGGGGTGATGATGCCCGGCACGCCGGCCGCGGCGACGATGATGTCGGCCCGGCGGGTGTGCGCGGCCAGATCCTTGGTCCCGGTGTGACAGAGGGTCACCGTCGCGTTCTCGGTACGCCGGGTGAGCAGCAGCCCCAACGGGCGGCCCACGGTGACGCCGCGACCGACGACGCAGACCTCCGCGCCCGCGATCGGCACGTGGTACCGCCGCAGCAACTCGACGATGCCGCGCGGCGTGCACGGCAGCGGCGCGGGCACGCCCAGCACCAGACGCCCGAGGTTGACCGGGTGCAGCCCGTCGGCGTCGGAGTCCGGGTCGATCAGCTCCAGCACCCGCTGCTCGTTCAGCCCCCTGGGCAGTGGCAACTGGACGATGTAGCCGGTGCAGGCGGGGTCGGCGTTGAGTTCCGCGACGGCATGCTCCACATCGGCCTGGGTGGCGTCGGCGGGCAGGTCTCGGCGCAGCGAGGCGATGCCGACCTCGGCGCAGTCCTTGTGCTTGCCGTTGACGTACCACTGGGAGCCCGGGTCGTCGCCGACCAGCACCGTGCCCAGGCCCGGGGTCACGCCGCGCGCTTGCAGCGCGGCCACCCGCGTCCGCAGGTCCGCCTTGATCGCCGCTGCCGTCTCGGTGCCGTTGAGGATCGTCGCCGTCATGCCGTCGATCCTGCCATCACGACTTCGACCACCCGAAACCAGGACATCCCGTTCGACACACCGCCCGCCATGATCGACCGACTTGCCGGGCAATGGGGCGAATGCGCAGCAGCGATACGCCCGTTTGCCAGGCAAATCCGAGGATCATGGCGTACTGGGGGGCTAGCGGCTGCGATGACCGGCGTCGATCATTTGGCCCTTTAGCTGGGGAACTAACTGTGGGTGACAGTGGGATAGATCACCGCGTGGCCTTGGTTGCAGGATCTTCCAGCATCCGGGACGCCATAAGGGGTCAAATCGGGCTCCCGACAGTCCCACTATGTGACCGGCGACTATTACCGGGGTCACGGTCAGAATCGGGCATACTGACTTAGTTCCGCCCATATGACAGGCTGCTCTCTAATACCAGAGTCGGGACAGGATCCGCAAGTACTCCACCCGTAGACTGTTGCGAATCTGCAACCCGTGGGTTTGGTGCCGGGCCGAGCTTCGTCCTACCTTTGCCGGACGTTGCACTGCGTGACAACGGCTGGTCAGCCTGCCGTCGTGAGGTGCGACGTAGGAGATGAGGAGGCTCAATGCAGGTCCGTAGGCTCGCAGCCTGGGCTGCTCTCCCGCTTGCTGTCACTCTCGGCCTGTCGGCCTGTGGCAAGAGCGGTGGCAGCGACTCGGGTAGCGCCAACCCCAATGGTGTGGTTTCCATCGGCATCGCCGAACCGAAGCACCTGATCCCGTCCAACACCTCGGAGACCAGTGGCTCCCAGGTGCTGGCCGCGCTGTTCGCCCCCCTGGTCGACTTCGACGAGGCCAACAAGCCCTTCGAGGTGGCCGCGCAGGAGATCAGCACCACCGACAACAAGACCTGGACGATCAAGCTGAAGGACGGCTGGACGTTCCACAACGGCGAGCCGGTCACCGCCGACAGCTACATCAACGCCTGGAACTACGCGGCCTACGGCCCGAACGCCCAGGACAACAACTACTTCTTCGACAAGGTCGAGGGTTACAAGGACCTCAACCCCGCCGACGCGAAGGCCACCCCCACCGCGACCGCCCTCACCGGTCTCAAGAAGGTCGACGACAAGACCTTCACGGTGACCCTGAACGCGCCGTTCAGCGAGTTCAAGGCGCTGCTGGGCTACACCGCGTTCTACCCCCTGCCGAACGCCGCGTTCGAGAGCGCGACCGCTTCGCCGCTGGTCGTCACCAAGGCCTACGAGGACGCCCCCATCGGCAACGGCCCGTTCAAGATCAAGGGTTCGTGGCAGCACGACGCCCAGGTCGAGGTCGAGAAGTACGACGCCTTCGCCGGCACCAAGCCGACCGTCGGCGGCGCGCTGTTCAAGATCTACCAGAACAGCGATGCCGAGTACGCCGACCTCCAGGCCAACAACCTGGACGTGGTGAAGCAGATCCCGACCGCCAGCCTGTCCACGGCCGCCGGCGACCTGGGTGACCGCTACCAGACCAGCCCGGCGTCGACCCTGCAGGTGCTGGCCTTCCCGACCTTCGACAAGCGTTTCGAGAAGCCCGAGGTCCGTAAGGCGATCTCCATGGCGATCGACCGCGAGGAGATCGCGAACAAGGTCTTCCAGGGTTCGCAGAAGGCCGCCTACTCCTTCGTCTCCCCGGTCGTCGCGGGCTACCGCGACAAGACCTGTGGCGCGGCGTGCGAGTTCAACCCGACCGAGGCCAAGAAGCAGTACGACGCCGCGGGCGGTCCGAAGTCGATCAACATCACGTACAACACCGACGGTGGCCACCAGGAGTGGGTCGACGCGACCTGCAACCAGCTGAAGACCAACCTGGGCGTGGAGTGCGTGGGCACCCCCGAGCCGAAGTTCGCCGACCTGCTCACCAAGGCCAAGGCGAAGAAGGACGTCGGCATGTTCCGCATGGGCTGGGTCATGGAC
This sequence comes from Catellatospora sp. NPDC049111, assembly GCF_040648615.1. Lineage (NCBI taxonomy): Bacteria > Bacillati > Actinomycetota > Actinomycetes > Micromonosporales > Micromonosporaceae > Catellatospora > Catellatospora sp. NPDC049111. The sequence goes on along the minus strand of NZ_JBEZEB010000002.1, from coordinate 33,935 downwards.
TACCCGTCCATGGAGAACTACCTCGGCCCGCTGTACTCGACCGGTGGTTCCTCGAACTACTACGGCTACAGCAACCCCACCTTCGACAACCTGCTGAAGGAGGGCTCGGCCGCGGCGACGCAGGACGAGGCCATCAAGAAGTACCAGGAGGCCGAGGACATCCTCGCCAAGGACATGCCGGTGCTTCCGCTGCGCTTCGGCCAGAACGTCTACGGTCACTCGACCAACGTCAAGGACGTTCACATCGACCTGTTCAACCGGGTCGACCTCAACAAGATCCAGATCGCCGGCTGAAAAGCCTGACGGTCGACTGACGGTGGTGGTGCCGGTCCGCTCGGGCCGGCACCACCATCGCGCCGAGACCCCTCGCCCCCGCGTCCTCCGACCCGGTTAGGCGCACCACCACCACGTCGACCGCGGCCCCCATGGTACGAAGAACACGGATATTTCGTGCCAATCGGGCTGCCTGGTGAGAGAAGAAATCGACGATGTTCCGCTACCTTGTGCGGCGCTTCCTCCAGATGATCATGGTGTTCATCGCGACCACGTTCATCGTGTACTCGCTGATGTACTGGACCGGAGGCGACCCCATCCAGGCCCTGGCCGGCGAGAAGCCGGTCAGCGACCTCCAGCGCGCCCAGCTGACGAGGATCTACGGACTCGACCAGCCGTTCTACGAGCGTTACTGGAACTACCTGACCGACCTGCTGCACCTCGACTTCGGCACCACCCTGACCGGACGTCCCATCAAGGACATCCTGGTGGACGCCTGGCCGATCACCATGCAACTGGCGCTCATCGCCATCGTCGTCACGATCGTCTTCGGCGTCACCGCCGGCGTCATCGCGGGCATCCGGCGCGGCAGCATCTTCGACAACGCCACGCTGGTGCTGACGCTGCTCGTGATCGGCATCCCCTCGGTCGTGCTCGCGCCATTGTCGCAGTACCTCTTCACCATCCAGTGGAAGATCTTCCCCACCACTGCCAGCGGCAACCCGACGTGGTACGAACTGCTGCTGCCCGGCATCGTGCTGGGTTCGCTGTCCGTCGCCACCGCGATGCGGCTGACCCGCGCCTCGGTCAGTGAGAACCTGCGCGCCGACTTCGTGCGCACCGCCCGGTCCAAGGGCATGCCCGGCCGCCGGGTGATCGGCATCCACGTGCTGCGCAACTCGCTGATCCCGATCGTGACCTTCCTCGGCGTCGAGCTGGGCAGCCTGATGGCCGGCGCGATCGTCACCGAGAGCGTCTTCAACGTCCCCGGCGTCGGCTTCCAGCTGGCCCGCGGCCTCAAGACCGAGGACACCCCGCTGGTGATCGGCATCGTCAGCGTGCTGGTGATCGTCTTCCTGGTGGCCAACCTGATCGTCGACCTGCTCTACGCGGTGCTCGACCCGCGGATCCGGTACGAGTAAGAGGTTTCCTGACATGAGTGACTTCGAATCCGTGGCCGCGACCGAGCTGCACACGGCCACCCCCGGTCCAGCCGGCGCGCCCAACGCACCGGGCCAGCCACACACCCTCGAGGTGTCCAAGCCCCGCAGCGCCAGCGCGGACGCCTGGCGCGAGCTGCGCCGCCGCCCGCTGTTCTGGGTGGCGCTCGTCATCGTCGCGCTGGTCCTGCTGATCGCGGCCTTCCCGTCGCTGTTCACCTCGGCCGACCCGACCTCGTGCTCGCTGAGCAACCGCATGGGCGACCCGTCGGGCGCGGCCATCTTCGGGTATGACGTCCAGGGCTGCGACGTGTTCGCCAAGTCCATCTACGGGACCAAGAACTCGCTGCTGGTCGGCACGGGCGCGGCGCTGCTGGCCGGAATCCTCGGCATGCTGCTCGGCGTCACCGCCGGCTACTTCGGCAGCTGGTGGGACGTCACCGTCTCCCGGATCATCGACATCGTGCTGGGCCTGCCGCTGCTGCTGGCTGGCATCGTGTTCATGAAGCGGGTCACCAACGCCGGCGGCGGCCAGACCGCGATCCTGATCGCCCTGATCTCCATCCTCGGCCTGCTCGGCTGGACCACCGCGGCCCGCGTCATCCGCTCCTCGGTGATCACCGCGAAGCAGCAGGACTACGTGCACGCCGCGAAGATGCTGGGCGCGGGCAGCGGCCGCATCATGTGGCGGCACATCCTGCCGAACTCGCTGGCCCCGTTCATCGTGATCATCACGATGGCGCTGGGCTCGTTCATCGCCGCCGAGGCCACGCTGTCCTTCCTGGGCATCGGCCTGCGGCCCCCGGCCCAGTCCTGGGGCATCGACATCTCGACCGCGCGGGCGTACATGCGGGAGAACGCCCTCCCGCTGATCGTGCCGTCGACGTTCCTGGCGCTGACCGTGCTCGCCTTCGTCATTCTGGGCGACACGATCCGCGAAGCCTTCGACCCGAAGCTGCGGTGAAGCACATGACCGACATCCACGTCACCTCCTCGACCCCGACCCGCGGCGGCCGGCATCTGCTCGAGGTGAAGGACCTCTACGTCGAGTTCCACACCCGCGACGGCGTCGCCCGTGTGATCAACGGCGTGTCGTACCACCTGGACCCGGGCGAGACCCTGGCCGTGCTGGGCGAGTCGGGCTCCGGCAAGTCGGTGACCGCGCAGGCGATCATGGGCATCCTGGACATGCCGCCGGCGAAGATCCCGAGCGGGCAGATCCTCTACCAGGGCGAGAACCTGCTCGCCATGCCGGAGGAGAAGCGGCGGCAGGTGCGCGGCAAGGAGATCTCCATGATCTTCCAGGACGCGCTGTCGGCCCTGAACCCGGTCTTCCCGGTGGGCTGGCAGATCTCCGAGACGCTGCGCACCCGGGCCGGCCTGTCCCGCAAGGACGCGCTCAAGCGGGCCGTCGAGCTGATGGACCTGGTCAAGATCCCGGCCGCCAAAGCCCGGGTGAAGGACTACCCACACCAGTTCTCCGGCGGTATGCGCCAGCGCGTCATGATCGCGATGTCACTGGCCATGGACCCCAAGGTCCTCATCGCGGACGAGCCGACCACGGCGCTCGACGTGACCGTGCAGGCGCAGATCATGGACCTGCTCGGCGACCTGCGCCGCGACCTCAACATGGGCCTGATCCTGATCACGCACGACCTGGGCGTGGTCGCCGACGTCGCGGACCGCATCGCGGTCATGTACGCCGGCCGCATCGTCGAGCACGCGGACGTGCGCAGCGTCTACAAGCACCCGGCGCACCCGTACACCGAGGGCCTGCTCGACTCGATCCCGCGGCTGGACTCCAAGGGCACCGAGCTGGCGACCATCAAGGGCCTGCCGCCGAACCTGATGCGCCCGCCGACGGGCTGCGCGTTCCACCCGCGCTGCAAGTACGCCAAGGCGGTCTGCACCACCGAAACACCCCTCTCGCTGGACCTCGGCCACGGCCGGACCAGCGCGTGCCACTTCGCGAAGGAGATGCTCGATGGCACACTCCGCTGAGAACGTCGCGGGCGTGCGCCCGGCCGGCGAGCCGCTGCTGCGGGTCGAGAACCTGGTCAAGCACTTCCCGATCACCCAGGGCATCCTCTTCAAGAAGAAGGTCGGCGCGGTCAAGGCGGTCGACGGGGTCAGCTTCGAGCTGCACCGCGGCGAGACGCTGGGCATCGTCGGCGAGTCGGGCTGCGGCAAGTCGACGCTGGCCAAGCTGCTGATGCGGCTGGAGACGCCGACCGGCGGCCGGGCCATGCTCAAGGGCAAGGACATCTTCAAGGTGTCCGGGTCCGAGCTGCGCCGCATGCGCCGCAACATCCAGATGGTGATGCAGGACCCGTACACCTCGCTGAACCCGCGGATGACCGTCGGCGACATCATCGGCGAGCCGTACGAGATCCACACCGAGGTGGCGCCGAAGGGCGACCGCCAGCGCCGGGTGCAGGAGCTGCTGGAGCTGGTCGGGCTCAACCCCGAGCACATCAACCGCTACCCGCACCAGTTCTCCGGCGGCCAGCGCCAGCGCATCGGCATCGCCCGCGCGCTGGCCCTCAAGCCCGAGATCATCGTCTGCGACGAGCCGGTGTCCGCGCTGGACGTGTCGATCCAGGCGCAGGTCATCAACCTGCTGGAGAAGCTGCAGGGCGAGCTGGACCTGTCCTACATCTTCATCGCGCACGACCTGTCCGTGGTGCGGCACATCTCCGACCGGGTCGGCGTGATGTACCTCGGCAAGATGGTCGAGGTCGGCACCGACGCGGAGATCTACGAGCGGCCGACGCACCCGTACACCCAGGCGCTGCTGTCGGCGGTGCCGGTGCCGGACCCGGACGCCCGCGCCCACCGCGACGTCATCCGCCTGGTCGGCGACGTGCCGTCCCCGGCCAACCCGCCGTCGGGCTGCCGCTTCCGCACCCGCTGCTGGAAGGCGCAGGAGCGCTGCTCGGTGGAGGAGCCGCTGCTGATCCGCCGCGGCGTCGACCCGCACCCGAGCGCGTGCCACTTCGCCGAGCTGCGTCAGGTGGTCGGCTGACCCTCGCGCCGCAGCGCCAGGTCAAAAGCGAAGGAAGGGCACCTTCTTAACGGACGTCCGTTAAGAAGGTGCCCTTCCTTCGCTTTGTCAGTGGGCGAAGTGGCGCGAGCCCGTCAGGTAGAGGGTGATCCCGGCGGCCTTGGCGGCGGCGATCACTTCCTCGTCGCGGATCGAGCCGCCGGGCTGGACCACCGCGGTCACGCCCGCGTCCAGCAGGAGCTGCAGTCCGTCGGCGAACGGGAAGTACGCGTCCGAGGCGGCCACCGAACCGGCGGCCCGGTCACCGGCCCGCGAGATCGCCAGGCGGCACGAGTCGACCCGGTTGACCTGGCCCATGCCGATGCCCACGCTGGCCCCGTCCTTGGCCAGCAGGATCGCGTTGGACTTGACGGCCCGGATCGCGCCCCAGGCGAATTCCAGGTCGCGCAGCAGCTCCTCGGAGGCCGGTTCGCCGGTGGCCAGCCGCCAGTTGGCCGCGTCGTCGCCCTCGGCGCCGAAGTCGTCGCGGGTCTGCACCAGCATGCCTCCCGACACCTGCCGCAGCTCGACCGTGTTCGGCCGGAACGGCGGGGCGAGCAGCACCCGCAGGTTCTTCTTCGCGGTCAGGATCTCCACGGCCTCCGGCGCGTACGCGGGGGCCACCACGACCTCGGTGAAGATCTCCGCGATCTGCTTGGCCAGCTCCGCGGTGACCTCGCTGTTGACCGCGATGATGCCGCCGTACGCCGACAGCGGGTCGCACGCGTGCGCCTTGGCGTGGGCGTCGGCGATGGAGGCCGACGAGATCGCGATGCCGCACGGGTTGGCGTGCTTGATCACCGCGGCGGCGTACACGCCCTCGAAGTCGTGCACGGTGCGCCAGGCGGCGTCGGCGTCGATGTAGTTGTTGTACGACATCTCCTTGCCGCCGAGCTGCTGCGCGCGGGCCAGGCCGGGCGCGGCGACGGGGTCGATGTACAGCGCCGCCGCCTGGTGCGGGTTCTCGCCGTAGCGCAGCACGTTGCCGCGCCACAGGCCGAGACCGGCGTACTCGGGCCAGGCGAAGCCCTCCGCCGGGGCCGGGGCCAGCTCCTGGGCGCACCAGTTGGCCACCGCGACGTCGTAGTCGGCGATGTCGGCGAAGGCGCGGGCCGCCAGCGCGCGGCGCTCGCCCAGCGTGAAACCTCCGGTCTCCAGCGCCGCGGCGATCAGGTGATAGTCGGCCGGCGAGGTGACCACCGCGACGTTCGCGTGGTTCTTGGCCGCCGCGCGCACCATGGCCGGACCGCCGATGTCGATCTTCTCGATGCACTCGTCCATGGACGCGCCGGAGGCCACCGTCTCGGTGAACGGGTACAGGTTCGACACCAGCAGGTCGAACGGCTCGATGTCGAGCTCGGTGAGCTGCGCGCGGTGCGTGTCCAGGCGCACGTCGGCCAGCAGGCCCGCGTGCACCCTCGGGTGCAGTGTCTTGACCCGCCCGTCCAGCGTCTCCGGGAAGCCGGTCAGCTCCTCGACCCGGGTCACCGGCGAGCCGGTGGTCTCGATCTGCTGCGCCGTGCTGCCGGTAGAGACGATCTCGACCCCGTGCCGCCGCAGCGTCGCGGCGAGGGCCTCCAGCCCGGTCTTGTCCCACACGCTGATCAGCGCGCGTCGAATGGGCTTACGCTCCGCAGGCTCGCTCATGCCTTCTCCTCGCTAATTCAGGGCCGGTCTGAACCGCCGGCCCCGTGGTCCGCTCGTCGCGCCCGGTCGTCGCCGTCCCGGGCCGGCTGTCACGGCACGGGAGGGCGGCCGTTCAGCCGACGATCACTTTCCTGCCGTTGACGGTCCAGCCGTCACGCGCCATGCGGCCGACGTACTCGACCAGCTGCGCACGCTCGGCGTCCTTGATGCGCTCGGAGAGGGTGTCCTCGGTGTCGTCATCGAGCACCGGCACCGCGACCTGCGCGATGATCGGACCGGTGTCCACCCCGCCGTCCACGAAATGCAGCGTGGCTCCGGCGAGTTTCACGCCGTACTCAACGGCGTCGCGTGGGCCGTGCATGCCCGGGAAAGCCGGCAGCAGCGCGTTGTGGGTGTTGACATAACGTCCGCCGAACCGGTCCAGGAACGCCTTGCCCACCAGCTTGAGGAAGCCCGCGCCGATCACGAGGTCGGGCCGTTGCGCCGCGGTCAGCTCGGTGAACGTTTCGTCCCACTCCTGCCGGGTGGCGAAGTCGGGGACTCGGGCGACGAAGGTGGGCACTCCCGCGGCCTCGGCACGGGCCAGGCCCGCGATGCCGTGGCGGTCCGCGCCGACGCCGACGACGGCCGCCCCGTATGCGGGGTCGGCACAGGCATCGAGCAGAGCTTGGAGATTGGTACCGGAACCGGAGACCAGGACGACGAGGCGAGCGGTCACCTCTGCACCCTATCGGGCAGCGCAGACGCTGCTCGCGTCGGGTGCGGCGGGCACTTACGGCGTTTTGCCCGACAAACGAGAAAATAAAGTAGATATTGGGCGAAGAACTGCATTCCAGAACGTGCCGACCCTACCCGGACACCGGGTGGCCGTCACCCCGCACGTGCTGCCGAACGCGAGGAGCCGATCTTGACGCAACCGCCGACACCACCGGAGCCGCCGGAGGAGCCGCCGTCGTGGCCGCCGCAGCCGCCGTCGCGCGAGGACCAGCCGCCCGCGCCGCCCTCGCCCGATGTGCCGCCGCCGCCGGGCGAGCCGGTTCCCGCACCCCCCGAAGGGGCGACCGGGCACTCCGAGCCGGTCTCCCCGGCCGCCGAACCGGCGTACCAGCCGAGCGCCGCCGAGCCGCCGTCCGCGCCCGAGTTCGAAGCGCCGACCACCCGCGAGCAGCCCGCACCGGAGTCGGGTTCGCCGGGCACCGCAGGCGGGGTCTGGCCGGAGCCGCCCAGCAGCCTGCCTGAACCGCCGGCCAGCGTCGACAACCCGTTCAGCCCGCCACCCGCGCCGGAGTTCGGGCCACCGCCGACCGCCATGAGCGACCCGACCGTGCCACCGCCTCCGCCGACTCCCCCACCGCCGCCCGCGCCGCCGGGACCGCCGCCGCCGATGCCGCCGGTGCCTCCACCGCCGTCGATCGGCGCGAGCACGCCCACCCCGCCCGGCTGGCCCGAGCCCGCGGAGCAGCCGTACCCGGCGCCCGTGCCGCCACCGCCGGTGCCCGGCCCGTACGGCGCCGGTGGCGGCACGGTGTACACCTCGGGCAGCACCCCGCTGCCGCCCGTCCCTCCGCCACCGCCGATCGGCGGACCGCCGCCACCACCGCTGGGTCCCGCCCAGGGCACCGTCTACCAGAAGGCGGGCGGGCAGAACAACCTGTTCGGCTGGATCGCGCTGGCCTGCGGCATCATCGGCACCGGTTGCTGCTGCTGCCCGTGGCTCAACGGCGCGCCGTTCATCGGCGGCATTCCCGCAGTCATCCTCGGCGCGATGCACCTCAACAAGGTGAAGAAGGGCGCCGCCTCGATGTCCTGGCTCGGCTGGGTCGCCATCGCGCTGGGCGTCATCGCTATGATCGCCGCCATCTGCGGTATCGCCACCGGTTGGCAGGATCGGATCTACGACCAGTACCAGCAGTTCAACTGATCGACTCGCGCCGACTGGTGGGACAGCGGATATCAGCTGTCCCACCAGTCACGTCCGTCACAACTTGCTATTAGACTCCGCACGTTTGGCAACGGCTCACTCCGAGCCACCACCCCAACACCCCTGGAGTCTCCATGACCTACGGTTCTCAGCAGCCGCAGCCGCAGATCGACAACAACCTGACGATGTCGATCGTCTCGATCTTCCTCTTCTGGCCGCTGGCCATCCCGGCCATCATCAACGCCAACAAGGTCAACCCGCTGCTGCAGGCGGGCGACTACGCGGGCGCCCAGGCCGCGGCGGCCGAGTCGAAGAAGTGGTCGAAGCTCGCCCTGATCGTCGGTGGCATCGGCTGGGCGCTCGGCTGCATCTGCTGCGCCCTGCAGGTGTTCGTGATCGGCGCCAACGGCGCCGCGGGCATGTGATCAGCAGTTACTGCACCAGCTGACGGGCGGTCCGCACGGCGGGCCGCCCTTCGGTCTGTTTCAGACCGCGCAGCACCCAGAACCCGGCGACTCCGAGCAGGCCGCCCAGCGCGACCACCAGCGCCGCCATCGTCGCGACCTGCCACACCACCGGACCGGTGCGGACCGGGCCGGACACCGGCAGCACCCCACCGGAGGCGTACGCGGCAGCAGCCAGCAGCACCCCGGCGACCACCCCCGCGGTCAGCGCCGAGCCGCACAGCCGCAGCCAGCGCGGCTCGGGCGTGAGCACGTCACCGCGCCGGTTCCGGCGCGGGCGCAGCCGTCGCCGCGCCATCAGCACCGCTGCGGCCACGCCGCCGAGCAGCGGCAGCACGGTGAGCAGCCAGCCCAGGCCGCGCAGCGGGCCGGTCGGCACTCCGGCGAACACCGGCAGCTGCGTCAGCGGCAGCGTGCCCGCGGCGAACCCCGGACCGAGCAGGTAGGAGGCCGCCCAGACGGCGAAGTTCGGCCCGTACACCAGGCTCAGCAGGGTCAGCCCGCCCTGGCCGAGCACTCCGGTGTGGAAGCCCGCGAGGTCGTGGGTGGCCTGTGCACCGTTCATGGCCACCGCGAGGCCCACCGCGCCCGCGCCGACCGCCAGCACCAGCAGCGCGGCCACCACCCCGGCCCGTACGCCGTCGCGCAGCACCACCGGCGTACGCCGGGCCAGCCGACGCAGCACTCCTCCACTGCGCAGCACCCCGATCGCGCCCGCAGCCGCGCCCAGCACCGTGCAGTGCAACCCGGCCCGCCACGGCGTCACGAACAGCCCCGGACCGTCGGCCAGCACCGCGGCGAGCACGCCGAAGCAGCCGTACACCGCGGCGACGGCCAGCGTGCCCTGCACCGCGTGTCGGATCGAGCCGCTGCCCTGGGCTCCCATCGCCCGGGTGGTGTGCACTCCGGCCCGGTTGACCCGCCACAACGCGAACGCGGTGAGCGCCAGCGGGGCCAGCTCCATGGTGCCCAGCCGGCCGTCGACCCCGACGGTGATCGGCACGCCGTGCCCGAGCAGCCAACCGGCCAACATCAGCCGCGCGGACAGTCCCCAGTCGACGGCTCCCTCGGCGAATCGCGCGGCGACCGTCAGCAGCAGCAGCGGCCCGAGCGTCAGCAGCGCCGCCCACCCGGTGTTGACCAGCGCGGCAATCGGCAGGGGCGCGCCCCGCGGGCGCAGCATGCCGGCCGGCCGGCCGCGCGGCAGCAGCACGGTGTCCATGGTGGCGATCTCGTCGTCGACCGGCTCGCGCTGCAGGGGGCGACTCAGGTCGATCTTGACGGTGTCGCGCGCCGCCAGTTGCGCCAGATCGATCTTGACAGTGTCCCGAGTGGCCAGGTACGCGGCGTCGTCTTCGAACCCGGCGGCGTCCGGATCGGCCTCGGCGACGCCCCGATCAGGGGCGCCGTCGTGCCCGGCGCCCACGTCGGCGTCCTGATCCGCGACGGGGCGCGCACGCTCGGACGGGGCGGCGTCGGCAGCTCGGCTGGACGTGTGGGCGTCAGCGGCGTGCGCCGACGGACCGGCTTCGGCCTCCTGCTCGGACACGCCGCTGTCCGCCGCGGTCTCGTCCGGCGTGTCGTCGCGCATCGTGTCCGGCGCTGCGGCATCGCGTTCGGACGGGTACGGGCCGGGCACACGAGTGGGGGGCGCGGTTGCACGCGAACCGCCGGAATCCGGGCGCGAGTAAGCGTCCGGACCCTCGCCGGGCGCAGCGCGCCGCAGCTCAGGCTGCACGCCGAGGGTCTCACCTTGCTCCGTCATCAGGCGCTACCTAACCACAAACGAGCCGGGTTGACTACGAACCCTACCCCGTGGCCATTTCGACCCGATATGCGAGTTAGGAGGGTTACGCTGCGAACAAGGTCGTTCATCGAGGAGGCTTGCCGTGACCTACACACCGCCACCGCCCTCAGTGCCGCCGCCCCCTCCGCCGCCACCGGTCCCGCCACCGCCGCCGGGCCCGCCGCCCTACGGGTCAGGCATGCCACCGAAGGGCGGCGGCGACAAGGTGACGCTGTACGGCGTGCTCGGCATCGTCCTGGGCCTCTGCTGCTGCGGCGTCATCGGCATCGTCCTGGGCTGGCTGTCCGTCCAGGAGGCGAAGAAGGTCGGCAAGAAGCCGACGCTGGGTTACGTCGCGATCGCCCTTGGTGTTATCGGCATCATCTGGAACATCATCTACGGCATCCGCGTGTCCAGCGGCGGGATGAAGTTCAACTGACCTAGTCGGGATAGGGGAAACCCATGACGAACGACCCGCTGCCGCCGTACGAGCCGCCGCCGGTGACTCCTCCACCGGCACCGCCGCCGCTCAACCCGCCACCACCACCGCCACCACCGCCTCCACCGTACGGCGTGACGCCCGCGCCGGGCGGCGGCGGCAAGGACATGCCGCTGATCTACGGCATCATCGGCATCGTCACCGCCGTGTTCTGCTGCGCCCCGCTGGGCATCCTGTTCGGCTGGCTGTCCATGAAGGAGGCCCGGGAGCGCGGCACCGACCAGACGCTGGGCAAGGTCGCCTTCTGGCTCGGCATCGCGTTCACCGCGCTACAGGTGATCGCCGGGATCCTGGCCTGCGTCGCGGGCGCGTTCAGCGGAAGCATGTCGGTCAACAACCGCGGCTACTGACGCCGAACGCAAACGGTGGGTGTCCTCCCCGATCGGGAGGACACCCACCGTTTCGTGTGCGTACGGCGTCAGCGGCCGGACATGACCTCGCGCATCAGGCGCGCGGTCTCCGACGGCGTCTTGCCGACCTTGACCCCGGCCGCCTCCAGCGCCGCCTTCTTCGCGTCGGCGGTGCCGGACGAGCCGGAGATGATCGCGCCCGCGTGGCCCATGGTCTTGCCGGGCGGGGCGGTGAAGCCCGCGATGTAGCCGACGACCGGCTTGGTCACGTGGTTCTTGATGAACTCGGCCGCGCGCTCCTCGGCGTCGCCACCGATCTCACCGATCATGACGATGGCCTCGGTCTCCGGGTCGTCCTGGAAGGCCGCGAGCGCGTCGATGTGGGTGGTGCCGATGATCGGGTCGCCGCCGATGCCCACGGCGGTCGAGAAGCCGATGTCCCGCAGCTCGTACATGAGCTGGTAGGTCAGCGTGCCGGACTTCGACACCAGGCCGATGCGGCCCGAGCCGGAGATGTCGGCCGGGATGATGCCGGCGTTGCTGGCGCCCGGGGACGCGACGCCGGGGCAGTTCGGGCCGATGATCCGGGTCTTGTTGCCGGTCTCGACGGCGTGCGCCCAGAAGGCGGCGGTGTCGTGCACCGGCACGCCCTCGGTGATCACGACAGCCAGGCCGATGCCCGCGTCGATCGCCTCGACGACGGCGTCCTTGGTGAACGCCGGCGGCACGAAGATGACCGTGACGTCCGCGCCGGTCTCCTTCATCGCGTCGGCGACCGAGCCGAACACCGGCACCGCGGTGCCGTCGAAGTCGACCGAGGTGCCCGCCTTGCGCGGGTTCACGCCGCCCACGATCTGGGTGCCCGCGGCCAGCATGCGCCGGGTGTGCTTGGAGCCCTCGGAGCCGGTCATGCCCTGGACGATGACCTTGGAGTCCTTGGTGAGCCAGATAGCCATGTCTATGTCACTTCCCAGCCGCAGCGAGCTCGGCGGCGCGCTTGGCGGCGCCGTCCATGGTGTCCACCCGCTCGACGAGCGGGTTGTTCGCGCTGTCGAGGATCGCGCGACCGGCCTCGGCGTTGTTGCCGTCGAGGCGTACGACCAGCGGCTTGGTCACCGTCTCGCCGCGGCTGTCCAGCATGGCCAGCGCCTGCACGATGCCGTTGGCGACCGCGTCGCACGCGGTGATGCCGCCGAAGACGTTGACGAACACGCTCTTCACGGCCGGGTCGGACAGCACGATCTCCAGACCGTTCGCCATCACCTCGGCCGACGCGCCGCCGCCGATGTCGAGGAAGTTCGCGGGCTTGACGCCGCCGAACTGCTCACCGGCGTACGCGACCACGTCGAGCGTGGACATGACCAGGCCCGCGCCGTTGCCGATGATGCCGACCTCGCCGTCGAGCTTGACGTAGTTGAGGTCCTTGGCCTTGGCGGCCTGCTCCAGCGGGTCGACCGCGGCCTTGTCCTCCAGCGCCTCGTGGTCGGCGTGGCGGAAGCCGGCGTTCTCGTCCAGCGTCACCTTCGCGTCCAGGCACAGCACCTTGCCAGAGCTGATCTTCGCGAGCGGGTTGACCTCGACCAGGGTCGCGTCCTCGGCCCGGAAGGTCTGCCACAGCTTGATGGCGATGTCCACGACCTGGTCGGCGACCTCGGCCGGGAAGTGGCCGGCGGCGACGATCTCGCGGGCCAGCGCCTCGTCGACGCCGCGGTTGGCGTCGATCGCGATCTTCGCGACCTTCTCCGGCTGCTCCTCGGCGACGGTCTCGATCTCCATGCCGCCGGCGACGCTGGCGATGCACAGGAAGGTGCGGTTCGCCCGGTCCAGCAGGTAGGAGAAGTAGTACTCCTCGACGATGTCGGCGGTCTCGGCCAGCATCACCTTGTGGACCGTGTGGCCCTTGATGTCCATGCCGAGGATGTCGTTCGCGCGGTCGTACGCCTCGGTCGCGTCGGCGGCGAGCTTGACGCCACCGGCCTTGCCGCGTCCGCCGACCTTCACCTGCGCCTTGACGACGACCCGGCCGCCCAGTCGCTCGGCGATCGCGCGGGCCTCCTCCGGGGTCTCGGCGACGCCACCGGCGAGCACGGGCAGGCCGTGCTTTTCGAAGACATCGCGCCCCTGGTACTCGTACAGGTCCACCGATACCTCTTCGTGTGTCCAGCCCATGGCGTCGCGGGCTGGACGCCCGCTGCGACGCGTAGGGACCATTGCCCATCCTCCGCTGGCTGGGCCTTCCGCGCAGCCTAACGGTCGGTCAGCGCAACGTATCGGCACGACCGCCCGGTGTGCCCAACTGCACACCCCCTCCGCGCCCGGGACGGGGCACCTGACGGCCGCCCCGTCCCGGCTCCCCGCTCAGGCGGACGTCTCGACCGGCACCCGGCCGGCGGACTGGTAGCGCAGCGCCGCCAGCAGGTCGGCGGCGGTGCCCGGGGCCGCGCCGATCGGCACGTGGATGTTGGTGCCCAGCTTCTTCATGCGCCGCTTCTGCGCGACGGCGACACCCGCCCGGCTGCCCGCGTCGCCCTGCTTGGCGAGGTTGAACTGGGGTTCGATGCGGGCGTCGCGGGGTTTCACGCACAGCTGCGGGCCGTGCCAGTTCCGCACGTACACCGATTCGACGTCCGCCCACGGCAGGTGCAGCACCCGGGCCTTGTCGAGGAAGGGCCGCACGTACACCCCGTCGGCGTCGGCGGCGAGCTGCGCCGGGCGCAGCTGGCGCACGACCGAGAACGGCAGCCAGGCCAGCAGGCCCAGCACGAGCAGCAGCGCGGCGCCGCCGACCAGACCGCTGTTCATGTCGCCGTACCTGTTGCTGTGCACCGTCTCCGCGGAGTGCAACAGCATGTAGATCCCGGTGGGCACCATGAAGAGGGCGAGCAGGGTCAGAATCACCAGCTCGCCGCGGCGGTGAGCCAGCACGTGCCGTCCGGCGCCGGAGAGCTGGACCGTGACCGGCTGGCCGGTCGGGATGAGTTGCCGGATCGTCGGCGTGGGGGCGGGGGTGCCCGCCGGGGTGTGGGGGCTGGTCATGGCGCGTGAACCTAGCAGTCCGTCACTCTTTTCGGTGACCCCGCGAATGCCCGTAACCCCGGGCTCGGGGCCTCGTTGAGTCTGATGTCAGAGAGCTGAGGCCGGAACGGCCGAGGCAGGATGACACAAACGGCCGATGCCCTGTCGGTCGAGGGGTGGCGGCGGGGCATCGTGCATAGAGGAGCCGGACGTGTGAGGGGTGCGTCCGGCTCCTCCCTTTTTGCGTATCCGCAACGCACGCACCCCCGAGCCGTTCCGGCGCGGGGGTGCGGAAGTCTTCAGGGGTGGGCGGTCAGGCAGGCTGCGCGGTCGCCACGTTGGCCCGCACCCAGTCCACGATCGCGTGCGTGGTCGCCCCGGGCGTGAACACCTTGGCCACCCCGAGCCGCTCCAGCTCGGGGATGTCCGCGTCGGGGATGATGCCGCCGCCGAACACCACCATGTCGCCGGCGCCGCGCTCGCGCAGCAGCTCGACCACGCGCGGGAAGAGGGTCATGTGCGCGCCGGACAGCACGGACAGGCCGACGGCGTCGGCGTCCTCCTGGATCGCGGTCTCCACGATCTGCTCGGCGGTCTGGTGCAGGCCGGTGTAGATGACCTCCATGCCCGCGTCGCGCAGGGCTCTGGCCACCACCTTCGCGCCGCGGTCGTGCCCGTCGAGCCCGGGCTTGGCGACGACCACGCGAATACGAGTGCCCATCAGTGCTCACCTCTCCGCCGTACTGACCTTAACGAACGGTAACCCACCCACCGGCGGTCACCGCCAGCGGTCCAGCGGTCTCTGTCCGCGACACCTATATATACGCGCCGCCCGGGAGCCAATTACGCAGCGTATGTATCGCATATCAGGACAATTAACGGCACTATCGGGCATTACGGGCCGGACAGTCGCACTCATAGCGAAGAGATGCCGTACAGGAGCTTGTGCCTACCCCTACGGGTTGGTTAAGTTGTGCCGCAGTGCCAACCAGAAGTGCCATCCAAAAATGGGTGACAGAGCGTCGGAATCCGCGGCGCCACCGATGACGGAGGCTGTACGTGCAATACAGGCCAACACTGTTACGGGAGGGTGACCGCTACCGCGGCCGCCGACGGGCTCCCGCCCCGCCCCGGAGCAGATATCTCGCCGTAGTCACGACCGCTTTCGTAGGTGCCGGGGTTGTCGCTTTCGGCGCCGGAGCCGGCATCAAGGACGCGAAGACCGACGCTCTCGTCGGTGAGACCGCCGCCTCCGAGCTCAGCAGTGCCCGTCTTGAGGCCGCCGAGCGCGCCGGCCGCGGCGAGGACCGCTCGCTGTCCACCTCGATCGCCCAGTCCCCGAACGCCTGGGTCCTGCCGAACCACGACTACCGCCTGACCTCCCTGTTCGGTCAGCGCTGGGGCAAGGCGCACAAGGGCGTCGACATCGCGGTCCCCGAGGGCACCCCGGTCGCCGCGATGCACGAGGGCATCATCGTGCTGGCCTCATACAACGGCGGCTACGGCAACCAGGTGATCATCGACCACGGCAACGGCATCAAGACCACCTACGGACACAACAGCCGACTGATGGTCAAGGAAGGCCAGCGGGTCAAGGCGGGCGACATCATCGCCATCTCCGGCAGCACCGGCCACTCCACCGGCCCGCACGTGCACCTGGAGATCCACGTCAACGACGTGGCCGTGAACCCACTCCCGTGGTTCAAGGCACACGGCGTCGACCTCGAATTGGAGATCGAACAGGCCTACGACGGCTCGGTGAGCTGATTTTCCTCCGCAAAGCCGCCCGGTATCGCCAAATCCGGGCGGCTTTGTCGTATTCGAACATCGCGGCCGGTGGCCCCGGTCACCCGAATCCGGTGGCGCAGGTCACTTAACCCTGACGGGACTCAGGGTCGGTGCGAGGACGTAAAAGGTACATAACTCCCGCGTGCTACCTGCCCGGATGTCCGTTCCGGCTTTTGGCCGGGCTGGCCATACCTGCTTTGACCAGGCAACATAGCTCGAGCCCGTGTCAACGTAGACCCGGAGGTTCCCACCTCATGCAAGGCAGCAGTACCGACATCCTCAAGGCAGCCCGCGCCAAGTTCGACGTGGTGAACGACAAGATCCGAAGCGGCCTTCGCGGCCGCTCGCGTCATGTCGTGGCCATCGCGGCGATGGCCGGCATCGCGTCTGTAGGCCTGGTCGCAGCCAACATCGACAACGGACCCACCGAGGTCACCCCCGTGGCGGCGACGTCCACGGTCAACCGGGAGGCGGCCGCCGACCGCGCGGACCGCGCCGCGCGCGCCACCGCCAAGACCCAGCTCGCCGCGCCCAAGGCGGCACCGAAGGCCGCGCCCAAGGCGATCGCGCCCAAGGCGGTCCAGCCCGCGCAGGCCAAGGCGAAGGCCGGCACCTCCGTGCCCAAGGCCGCGCCGAAGGCCGCCGCGCCGGTCAAGGTCCGCCCCGTCTGGGGCAGCCCGATGCCGGGCGCGCAGGTCACCTCCTGCTTCGGTCAGCGCTGGGGCGTCCTGCACGCCGGCGTCGACCTCGCCGAGCCCGCCGGCACCCCGATCCGCGCGGTCGGCCCCGGCACCGTGTTCAGCAACGGCTGGGCCTACAGCGGCTACGGCATCTCCGTGGTCATCGACCACGGCGACGGCTACTTCACCCACTACGCCCACATGAGCCGCGACGCGGTGCAGATCGGCCAGAAGGTGAAGGCCGGCGACCTGCTCGGCTACGAGGGCTCCACCGGCGACTCCACCGGCCCCCACCTGCACTTCGAGGTGCACAAGGGCATGTGGAACCAGATCGAGCCCAGCGCGTGGCTGAAGTCGCGCGGCGTGCCGATCAACTGCTGACCCCGCCCTCCCTGCAGGTCACCCATCCCGGACGCCGGTGCGCGCACACGCGCGCACCGCGTCCCCCCAGCGAAAACCCCTTCCCCCCGAATACGTGTGGCCCGGATCACGAGATCCGGGCCACACGTATTCGCACACCCATCGCGGCACGGCGATCCTTGATCGTCAGACTTGCCAGGCACCTGTGCGAATGCGCGATCAAGATACGCACACCTGCCCGGCAAGTCGAATGATCAAGGGGCGCGGCCCGAACAGGGCCGAACCGATCACGGGGCGGCAGGGCCTGGCAGAGGCCGGACCGGTCAGGACGTGGCCGGGTCAGGACGTGGCCGGGTCAGGACGTGGCCGGGTCAGGACGTGGCCGGGTCAGATCTTCTCGATCGGGGCGTGCCGCAGGACCAGCCAGAGGACCTGGTCGCCGAAGTCGACCTGGACCTGCGCGCGGGCTCCGGCACCCTGCACCGCCAGCACCCGGCCCAGGCCGTAGCGCTGGTGGTTGACCCGGTCGCCGGCCGACAGCGACGGCGCTGCGGCCAGATCACTGGCGGTGGCCAGCTTGCTCGGGTCGATGCCGATCTTGCTGGCGAGCGCTGCGGCGCGGGCGGTGCCGCCGACGAAACTGCCGCTCCCTCGCTCCTGCGCCCGCTCCCGGCCGCCGATGCCGCCGCCGCGCGAACCCCAGGAGGTGTACGCCCCCTCGGTGCGGTGCCAGTCGAGCAGCTCCGGCGGCAGTTCCTCCAGGAAGCGCGAGGCCGGGTTGTACTGCGGCTGCCCCCAGGCCGAGCGGGTCACCGCCCGGGACAGGTAGAGCCGTCGGCGGGCGCGGGTGATGCCGACATAGGCCAGCCGCCGCTCCTCCTCCAGCTCCTTGACCTCACCCAGCGAGCGCAGGTGCGGGAAGACCCCGTCCTCCAGGCCGGTCAGGAAGACCACCGGGAACTCCAGGCCCTTGGCCGTGTGCAGGGTCATCAGCGTGACCACGCCCTGGTGCTCCGGATCGTCGGAGGGCACCTGGTCGGCGTCGGCGACCAGCGCGACCTGCTCCAGGAACCCGGCCAGGGTCGGCGTCTCGTCGGCCGCGGCGGTGCGCTCGGCGTACTCCCGGGCCACGCTGACGAGTTCCTGGAGGTTCTCCACCCTGCCCTCGTCCTGCGGGTCGAGGCTCGCCTCCAGCTCCGACAGCAGGCCGGACTCGGTGAGCAGCAGCTCCAGCACCTGCTCCGGCGGCGCGGTGCGGGCCAGCTCACGAGCGGAGTCCATCATCGTCAGGAACTCGCCGATCGAGTTGACCGCGCGGGTAGAGATGCCCGGCGCGTCCGCGGCCCGGCGCAGCGCGGCCCCGAACGAGATCCGGTCGCGGGCGGCCAGCGCCTCCACCACGGCCTCGGCGCGGTCGCCGAGGCCCCGCTTGGGCGTGTTGATGATCCGGCGCATGCTGACCGTGTCGTCCTCGTTGGACACCGCGCGCAGGTAGGCCAGCGCGTCGCGGACCTCCTTGCGCTCGTAGAAGCGCACCCCGCCGACGACCTTGTAGGGCAGGCCCAGCCGGATGAAGATGTCCTCGAAGACCCGGGACTGCGCGTTGGTGCGGTAGAACACGGCGACGTCGCCCGGCCGCGCCGACTCGGCGTCGGTGAGCCGGTCGATCTCGCGGGCCACCCAGTCGGCCTCGGCGTGCTCGTTGTCGGCGACGTAGCCGACGATCTGCTCGCCCGCCCCCTGGTCGCTCCACAGCCGCTTGGGCTTGCGATCGCTGTTGCGGTCGATGACCGAGTTGGCGGCGGACAGGATGGTCTGCGTCGAGCGGTAGTTCTGCTCCAGCAGGATGGTGCGCGCCTGCGGGTAGTCCCGCTCGAACTCCAGGATGTTGCGGATCGTCGCGCCGCGGAACGCGTAGATCGACTGGTCCGCGTCACCCACCACGCACAGCTCGCCGGTGTCCCCGACCAGCTCCTTGACCAGCACGTACTGCGCGTGGTTGGTGTCCTGGTACTCGTCGACCAGCACGTGCCGGAAGCGCCGCCGGTATTTCTCGGTCACCTCGGGCTTGGCCTGCAGCAGGTGCACGGTGCGCATGATGATGTCGTCGAAGTCGAGCGCCTGGGCCTGCTGGAGACGCTGCTGGTAGAGCGTGTACGCCTCGGCGAGCACCCGCTCGGCGGGCCCGTGCGGCGTGAACGCCTCGGGGTCGACCAGCTCGTTCTTCAGGTTCGACACCTGCGCGGCGAGGCTGCGCGGCGGGTAGCGTTTGGGGTCGAGGTCCAGCTCGCGCGCGACCAGCTGCATCAGCCGGCGCGAGTCGTCCGCGTCGTAGATCGAGAAGGACGACTTGAGGCCGGCGTGCTCGTGCTCCGCGCGCAGGATGCGCAGGCAGGCCGAGTGGAACGTGGAGACCCACATCATCCGGGCCCGGTTGCCGACCTGCGCCGCGACCCGTTCGCGCAGCTCGCCGGCGGCCTTGTTGGTGAACGTGATGGCCAGGATCTCGCCGGGGTGCACGCCCCGGGCGGCCAGCAGGTAGGCGATGCGCTGGGTGAGGACCCGGGTCTTGCCGGAGCCCGCGCCCGCGACGATGAGCAGCGGGGTGCCCTCGTGGGTGACGGCCGCCCGCTGGGGCTCGTTGAGGCCCTCCAGGAGCGCCGCTACACGCGGGCCGGACTCGGTGGGGGCGCGGTCGCCCTGGGACGGCCAGGAACCGCCGGAGGCCTTCTCGGCGGGCGGTTTCGCGGTGGCGGGCCTGGCCCCGGGCGTCGTCTCGGACGGCGTCATCTCGGGGAGATCGAAGAGCGCATGCATCGTCTGGAGAGTCTATGCGCCCCCACCGACATCGACCCAGCCCGCCACCGGTGAGCGTGAAACCGGTCCGTAGCGAGACGGTCGTGCAGGTGTCACCGATGGGCGGTGGCGCGGCGGATACGCATACGCAAGGATGCCTTCATAAATCATCGCGCACCCCCGCGCGATGCCGACTCTGGAGGCCCCCCATGAATCACCCCCGTTCTCGGGGCTGGGCAGGCACGATGCGGCACCTGGCGCTACCGGCGCTGGCACTGGCCGTTGTGGCGACGATCCCGCTGAGCAGCGGATCGAGCGCCTCTTCCACCCCGGCGTGGAACCCCCTCACGCCCGTGTCGGTGAACATGGCCGCGGCGGCTCCGGCCGGCCACACGGCGTACGGAAACCTTCTCGCGTTCAACGACTTCCACGGCGCGATCGACCCGCCGACCGGCAGCGGCGCGGCGGTGCTGGGCACCCCCGCGGGCGGTGTCGAATACCTGGCCCACTGGGTCAAGAAGCTGCGCGCCGAGGGCGAGGCGGCCGGCCAGGAGGTCGTGACCGTCGGCGCCGGCGACATGATCGGCGCCACCCCGCTGGTCAGCGCGGCGTTCCACGACGAGCCCAGCATCGAGCTGCTCAGCGAGCTCGGCCTGGACGTGTCCTCGGTCGGCAACCACGAGTTCGACGAGGGCGTCACGGAGCTCAAGCGCATGCAGCACGGCGGCTGCCACCCGGTCGAGGGCTGCTTCGCCGGCGACGGCTTCGACGGCGCGGAGTTCCAGTACCTCGCCGCGAACGTCACCGACAAGCGGACCAAGCTGCCCATCCTGCCGCCGGTCGACGTGAAGATCATCGACGGCGTGCCGGTCGGCTTCATCGGCATGACGCTGGAGGGCACCCCGGGCATCGTGAACCCGGCGGGCATCACCACGGTCGACTTCCGCGACGAGGTCGAGACCGCGAACCTGTGGAGCGGCCTGCTCCGCCTGCTCGGCGTCAAGGCGCAGGTGCTGCTGCTGCACGAGGGCGGCCAGCAGGGCGCCACCGGCAACGTCTCCACCTGTGACGGGTTCACCGGCGTGATCTCCCCGATCGTGGCCGGCCTGCGCGACGAGATCGGCGTCGTGGTCTCCGGCCACACGCACCGCTTCTACTCGTGCTCGCTGCCCAACAAGTCGGGCAAGCCCGTCGTCGTCACCAGCGCCGGCACCAACGGCCAGCTGGTCACCGACATCACGCTGACCATGGACCGGCGCAGCCGCACCTTCACCTCGATCGAGGCGCACAACGTCGTGACCGAGAACGGCGTGCGCAACGCCGACGGCACCTGGCAGACCACCGCGCCGGGCGTGTTCGTGCGCAACCCCGCGCTGGTCGACCCGGCCGCCAAGGCGATCGCGGACAAGTACCGCACCGCCGTGGCGCCGCTGGCCAACCGGGTCGTCGGCAGCGTCTCCGCCGACATCGTGCGCGACGTGCAGCCCAGCGGCGAGAGCCCGCTCGGCGACGTCATCGCCGACGCCCAGCTGGCCTACACCGCCTCTGCCGGGGCGCAGCTCGCGCTGATGAACCCGGGCGGCATCCGGGCCGCGATCACCTACGCGAACTCGCCCGGCGGCGAAGCCCCGGGCCAGGTCACGTACGGCGAGGCGTTCACCGTCCAGCCGTTCAACAACCTGGTGGTGACCTACTCGCTGACCGGGGCGCAGCTCGACGCGGTGCTGGAGCAGCAGTTCGCCGGCCACGCCGGGCAGAACACCACCAAGATCCTTCAGATCTCGGCGGGCTTCGCGTACTCGTACGACAGCATCCTGCCGCTCGGCAGCCGGGTCTCCGGCCTGACGCTGAACGGCACGCCGATCGACCCGGCGGCGACCTACAAGGTCACCACGAACGACTTCCTGGCCAACGGCGGCGACAACTTCACGGCGCTGACCGCAGGGACGGGCCGGGTCTACGCGCCCGGTTTCGACGTCGACGCGCTGGTGGCGCACCTGGCCACGGGCCCGGTCAACCCGGGGCCGGCCAACCGCATCACCAAGCTCGGCTGAGCGCGGCGCGGATAGATCAAGGTCTCACATGATGGTCGACGTGCTTGCGCGGCGAGGTATCCGTGGCATACTTGGCAACGTGATCAACCAGGCGTTCTACTTTACCTATGGCTCCGGGAACCCGGCAGTCGTAGGTCGCGCCTGAGCACACAGACCTCACGAAAAGCCCCGGGCTCCCAGAGCCCGGGGCTTTTCGCCTTGTCCCGGCCACTGGTGAGCGACAATCCCACTGAGGAGTCCCACATGAGCGCCATCGCCCACGAGACCGGCACCACCGCGCCGGAGGCAGCCACCGAGATCACCTCGATGCGCGAGCGCATCGACCAGATCGACGCCGCCCTCATCGCGCTGTGGAAGGAGCGTGCCGCGATCTCGCAGCAGGTCGGCAAGACCCGCGTCGCCTCAGGCGGCACCCGCCTGGTGCTCAGCCGCGAGCGCGAGATCATGGACCGCTTCCGCGCCGAACTGGGCCCCGACGGCACCCAGCTGGCCCTCCTCATCCTCCGCGCCGGCCGCGGCCCGCTCTGATCCGACCCGGGTACCCGGCGCAGCACAGCCGCGCGCCGCGCCCTATTTTCATCGACGCTGGCCTATTACATCGACTGCACGCAGATCAAACTCGATGACATAGGCCACCGTTTATGCAAAACGGGTCGCGCCCCGCCGGCGCCGAGCAACATGCGGTCGCGGAGCACGCGGCCGGGCACGGATCATGCGGTCGGGCGTACATGCACAGGGCACCGCCCGCTACGCGGACGGTGCCCTGCTCTATGTTGACCCGGTGGCGGGCGGTCCGGCCGGAGGCTCAACCCCACCTGACCGTTCGCCACCGGGAGACACTCCTACCCCGCGTGCACCACGTCCTTCTCCTGGGCGAAGTGGCACGCGCTCGGGTGGCCCGAGGTGGGGCGGATCTGCAGCAGCGGCGGCTCCGT
Organism: Catellatospora sp. NPDC049111; assembly: GCF_040648615.1. Taxonomy (NCBI): domain Bacteria; kingdom Bacillati; phylum Actinomycetota; class Actinomycetes; order Micromonosporales; family Micromonosporaceae; genus Catellatospora; species Catellatospora sp. NPDC049111. The sequence goes on along the minus strand of NZ_JBEZEB010000002.1, from coordinate 11,164 downwards.
CGCGCAGATCTCCTGGGCCTTCCAGCACCGGGTGCGGAAACGGCAGCCCGACGGCGGGTTGGCCGGCGACGGGACGTCGCCCTCCAGCCGGATGACCGCCTTGTGCTGACGCACCGTCGGGTCCGGCACGGGCACCGCGGACAGCAGGGCCTGCGTGTACGGGTGCGTCGGCCGCACGTAGATGTCGTCGTCCGTGCCGACCTCGACCATCTTGCCGAGGTACATCACACCGACCCGGTCGGCGATGTGGCGCACCACCGACAGGTCGTGGGCGATGAAGATGTACGACAGGTTGAAGTCCTTCTGGAGCTGGTCCAGCAGGTTCATGACCTGCGCCTGGATCGACACGTCGAGTGCCGACACGGGCTCGTCGCACACGATGACCTCCGGCTTGAGCGCCAGGGCCCGGGCGATGCCGATGCGCTGGCGCTGGCCGCCGGAGAACTGGTGCGGGTACCGGTTGATGTGCTCGGGGTTGAGACCGACCACGTCGAGCAGTTCCTGCACCTTGCGCCGCCGGTCGCCCTTGGGCGCGGCATCGGGGTGGATCTCGAAAGGCTCCCCGATGATGTCGCCCACGGTCATCCGCGGGTTGAGCGAGGTGTACGGGTCCTGCATGACGAGCTGGATGTTGCGGCGCAGCTTGCGCTGGTCCGCCGGGCTGAGCCGCAGCACGTCCCGGCCCTGGTAGCGCACCTCGCCCGAGGTCGGCTTCTCCAGGTTCATCAGCAGCTTGGCCAGCGTCGACTTGCCGCAGCCCGACTCGCCGACGATGCCCAGGGTCTCACCCTTGTGCAGGTCGAGCGAGACGCCGTCGACCGCCTTGATCTGCCCGATGGTGCGCTTGAAGACGATGCCCTGGCGGATCGGGAAGTGCTTGACCAGGTCGCGTACTTCGAGGATCACTTCACTCACGGCCGTACAGCTCCTCTGCGAAGTGACAGGCACTGGACCGGACGCCACCCAGCTCGATCAGCGCGGGACGCTCGGTCGAGCAGATGTCCTTCGCCATCCGGCACCGCGGGTGGAACGCGCAACCCGAGGGGATGCGCAGCAGGTTGGGCGGCAGGCCCTTGATGGTGTTGAGCTCCTGGCCCTTGAGGTCCAGGCGCGGCAGCGAGTCCAGCAGGGCCAGCGTGTACGGGTGGCAGGGCTTGCCGTACAGCGCGTGCACGTCGGCCTGCTCCACGATCCGGCCCGCGTACATGACCGCGATCCGGTCCGCGACGTCGGCGACCACGCCGAGGTCGTGGGTGATCAGGATCATGCCCATGTTCCGGTCGCGGCGGATCTCCGCCAGCAGGTCCATGATCTGGGCCTGCACCGTCACGTCGAGCGCCGTGGTGGGCTCGTCCGCGATCAGCACCTCGGGGTCCAGCGCCAGCGCCATGGCGATCATGACGCGCTGGCGCATGCCGCCGGAGAACTGGTGCGGGTAGTCCTTCAGGCGCGTCTTCGCCGCCGGGATCTTCACCAGGTCCAGCAGCTCCGCGGCGCGCTTGTACCCGTCGGCGCGGCTCATGCCCCGCCGCTTGCGGAACAGCTCGGCGATCTGGAACCCGACCGTGAAGACCGGGTTCAGCGCCGAGAGCGCGTCCTGGAACACCATCGCGATGCCCTCGCCGCGGACCAGCCGGCGCTCGTCCTTGCCCATGGTGAGCAGGTCCTTGCCGCGGAAGCGGATGGAGCCGCCCGTCACGAAGCCCGGCGGGGTGTCGAGGATGCCCATGATGGTCTGCGCCGTGACGCTCTTGCCGGACCCGGACTCGCCGAGCACCGCCAGCGTCTCACCCGCGTCCACGTGGTAAGACACTCCGTTGATCACCTTCGCGACGCCGTCGCGGGTGCGGAACTCCACGTGGAGGTTCTCGACCTCGAGCAGGTGGCCGCCCGAGCGGCCGTCGACGCCCTGGACCGGCGCCGTCTTCACCTTGATGTCACTCACGTCGCTCTCCTAGCGCAGCTTCGGGTCGAGTGCGTCGCGCACGGCGTCGCCGAGCATGACGAAGCTGAGCACCGCGATGGCCAGGAAGGCGGCCGGGAAGGCCATCATGTACGGAGCGGCCTCCATGAACTGCCGGCTCTGCCCGATCATGATGCCCCAGGAGACGACCGGCTCCCGCAGGCCGACACCGAGGAAGGACAGCGTCGCCTCGGCGCCGATGTACGCGCCGAGCGTGATCGTGCCGACGACCACCATCGGGGCGACGGAGTTGGGCAGGACGTGCCGGAAGACGACCCGGCCCGGCCGGGCGCCCAGCGCCTGCGCGGCGTGCACGTAATCCAGCTGCTTGGTCGACAGCACCGCCGCCCGCATGATGCGGGCGAACGACGGCCAGCCCAGCGCGATGAACGTGGCGATCACCAGGCTGGTGATGCGGAACGCGCTCGGGTTGCTCTGCACCGGGGCGAAGGTCGACAGGATCACCAGCGCGCCGAGCACGAACGGCAGGCCGAGGAAGATGTCGCCGAACCGCGCCAGCAGCGTGTCCGTCCACCCGCCCAGGTAGCCGCTCAGGATGCCGAAGAACCCGCCGAGCAGCATGTTGCCGATGACGGCGGACAGACCGACCACGATCGAGGCGCGGGCGCCGTAGATCGTGCGGGCGTAGATGTCCTGGCCCTGCACGTTGTAGCCGAACTGGCCACCCTTGCCGAACTGGAACCAGGCCCCGAAGTCGGGCTTGGTCAGGCTCCGGTTGAGGTCCGCCGCAGCCGGGTCGACGGAGCTGAACAGCGACGGGAACGCAGCCATCAGCACGAAGATCATGATCAGGATCGCCGAGATCACGAACAGCGGCTTGCGTCGCAGCTCGTACCAGGCGTCCGTCCACAAGCTACGGGGCTTGTCCTTCTTGTCTTTCTTGGGAGCCGACTCCACGGGGGCCGGGGTCACCGGCATCGGGACGGCTTCGGCCGTGGGGGTGGCCACTTCGGGGCTACTCATAGCGGATCCTCGGGTCCAGGACCCCGTACAGAAGGTCCACGAGCAGGTTGACGACGAGGTAGACGAGCACAAGGATCGCCACGATCGATACCACGACGCCGGACTGCCTACGGTTGATCGAGTCGAACAGCAGGCCGCCGATGCCGCGGATGTTGAAGATGCCCTCGGTGACGATGGCACCGCCCATGAGCGAGCCGAGGTCGAGGCCGAGCCAGGTGACCACCGGGATCATCGAGTTGCGCAGCGTGTGTACACCGGTGACGCGGCTCGGGGTCAGGCCCTTGGCGACCGCGGTCCGCACGTAGTCGGCCCGCCGGTTCTCGACCAGGTTCACCCGTGTCAGCCGGGTGATGTAGGCCAGCGACCCGCTGCCCAGGATGAGTCCTGGAATGATCAGCTCCACCAGCGGCGCCTCCGGCGACACCGAGGAGAGGTTCAGCGAGTAGCGGGCCACGAGGCCGATGACGAAGATCGGCAGCGCGATCAGGACCAGCGTCGACACCAGCACCAGGTTGTCGATGAAGCTGCCCCGGCGCAGGCCGGTGAGCACACCGGCGGTGATGCCGATCAGGGCCTCCGCGGCCACGGCCACCAGCGCGAGCTTGATGGACACCGGGAACGCCTGCGCCAGCAGCTCGCCGATCTCGGTGCCGTTGAAGGTCTGGCCGAACTCGCCTTGCATCAGGTTGGTCAGGTAGTTCAGGTACTGGATCGGCAGCGGGTCGTCCAGGCCGAACTTGTCGGTCATGAAGTCGACGTACGCCTGCGGGCACTGCCGCTCGCCGCATCGTCCTGCAAAGGGGTCACCTGGTAGTCCCCACACCAGGAACCAGATGAGAAAGGTGGTGCCGATGAAGACAGGGATCGCCTGCAGCAAACGGCGGAGGGCATATCGCCCCATGACTACTCCTCACTGAGCCTCGCCGAGATAGGGCCGACCCCACATGCCACAGCGGTCACCCGCCGCGTCACCTGGGGTCGGACCCGCCGGCGTGCCGTGCCCGCGAAGGCCCGGCACGCCGGTTCATATCCGGTGTCTAGCTCACTTGACCGTGACCGTGGCCAGGTCGAGCTCGCCGAAGGTGTTGATGGTGACGGTGCCGAGCTTGGCGGACCACACCGACTGCTGCGACGAGTGCCACAGCGGGATGGTCGGCATGAGCGCCGGCAGCATCGCCTCGGCCTCCTGGTAGAGCTTCTCGGCGGCCGCGAGGTCGGCGGTGCCGTCGGCCTCCTTCAGCTTGGCGTCGAAGGCGGCGTCGGAGAACTTGCCGTCGTTGGACGAGGCACCCGTCTTGAGGAGCGGGTTCAGCCAGTTCTCGATGTGCGGGTAGTCAGCCTGCCAGCCGGCGCGGGACATGCCCGTCATCTTCTGGGTGGTGACCAGGGTGCGGAACTCACCGAAGGTCGGGAACGGCTTGCCCACGCACGGCACACCCAGCGAGGTCTGGATGCTGTTGCAGACCGCGTCGACCCAGTCCTTGTGGGAGGCGTCGCCGTTGTAGGCCAGCGAGATCTCCTTCGGCTTGGTGGTCGCCGACTCGAACAGGGCCTTGGCCTTGGCGGCGTCGAAGGTGCAGAACTCGCCACACACGTCGGCCTTGTAGCCGGCCATGTTCGGGTTGACCCAGCCGTTGGCCGGAATACGGGTCTTGTTGAAGATCTTCTCGGTGATCAGCTTGCGGTCGATCGCCATCGACAGCGCCTGGCGCACCTTCGGGTCGTTGTAACCCGGCAGCCAGGTCGGCATCGCGATGAACGCGGAGGTCGAAACCGGCTTGTTGCTCGACGCCGACGGGAAGTCCGTCTTGTACAGGTCGCCGATCAGCTTGGCCGACGGAACCTGCTGCTGGAAGTCGATCTGGCCCTGCTTGACGTCCTCGTAGGCGGCGGAGTCGTCGGTGTAGACGCGGAAGATGACGTCCTTCACCTTCGGCTTGTCGGTGCCCTGGTAGTCGTCGTTACGGGTGACCTTCAGCTCGACGTTCTTGGTCCACGACTCGAGCTTGAAGGGGCCGTTGCCGACCGGCTTCTGGCCGAAGGCGGCCGGGTCCTTGAAGAACACGTCCGGCAGCGGCATGAACGCCGAGTAACCGACCTTGATCGGCCACAGGTTCGACGGGCCGCCCAGGGTCACCTCGAACGTGGTGTCGTCGACGACCTTCAGACCGTCCATCTTGTCCTTGGCCGGCTTCGGAGCCTCCTTCGGGCCCTCGCCGTCCGGGTCCTCGCTGGTGACGTCGGCGTAGCCCTTGATGTCACCGAAGAACGTGCCGTTGATGAGGCCGTTCGGGGTGTACGCGGCGTAGTTCCACGCGTCGACGTAGTTCTTCGCGGTGACGGGGGTGCCGTCGTGCCACTTCCAGCCCGACTTGAGCTTGACGGTCCAGGTCGTACCGCCGTCAGCGGAGGTGATCGACTCGGCGTTCGCCATCTCGGTCTTGGCGTCGGCGGCCGCGTAGTTCGTCAGACCGGTGAAGAGCGCGTCGATGACCACGCCGCCCTGGGTCTCCGAGGTACCGGCCGGCACCAGCGGGTTCTGGGGCTCGCCCCAGCTGATGATGAACGAGCCGTCGTTCTTGGGGGTCTCCGGCTCAGGCGTGCTGGTGCAACCAGCCGCGGCCAGGGCGACAGCGGTCAGACCGACTGCCACCTTCCATGGGGTAATCCCACGCATGCGTGTGCCTCCTCAGGCGCTCACGAGGGGGTGTGAGGTGGCCACACTTTCGCACCCCGCGAGCACGCGCCGGAAGGGCCTGATACCAACCCGTTACCGAGACGGGACGACGCCGATATCCCGCAAAGAAATGCTTCACATCTCTACGTCGCCCCCTGACCAGCGGGTTTTGTGCTGGTCAGCGCCGTAGTCGATCGAGGAACGAAACACGATGGTAACTGGCATCCCAGCCTGTGGGCGATACCGAGAGTCACACGAGGCGTCGATCTGCTGCCCAACGCGACAATTCATACCTGTTGGACATCTGCAGCTTGCGGAGCACATTGGACACGTGCGTCTCCACCGTCTTGATGGAGATGAACAGCTCCTTGGCGATCTCCTTGTACGCGTACCCCCGCGCCAGCAGCCGCAGCACCTCGCGCTCCCGGTTGGTCAGCTGGTCCAGCTCCGGGTCGGCCACGGGGGCGTCCGGGCGCGCGGCGAAGGCGTCCAGCACGAAGCCGGCCAGCCGCGGCGAGAAGACCGCGTCCCCGTCGGCGACCCGGCGGATCGCGTCCACCAGGTCGTCCGGGGAGATCGTCTTGGTGACGTAACCGCGCGCGCCCGCCCGGATCAGGCCGATCACGTCCTCGGCCGCGTCGGAGACCGACAGCGCCAGGAAACGCACCTGCGGCTGGGTCTTGCGCACCGCGTCGAGCACCGCGCGGCCCCCGCCGTCGGGCATGTGCACGTCCAGCAGCACCACGTCCGGGACCACCGACCCGATCATCGACACGGCCTGGGCCACCGTCGCCGCCTCGCCGACCACGTCGACGTGCGCGCCCAGCTCGGCCCGCACACCCGCCCGGAACATCCCGTGGTCGTCGACCAGGAACACCCGCAACCGCTGCTCGCTCATGCCCTCTCCTCGCTGCGCTCGTCACGTGCCTGAGCCGCCCAGTGCCCGATGATTGCCTCGCTGCGCTCGCTCATGCCCGCTCATCTCCGGTGACCGCGCTCATGCCGGCGTCTCCTTGGGCTCCTTCGGGGAGGTGACCGTCATGGTCAGTCTGACCTCGGTGCCCTCTCCGACCTCGCTGCGGATCTCCGCGTGGCCGCCGTGCCGCGACATGCGCCCGATGATCGAACCACGGACGCCGTGCCGCCGCTCCTCGACACCGTTGGGGTCGAACCCGACGCCCCGGTCGCGGACGAACACGCTCAGCATCGTCGGCTCCGCCTCGGCGTACAACGACACGGTCTTGACCTTGGCGTGCCGGGCCGCGTTGACCAGCGCCTCGCGCGCCGCGGCGACGATCGCGGTCACCTTGTCGTCCACCATGCGGTCGCCGACCACCACCGCCTCCACCGCGATGCCGTAGGTGTCCTCCACCTCCGCGGCCGCCTGCTGCAGCGCGGCGGCGAAATGCTCGGTCGGCGACCCGGTGGGCTGGTAGAGCCAGTTGCGCAGGCTGCGCTCCTGGCCGCGGGCGATGCGCTGCACCGCGGCCGGGTCGCCCGCGTTGCGCTGGATCAGCGCCAGCGTGTGCAGCACCTGGTCGTGCACCATGGCGGCCAGTTCGGCGCGCTCCTGCTCGCGGATGCGGCCCTCGCGCTCGGCGCGCAGCGCGGTCAGCGTGCGCCACAGCACCGGGGCCGCGACCAGGCCGACGCCGGCGAGCGCCACCAGCGCGAACGCGATCGCCCGCCACATGTCGGCCCAGGAGATGTTGGCGACCGGGGAGTAGAGGAAGACCAGCCCGAGGATGCCCACCGCGACCAGCACCCCGCCGGCCAGGAAGCGCAGCAGGTAGATCCGGCGGTCGCCGTCGGAGAGGGCGGCCAGCCAGGGCGCCGACGGCGACTCGTCGGACCAGCGCTGGCGGCGGTCCGGGTCGCTCTGGTGCCAGATGATGCCCGCGCCGACCGCGACCAGGGCGACCAGCCAGCCGACGGTCATCCCGATCCCGCCGTTGTGGTTGATCAGCGTGCTGACCGTCATCAGCGCCAGCCCGGCCAGCACGAAGGGAGCCAGCCGCAGCAGCGAGCGGGGCCGGGTCTCCCCCGGTCCGGCCGGCAGTACCGCCCAGAAGGCGGCGTACAGCAGCGCGCCCAGGCCGTTGATCGGCAGCAGCAGCACGAAGGCGATCCGGATCAGGGTCGGCGACAGCCGGGTGTTCGCGGCGATGCCCCCGGCCACCCCGGCGACCAGGCGGTCGGAGCGGGAGCGGGTCAGGCGGGGGTATTCCGGCACGGAGGGCTGCACAGCACCGATGGTTTCACGGGAGGTGCGCCATCGCCCACGGGTGAGGCCCCGGAGATGGGCCGTGCGACATTCTCAGGGTCCGCTCAGGGTCGCCGCCTGAGGCAGGTCAGGCCTGCTCAGCGGGACTATCGACAGCATGAGCGATGAGACCCCGACGCCCCCCGGCGCGGCGCCCTCCGAGGAGGCTCCGCCCGCGGCGCAGGCTCCACCCCCTCCCCAGGGCGAGCCCACCTCACCGTACGTGTCCTGGGCGGCGCCGTACGGCCTGATCCGGCCGCGGCACGGCCGCTACCTGGCCGGCGTGTGCGGCGCGCTGGGCCGCGCCACCAAGACCGACCCGCTGCTGTGGCGGGTGCTGATCGGCGTGCTCTGCGTCTTCGGGGTGGGCGTCGTCATCTACCTGGCGGCCTGGCTGCTCACCCCGGCCGAGGGCGACAGCTCCTCGCCGGTCGAGGCGCTGTTCGGCCGCGGCTACTCCAGCACCTCGTCGACGCTGACGTTGGTGATCGGCGTGCTGACGGTGATCCTCATCGGGGCGGTGACCAACAGTTTCGAGGTCGCCGTGATCGCGGCGATCGGGCTGGTCATCGCCGCGCTGGTGGTGAGCCGCAACACGGCAGGCCAGCAGCCGCGCAGCCGGCCCGGCGCGACCTACCTGCCCCCGGACTACGCGACGCAGCCGGTCACCGTGCCGGCCGCCGCACCGGCCCCGGTGACCGTGCCGGCACCGCCCGTGGAGCCGACCGGTTACCGGCCCCCGTTCGCCCCGCACGGGCCGTACGCCCCCGCCGCCCCGCCTCCTCCGCCGCCCCCGCTCAAGGCGCCGAAGGTGAAGCGGGAGCCGTCCCGGCTCGGCCGGCTGATCTTCGGGCTGGCCATGCTCACGCTCGGTGCCCTGGCCATGATCGACATGACCGGCCGGTCCGTGCCGGGCAGCACCTACGTCGCCGCCGCGCTCGCCGTGGTGGGCGTCGGCCTGGTCATCGGCGCGTGGTTCGGCCGCGCCCGCGGCTACATCGTGATCGGCATCGCGCTCGCCCTGGCCCTGCCGATGGCCGCCGCGAGCGGCGACTGGAGCCGCGAGCGCACCCAGGCCGGCAGCGTGACCTGGGCCCCGACCACCTTCGACGACCTGCACGACCGATACGAGCACCGCTTCGGCGAGGCCACCCTGGACCTCACCGGGCTCGACCTGACCGGTAAGGACATCCAGGTCACCGCTCAGATCACCGGCGGCGACCTGACGGTCATCGTGCCGCCGGACGTGGACGTCACGGTCGTCACCGAGGTCAACCTGGCCGACGCCGACGTGTTCGGCCGCAGCATCAGCGGGGCCGGGCAGCGCGACACCCAGACCAGCCTCGGCGACGACGGCAAGCCGGGCCCCGGCAAGCTCAAGCTCGTACTCGACGTCAACCTCGGTCACGCGGAGGTGATCCGGTGAAGAACCACCGCACCGACTCGGTATCGCTCTTCTTCGGCCTGGTCTTCCTGCTCGTCGCGGGCGCGTTCCTGGCCCGCGAGGTCATCGACGTGGAGCTGCCCTCGCTGGGCTGGTTCATCGCCGGCGGCCTGATGATCCTGGGTGTGCTGGCCGTGCTCGGGGCCCTGTCGCCCCGGCGGGCCGCCGAGCCCGCCGCGGTCGAGCCCGCGCCGGACGAGGCAGAGCAGGCGGAACGGGCCGAGCCCGAGCACGCCGGCTGAGCATCCCCCACCAAGCGCCCCTCACCGCGCGAGCCCGCGGTGAGGGGCGCTCTATGCTGACCGGTGAGACACACACCGGTCGACGACGACGAGGAGCAGCCGCCGTGAGCGAGCACGACCCGCTCGGCCAGGCTGCCGACGAGCGCAGCGAGCAGCAGGCGTGAGCGAGCGCAGCGAACCGACCACGACGCCCGGTCACGCCGCCGAAGAGCGCACTGAGGAGAAGGAATGAGCCAGCACCCGACCGATCGTCCCGGCGCCCCCGCGCTGGGCCCGCTCGGCCAGATCCGGATCGGCGACCGCGCCGCCCGCACCCTGACCACCGAGCTGGCCCGCCACGCCGGCCCCAAGACGGCCCTGCTGGTCGGCGCGTCCGCGGACTCGCTGGTGCTGGCCGAGGCGCTGGACGCGCTGCTGCCCGGCGACAAGCTCACCGTCGTCGCCGCCGACACGGGCGTCGCGGGCCACCTGACCACCCTGGGCAGCTTCCTCGCCGAGCGGGTCAAGGTCGTCGACGACCTGGCCGCGGCCGAGGCCGCCGACCTGGTCATCGTCGCCGAGCCGGTGGTCGGCTCCGGCGAGGAGGCCCGCAACACCGTCGAGCAGCTGAGCAAGTACGTCGCCGAGGGCGGTCTGCTGATCATCGCCGCGGTGGCCCTGCCCGGCCTGTCCGGCGGCGCGACCGACGAGCTCGACCGCATCGCGGCCCGCCAGGGCGTCGGCTCCGACCTGGTGCTGCGCAACACCCCGCCGGTACGCGTGCACCGCCTGCGCTTCACCGACGTCGACCCGGCCGTGGCCGCCAAACTCAGCCCGGCGTTCCGGCCGTCCAGCGTGCCGCTCTACGGCACCATGAACATCGACTCCAACGGCGTCGCGGCGGCCGGCATCGCGCTGGGCGCGGCCGCGTTCCTCAAGGCCACCCGACCGAAGTCGAAGGCGTGGGTGCTCCCGGCGCTGCTGGCCGCCCCCGTGGCCGCCTTCTTCCGCGACCCCGAGCGTGAGGTGCCCGCCGACCCGAGCGCGGTCGTCGCCTCCGCCGACGGCAAGGTCCTCAGCGTGGAGCACATCTACGACGAGCGCTTCGCCGACGAGGAGTTCCTGCGCATCGCGGTGTTCCTGTCCGTGTTCGACGTGCACGTCAACCGGGCCCCGGTGGCCGGCAAGGTGGTGGACTACTTCGTCGAGGACGGCGGGTACGCCAACGCGATGAAGCCCGAGGCCGAGCACAACGTGGCGGCGTACACCGTGCTGGAGACCCCCGAGCGCAGCCGGGTCGTGGTCGCCCAGCGCACCGGCCTGATCGCCCGGCGCATCGTGCAGCGGGCCCCGATCGGCGCGCTGCTGGCCAAGGGCGAGCGCTTCGGCCTGATCCGCTTCGGCTCGCGCACCGACGTCTACCTGCCCGCCGACAAGGCCGAGGCCCTGGTCGCCCCCGGCGACCGCGTCTCCGGCGGCTCCACGGTCATCGCCCGCCTGCGCTGACCCCGCCCCACACCCCCGACCGGGGCCCCGCCGCACTCCGCGGCGCGGGCCCCGCTCCGTTTGCCATAGACGTTGGCCTATCACATCGACTTTGATCTCGTCTCAG